>NZ_JAMYQY010000004.1:0-348904 GCF_040321125.1 Mesorhizobium sp. M0518
TCAAGATGGAGACGGTCAACGAGCTGTTCATGCGGGTGACGCTGACCTTCGGCTACATGGAGCAGCCGAACATCCCGCGCGCGCTGGCGATCTGCCGCAAGCAGGGCTGGAAGTTCGACATCATGACGACCTCGTTCTTCCTGTCACGGCGTTCGCTCAAGGCCTCGCCCAATTCCGGCATGCCGGTGTGGCAGGATCGGCTGTTCATCGGCCTGGCGCGCACGGCGGCCGATGCGACGGAGTATTTCCAAATCCCGACCGGGCGCGTGGTCGAGATCGGCACGCAGGTGGCGATCTAGGACATGTCCTGGCGGATCGGCGAATGGACTGTGCTTCACGGCACAGTCCATGTCACTCCGCTTCAACCGGCCAGCGCGGCCTTGTTTGCCTCGAGGAACTGCTTCAGCGTCTTCGACTTTCGGCCGGAAAGCGTCTCGACCGCGTCCGTCACCATGGCGATGCGGCCGGAACGCGTGTTGGCGTCGAATGACACGATGATGCGGGCAAAGTCCTCGGGAACGCCAGCCGCCTTCACGCCCTCGGTCAGGGCTTCATCCGGAACCTGCACGACATCTAGCGGCTTGCCGGTGACCTCGCTTACCAGGGCGGCAATCTCGGCCGTCGTGTAGGCCTGCGGGCCGGTCAAGGTGTAGGTCTCGCTTTCGCTTGATGCGGCAGCGAGGCCGGCGGCGATCGCTGCCGCCATGTCGTCGCGCGCACCGTGCGCCATGCGGCCGTCGCCGGCGGAGGTGTACCATTTTCCCGAAGCGATCGCGTGCGGCAGGGCCATGAACAGGTTCTCCTGGTACCAGCCGTTGCGGAAGATCGTGTAGGGGATGCCGCTCGCCTTGATCGCCTGCTCGGTGCCGTAGTGATCATTGGCAAACAGCACCGGCGAAACCGGTTCTGGATTCGGCATCGAGGTGTAGAGAAGGTGGGAAACGCCGGCCTTCTTCGCGGCGGCAACCGCGTTCTCATGCTGCCTCAGGCGCTTGCCGTGAAGCAGGTCGATCTCGCCGGTCGAGATGATCAGCACCCTGTCGGCGCACTTGAACGCAGCCTCCAACGATAGTGTGTCGTCGAAGTCAGCCGCCCTTGTGATGACACCTCGCGCCGCCAACTCGGCAAGGTTTTCCGGATTGCGGGTGGCGGCGATGATCCGGCCCGCGGGGACCTTGAACGTGTCCAGCAGGTGGTTGATGACGCCGCGGCCGAGCTGGCCGGAAGCGCCGGTGACGAGAAGGGTTTCGGTCATGGAAGATCCTGACATTGCGCCGCTAAGGCGGCTCGAGTGGCAGTCTCAAAAAGAGACCAGCACTAAAATAGGAATTGACCCTGGGCCGTAAAGAAGGCAGTTTTTCGGGAGGTAGGCAGGCGCAGGGAACCAGCGGTGGACAGCAAGATCGTCAATCTGAGATCGAAGATGGAGGTCTACAAGGCAATCTCCGGCGGCGGCAATTTTGCAAATTGTCCAGTCCGCGATGTCATCCAGGGGGTGAGCGGCAAATGGAGCTCGCTGCTGATGATGGCGCTGGCCGAAAAGCCCTATCGGTTTGGCGAATTGCGGCGGCTGGTGCCCGATATCTCACAGCGCATGCTGACGCAGACGCTCCATGATTTGCAGCGTGACGGCTATGTGCATCGCGAAGTGTTCCCGACCAAGCCGCCGAGCGTCGAATACAGCCTGACCGATCTCGGGCATTCGATGTTCGGCGCCTTGCATCAGCTGATCCTATGGGCCGAACTCAATCATGACGCGGTGCGCGACGCGCGTTCCGGCTTTGATGCCATGCAGGCTTGAACGGCAGTTAAAACCCGCGGCTTGATTTCGTCGGGCGGCTGAAGGATTGTCCCGGCCAGTTCGGCTTGGGGGCATTGGCATTTCCTACGACATAGCAATTGCCGGCGCCGGGCCGGCGGGATTGGCCATGGCGCTCTATCTCAAGCGTGCCGGGCATCGGGTCACGGTCTTCGAGCGCTTCGATGAGCCGAAGCCGGTCGGCTCCGGGCTGATTCTGCAGCCGACAGGGCTGACGGTCCTGGCCGATCTTGGCCTGCTTGACGACATACTCGCGCTGGGCAGCCGTATCGACCGCCTGCATGGCGCCGATGCTTCCACGGGCCGTACGGTGCTCGATGTCCGCTACGATGCGCAACGCGGTGGCCGCTTCGGGCTGGCGGTGCACCGGGCGGCCTTGTTCGGCGTGCTTTTCCGCGCCGCGCAGCGCGAGGCGATCGCCATCGAGACCGGCGTCGAGATCGAGGCTCTGGAGACCGGCGAACGGGCGACGCTGATATGCGGCAACCGACGAAGGGCAGGGCCGTTCGACCTCGTCATCGACGCCAGCGGTTCGCGCTCGAAACTGCGCCGCGCGAGCGCTCCAGGCGAGCCAAGAGCACTCACCTATGGCGCGTTCTGGGCCGCGCTTGGTTGGCGCGGCGACGGTTTCGATGAGCATGCGCTGCTGCAACGCTACGACAAAGCGAGCGTGATGATCGGCGTGCTGCCGGTCGGCCGGCCGCAGCCGGGCGCTGAAAAGATGGCGGCCTTCTTCTGGAGCCTGAAGCCGTCGGATGCCGATGAGGTGCGCGTCCGCGGCCTGAACGCCTGGAAGGAAAGGGTGGTCCGGCTGTGGCCACAGAGCGAGGCGTTCACCAGCCAGATCGACAGTTTCGACCAGCTCTCGCTGGCCCGCTACGGCCACCACACGATGAAGCTCCCGGCCGGTAGGCGATTGGCCGTCATCGGCGACGCGGCGCATTCCACCAGTCCGCAACTCGGGCAAGGGGCGAACATGGCGCTGCTCGACGCGGCGGCGCTCAGCCATGCGCTGGTGCGGACAACGAGTGTCGACGCAGCACTGGAGGCCTATGCGAAGGCGCGGCGCTGGCATGTCCGCATCTTCCAGGCGCTGTCGCTGGCATTCACGCCGTTCTACCAGTCGGATTCGGTGGCGCTGCCCTTGATCCGCGACAGGCTGGTGGCGACGGTGGCAAAAATCCCGCCGGCGCCGCAGTTTCTCGCCTCGATGGTGGCCGGTACGGTGATCGATCCGTTCAAGCGGATTGGGCTGACCGAAGCGCGGTGGCTGGATCGTTTTTCCGGATGAGGCCTGAAAGGTGCGATCCCTTCGCTTGCAGGAAAGCATGCAGGCGCTGCGGATAGTCCGGCGCCACGGCTTGCCTGATCGACGGGCGTTCACTCAACGCCTTGCGCCAGGCTCGGACGAGCGGTTTGCCGTCCAGAATGCCGAAATCACCGATGCGGTCGAAGACATCGAGATAGCGGAAGACCGGACCGTAAACGGCGTCGACCAGCGAAAAGTGCTTGCTGGCGAACCAGGGTCCGCCGGGCTCGTCCGCCAGCTCGGCTTCGAGGCGATCGAACATGGCGGACAGCGCGCTGGATTCGGCAAGGAAGCCAGCCTCGGTCGAGGCTGAATAGAACCGGCCGATGGCGTTGAGGGTTGCCGAACCGAACTCGATCCAGGCGCGATGACGGGCGCGGGCATAGGGATCGACAGGGTGGAGGGGGTTGGCCTGCGTCTCTTCGAGGAATTCGAGGATGACGGCCGATTCGAAGATCGCCGTTTCCTCACCATTTCGCTGTACCCGCAGCAGCGGCACCTTGCCGAGCGGCGAGATCGCCTTGAACCAGTCCGGTTTGTTGGCGAGGTCGATATCGACGCGCTCGAACGGCACGCCCTTTTCGGCCAGCGAAATCGCGGCGCGCTGCACATAGGGGCAAAGGTGATGGCTGACGAGAATGAGCTTGTCGGCGCGTGTGCAGGTTTCGTGTTTCATCGGATCGGCTTTCCAGGGTTAATGCAATTGCATCTATATAGATGCACATGCATCGACCGTCAAGCTTGATGCAATTGCATCTATCGTCTAGGAATGCGCCATGACCGAGAAAGCCACGCCTTCGCCCGAAGCCATCAAGGCCTGGGCTCGCCTGATGCGCGTTTCGCGCCAGCTGATGGAAAGCGCCGAGGAGGCGTTGAAGGCCGCCGGCCTGCCGCCGCTTGCCTGGTACGACGTGCTGCATGAGCTCGCCGAGGCGGGTGAGGGCGGGCTGCGGCCGTTCCAGCTCATCGAGCGCACGCTGTTCGCGCAATACAACATCTCTCGGCTTCTGGCCCGCCTAGAGGCCGACGGACTGGTGGAGAAGCTGCCGGTGGCCGATGACGGCCGTGGCCAGACCATCCGCATCACCGCCAGCGGGCGAGAGATACGCCGCCAGATGTGGGCTGTCTACGGACGCTCGATTGCGGAACTGGTAGGCGCCAAATTGTCGGCGGATGAGCTGACCATGGTCTCGGCATTGCTTGGACGGCTGCGTCAACCGCCAGCCGGCGACTAGGCGAGGCTGTCGCGCGCGGCAACGCTCATCCACTTGCAGATATTTTGCTCTCGTCCTCTTGCGTGCGGCCTTGGAATGCGCAATATGCCGAACCGTAACGTACGGTACGGATTGCCGAGTGATCGGCGGCCTGCCTTTCGAGAGAAGAGCGTGTTGCACATCTTGCCCGACATCGACACCAGCGAAGCGCTGACAGAACGGCAGAAGGCCGTCCTCGACGCGGCGTTGCGGCTGCTGGTCGAGGAGGGCGATCATCTGACCATGAACGCCGTGGCGCGCCGCGCTAGCTGCTCCAAGGAAACGCTCTACAAATGGTTCGGCGACCGTGACGGGCTGCTGACGGCGACGGTGCAGTGGCAGGCCTCGAAAGTGCGGGTGGCGCCGGTTGACGGCAAGGGGCTCGATCTTGCCTCGCTGACCGCAAGCCTCGAACGCTTTGCCTCGGACTGGCTTAAGGTGATCTCCAGCGACACGTCGATCGCCCTCAACCGGGTGGCGGTCAGCCATGCGGGCTCGGGTAAGGACAATCTCGGCGCCGTCGTGCTTGAGAACGGCCGCTTCGCATTGGCCAAACGGTTGAAGCCGGTGCTTGAGGCCGGCCGACGGACCGGTCTTTTGGATTTCGCGGATGCCGAGACGGCGTTCCGCACCTTTTTCGGGCTGGTCGCCCGCGACGTGCAGATCCGTCTGCTGCTTGGCGACCGGCTGGAATTGACTGAGGCGGCGATCGGCGGCGATGCCGCGCGCGCGACGCAGCAGTTTCTCGCTCTTCATGGAGCAACAACCGGCCGCAAGGCCCTCTGATTTGTAAAAACGAAGGAAGACAAAATGCGCGTCTATTACGATCGTGATGCCGATCTCAATCTGATCAAGGGCAAGAAGGTCGCCATCATCGGCTATGGCAGCCAAGGCAGGGCGCATGCGCTCAACCTCAAGGATTCCGGCGCCAAGGAGATCGCCATCGGCCTCAAGGCCGGCTCGGCGACCGCCAACAAGGTCGAGGCCGACGGGCTCAAGGTGATGAGCGTGGCGGACGCCGCCAAATGGGCCGACCTGATGATGATGGCAACGCCGGACGAACTGCAGGCCGACATCTACAGAAACGAGATCGCGCCGAACATCCGCGACGGTGCCGCAATCGCCTTCGCGCACGGCCTCAACGTGCATTTCGGCCTGATCGAGCCGAAGTCGACGGTCGACGTCGTCATGATCGCGCCGAAGGGTCCCGGCCACACGGTGCGCGGCGAATACCAGAAGGGCGGCGGCGTGCCGTGCCTGGTCGCCGTCAACCAGGACGCTTCGGGCAATGCGCTCGACCTGGCGCTGTCCTACGCCTGCGGCGTCGGCGGCGGCCGTTCGGGCATCATCGAGACCAATTTCCGCGAGGAATGCGAGACCGACCTGTTCGGCGAGCAGGTCGTGCTGTGCGGCGGTCTGGTCGAGTTGATCCGGGCCGGTTTCGAGACGCTGGTGGAAGCCGGCTACGCGCCTGAGATGGCCTATTTCGAGTGCCTGCACGAGGTCAAGCTGATCGTCGACCTGATCTATGAAGGCGGCATCGCCAACATGAACTACTCGATCTCGAACACTGCCGAATGGGGCGAATATGTCTCGGGTCCGCGCATCATCACCGCCGAGACCAAGGCCGAGATGAAGCGCGTGCTGAAGGACATCCAGACGGGAAAATTCACCTCGGAGTGGATGCAGGAATATCGCGCCGGCATGTCCCGCTTCAAAGGCATCCGCCGCAACAATGACAGCCACCAGATCGAGGAAGTCGGCGCCAAGCTGCGCGCGATGATGCCCTGGATTTCCAAGAACAAGCTGGTCGACAAGGCCAAGAACTGAGCGAAATCCACAAGCGCTCGAAAACAGCGGCTTCCATGAACAAAAAACGGCGCCAAGTGGCGCCGTTTTTTCATTCTGTCGGTCGGCTCAGCTACAGGTCAGCTCAATAGGGTGAGTAGCACTGCTGGCGCGGGCCGTTGTAGGGCTGGAAGGTGTTGTCGTAGGCCCGGTACGACCGGTAGCGGTTGTAGCACCATTGGACATGGGCGCTCGAAAGCCGTCCCGCGCGGTAGTAGCGGCGCGGCGCCGGCCGGTCATAGTAGTCGTAATTGTTGTACATGCTGCCGAGGCCAAGCCCCAGGCCAAGGCCCAGGATCGCGGCACTCGCGCCATCATCGTAGTAACGGCCGCCGCGATAGTGATGGCGACCATGGCGCCAACGCCAGTTGTCTCCACCATTCCAGTTACCGCCGCCGCCCTGCCAGTGTCGACGGCCGCCGTCCCAATTGCCCGACCGGCGCCATCTCCAATCGTCGTTGTTGAACTGACGGTTGTTGCCGCCGGCCCAACTGTCGCGAACCGGCGTGACATTCGGCGCCGCCGTGCTGGTTGGTATCGACAGATCCGGCTGCATGATCGGTCCGGCGGCGGACGGTGCCGTGACGCCGGACAGGATACCGAGGGCTATCAGCCCCGATTTGACCGTGGAAGAAAAGAGCGAACTCATTGCACTCTCCAAGAGTTACAGGCCCCACGCCCACCCGAGGAATGGGCAACAATGGATGTTTGCATCTGAACGGCGGATGAACGGAAAGGTTCCGTCAACCATGACGCGAACGCGCCCAGGACCAATCGATCTCAGATGGTGGTTTTGCGCGCTTGTTTTCCGAAGCACTTGCGGGCAAAGGTCATGGCATGTCGCTGCGCCTTGCCACCTTCAATGTCGAGAACCTGATGAACAGGTTCGATTTTTCCGGCTATCGCAACCAGCTCAACGAGGATCGAACGCTGGCGCTGTTCGATATCCAGAGCGAGGCGGAATACAGGATCCTGGAGCAGGCCCGCGCCATCGCCCAGTCCGACGACACGCGCCAACTGACGGCGCTGGCAATCGCTGCCACCCGGGCCGACATCATCTGCATGCAGGAGGTCGACAACATCGAAGCGCTGAAGGCCTTCGAATACGGCTATTTGTTCAAGATGGTGGGGCAGGGCTACCGGCAGAAATACACCACATCGGGCAATGATTCGCGCGGTATCGACGTTGCCGTGATGATGCGCAACGAGACCGCGCAGGGCCAGCCGATCGAATTCGTGCGCATGACCAGCCACGCCTACGTCACCTACGAGCAGTTCGGGCTGCACACGCCGGAACTCGAGGTACTGGGCAATCAGGCCAATGAGCGCATTTTCCGGCGCGACTGCCTGGAGATCGACGTCACCGTGGGCGGCGTGCCGCTGACGCTCTATCTCGTGCATTTCAAGTCGATGGGCTCGCCGCGCAACGGACTCGACGGGCGCGAGGCGACGATGCCGGTGCGCATCGCGGAGGCGCAGGCCGTGCGCCGCATCATCGAGGAGCGCTTCGGTGGGGACACCGCTGACAAAAGTGGGGCCGCCGACAAACGCTGGGCGATCTGCGGCGACATGAATGACTATCGCCAGCGCGTGAAGGTAGCAGGCGATGCGATCGACGGTTATCGCTTCGAGGTGGTCGACGAAGCCCTGTCCTGCATCAACGTGCTGACGGCAGGCGGCTTTTGCGAAAATGTCGTCGAGCGGCGGCCGGAGATGAACCGCTGGAGTTTCTACCACACGCGAGGACCCGAAGAGCGGCATCTGTGCCAACTCGACTACATTCTGTTGTCGAAGGGGCTCGCCGCCAGCAACGCAACGGCCGTTCCCGACATTATCCGCAACGGCCAGCCCTGGCGCACCATTTTTCCGCCCGGCCAGGAGGTCGAGCGGTTTCCGCGCGCCGGCTGGGACCGGCCGAAGGCATCGGATCATTGCCCGGTGGCGATCACGCTGGACATTGTCCGGTAAGCAGTATTGGGGCCTGATACGGTATGAGTTTCGACCTGCCGCGCAACGTCATCCTGCCGGTCGACGACATCGACGTCCGGCTCGATCCCGGTCCGCACCCTTTCGCAAGGGACAATGCAGAGGCGATCGCCGAGAACTGGCAGCACGAAATCGCCGCCAATCCGGCGCTGTTCGACGGCATGGTGGTGCTGCTGTCGCAACTTGCCTACCGCGACAGCCGTCTCGTCGGCCGCTGCCATGCGGTCAATTACTCGACGTTCATGCTGTGGCGGAAGCGGCGCGAGAATTCGGGCGCCGAGCATGCCTATGCCCATGCCATGCTGGTGGCCGGCGACAATGCGCTGGTGGCGATCCGCATGGGGCCGCACACAGTCAATGCCGGCCGCGTCTATTTCGCTGCCGGCTCGTTCGAGCCGATCGATTTTCGCGATGGGCTGGTCGATGTCGATTTCAACATGATGCGTGAGGTGCGCGAGGAAACTGGGCTCGACCTGTCAGGTGCTGAACGCGGCAAGCGATACCACGCCATGTCGACCAGCAGCGGCACGGTGATCTTCCGCCGCTATCACGAGACGGCGCCCGCAGACGAGATCGCCAGGCGCATCTCAGCCTTCGTCGCCACCGAGACCGAGCCGGAGATCCAGGGGCCGGTGATCATCCGCCATGCGGCCGACCTGCCGGATGGGCTCTCGCCGCACATGAAGCCGCTGATCGAGTGGCATTTCGCAAACATGGATTAAGGGCGCGTTTTGTCCTGTGCCGCCTTGCGATCGTTGTGGGCAGCGACGAGGAACAGGATGAAGCCGATGCCCAGCAAGCCGCCCATCGCCATTCCCATCGTCTGGCCGACGACTGCCTGGAAATCCGATGTGACGCGGTCGGGATTGGCCATGCCGTAGCGGGCGAGATACCACCAGATGCCTGCAAGAGCCGCCTCGATGATGACCATCGCCAGGATCAATCGCGCCTTCTTGCTCATCCCGCTATTCCTCCACCCAAGGTCAATTGCCCTAGCATCGCGAACAGTGTGGGGACAGTGGCGGGCCGGGTGGAAACGTCGAAGACTGTGCAAAACCGGGTCGGAGCGCCGGCCGCGTTCTGGCCGGGTTGCCCTATTCGTGCCTTAGCGCGTCGATCGGATCGAGCCTGGCGCCGCGCAATGCCGGGAAGAAGCCGAAGACCATGCCGATCAGGGCGGAAAAGCCGACGGCGAGCAGGATCACCGCCGGGCTCGGCGCAAACGGGATGGTCAGCGTCACCGCGGCGAGGCCGGCCAATGCCAGGCCGATCAGGATGCCGATGATGCCGCCGAGCAGCGACAGCACCGTCGCCTCGACCAGGAACTGGATCAGGATGTGCTTCTCATGCGCGCCGATGGCCAGCCTGATGCCGATCTCCCGGGTGCGCTCGGTGACCGACACCAGCATGATGTTCATGATGCCGATGCCGCCGACCAGCAGGCTGACGCCGGCGACGGCGCCCAGCATGCCGGTCATGGTGGTTGTGGCGCTGGCCATGGCGTCGGCGATCTGGGTCATGTCGCGGATGGCGAAATCGCTCTCGCGGTCCGGCGTGATGCGGCGCGCATCACGCAAAATATCCTCGACGCGCGGCTGCAATTCGCTGGTCGGTGTGCGGTCGTCGGCGGCGATGTAGATGTTGTCGATGTCGCGGTTGCCGGCGATGCGGCGCTGGTAGGCGTGCAACGGCATCAGCACGACATTGTCCTGGTCCTGGCCGAAGCCGGTATAGCCCTTGGGCTCGAGCAGGCCGATGATCTTGCAGGAGGTGCGGTTGACGCGGATGATCTCGCCTTCGGGATCGCCGGCGCCGAAGAATTGCTGGCGCACGGTCTCGCCGATCAGGCACACGCCGGTGCCCGAGCGGGTTTCGGAATCGCTGAACGGGCGGCCCGACACCAGCTTCCAGTCGCGCGCATCGAGATAGGCGCTGTCGGTGCCGGTGACGCCCGAGGTCAGGCTCTCGGTGCCGAAGATGACGCGGACCTGCTTTTGCGAGGCCGGTGAAATCGCGCGCGCGCCGCTGAGATGCGCCACAAGTGCCGCAAGGTCCTTTTCCGCGAGCGGACGCACCACCTGGTCGAGCCCGCCCGGTCCGCCGGGGCCGGCCGGACGGCCGGAGCGGACCACCAGTAGATTGCTGCCGAGCTTGGAGATGTCGGCCTTGACCTTTGCTGTGGTACCCGAGCCGATGGTAAGCATGGCAATGACGGCGGCAACACCGATGACGATGCCGAGCAAGGTCAGGAACGAGCGCAGCACGTTGCGGCGGATCGAGCGCAGCGAGAGGCGGACGGTTTCCCAGATCATGGTTATGCCGTCTCCAGCTTCATTGTGTCGGAGGCGACATGACCGTCGAGGAAGCGGATGGTTCGTTCGGCATAATCGGCGACGTCGGCCTCATGCGTAACCATGGCGACGGTCAGGCCAAGCCCGGTGTTGAGCCGGGTCAGCAGCTCCATGATCTCGTGCGTGCGGGCGGTGTCGAGATTGCCGGTCGGCTCGTCGGCGACGAGCAGTGTCGGGCGCGTGACGATGGCGCGCGCGATCGCCACGCGCTGCTGCTGGCCGCCGGACAGTTCGGCCGGCGTGTGGTGCTCGCGGCCGACAAGGCCGACCTGCGCCAAGGCCTGCATGGCCAGGTCGCGGCGCTCGCGGGCGGCGACGCCGCGATAGATCAGCGGCAGTTCGACATTTTCGGCCGCCGTGGTGCGGGCCAGCAGGTTGTAGCCCTGGAAGACGAAGCCGACATAGAGGTTGCGCAGCATGGCACGGCGGTTGCGGTCGAGGCGGCCGGCGTCGATGCCCATGAAGGAATAGGTTCCGGCCGTCGGCGTGTCGAGGCAGCCGATGATGTTCATCGCCGTCGACTTGCCGGAGCCGGACGGACCCATGATGGCGACGAATTCGCCACGCCGGATGGCAAGATCGACGCCGGCCAGCGCATGCACCTTGGCCTCGCCCTGGCCGTAGCTCTTCCAGACCTTGTCGAAGGTGATGAGGGTCGCGCCCGCAGCCACGGCATCAGCTCCGCTGCTGCGACGCGGTGATGATTTGAGCGCCTTCGTCCAGGCCCGAAATGATCTCGGTCAGTTCGCCGTAGGTCGAGCCGATCTTGACGTTGACCGGGTGCGGACGCCCGTTCTCCAGCACGTAGAGCGTGCGCGAGCCGTCGGTGGGCACTGTGGCGGCCTGGCGCTGGCGGTTGCCGCCGGGGCGCCCCATGCGGCCGGTGAACAGGTCGCTCAGGCTCCAGCCGCGGGCGGCCTGCTGCGCCGGACGATAGCGGAAGGCGGTGGCCGGCACGGTGAGCACGCCCTTGGCCTGTTTGGTGACGACCGAAACGGTTGCGGTCATGCCGGGCCGCAGCAACAGCTCGTTGTTGTCGACCTCGAGCCGCGCATTGTAGGTGACGACGCCGTCGGTGGTGACCGAGGCATAGGAGATGTCGCGGATCTCGGCGTCGAACGGCCGCTCGGGGAAGGCATCGACGGTGAAGCGGGCATGCTGGCCGGATTTGACCGCGCCGATGTCGGCTTCGTCGACCGCCGCCACCAGTTCCATGTTCCTGAGATCGGCGGCGATGATGAACAGCACCGGCGCCTGCAGGGAGGAGGCGACCGTCTGGCCGGGATCGACCGAGCGCGTCAGCACGATGCCGTCGATCGGCGCATAGATGGTGCTCTTGGCAAGGTCGGTCTGCTGCGCCTTGAGGTCGGCCTGGGCGATGGCGAGGTTGGCCTGCCCACTGTCGAGCGCTGCCTTGGAACGGTCGCGCGTGGCGGTTGCTGCTTCAAGCGACTGGTCGGTCGCCATGCCACGCCTGGTCAGTTCGGCGGCGCGCACCAGCGCCTTCTCGTTTTCGGTCAGCGTAACCGTGGCGTCCTCGACATTGGCGGCGGCGGCCTTGGCCGAAGCTTCGGCGCGCTCGATCTGGACCTCGAGTTTCACCGTGTCGAGTGTCGCCAGCACGTCACCCTTCTTGACCTGCTGGTTCTCCTCGGCCGAGACCGAGCGGATGATGCCGGACAGTTCGCTTGAAATGTCGACCTGGGTGAGCGGCTGCAGCGTGCCGGTCGCCGATACCGCGACGGTGAGATCAGCCTTGGCGGCAGGCACGGTGGTGTAATCGATCCTGGCCGGCGAGCCGGCATACCACTGATAGACGCCGAGCGCGGCGGCGAGCACGATCAGCGCCAGCAGCGCATAGAGCCAGCCGCGCCGACGCGACTTGCGCCGCCCCGTCTGGTCGAGCCCAAGCGCCGTCTCGATGGCGGAATCCGATTCCGTGTTTGGCAGATTGACAATCTGGTCCACGCTGGACCCCTATAATGCGCAATGTCCCTATCTGTGCACAGATCAGGCTTACTGGTTCAAATATCAAATTAAATTTCGCCCACGTTGGGATTGAGGCAGGAATGAAAACTCGGAATTACTTGCTTTACGATGTGTTTACGACCGAGCGACTGGCCGGCAATCCTTTGGCCGTCGTGCTGGACAGCGAGGGATTGGACACGGCGGCGATGCAGGCCATCGCGCGCGAATTCAACCTGTCGGAATCGGTTTTCGTGCTGCCGCCGGACAATCCCAAGCACAGAAACCGCATTCGCATCTTCACCCCCGACTATGAAATGCCATTCGCCGGCCACCCGACCGTGGGCGCCGCGATCGCGCTGGCCGAACTGGCGGAAGAGGGCGGCGCCGGCATCTTCGTGCTGGAGGAAAACATCGGCCCGGTGCGTTGCGCCGTCAGCAAGCACGACGGCAACACCTTCGCCGAGTTCGACCTGGCGAAGCTGCCGGAACCGCTGAAGCTCGAGGCCGATCCGGAGGCGATCGGCGCCGCCCTTGGGTTGACGCCGCATGAAATCGGCTTCGAGAATCACCGCGTCGCGTTCTGGTCGGCCGGCGTGCCCTACGTCACCATTCCGGTTGCCAATCTCGAGGCGGCGGGCCGAATCCGGCTGGACAACCAGGCCTGGTCGGAACTGGCGCCGCGCAAGAGCGAATGGGCCTTTGCCAGCCCCTATGTCTATTGCCGCGAAACGGTGAACCACGAAAGCGCCTTCCATGTGCGCATGATCGTGCCTGGCACGCCTTCCTACGAGGATCCGGCGACCGGCTCGGCGGCTGCCGCCTTTGCCGGCGCCATCATGCATTTCGACGCGCCGACCGACGGCATTTCGCAGCTGTGGATCGAGCAGGGGCTGGAGATGGGCCGGCCATCGCGCATCCGCCTCGAACTGACCGTGCAAGGCGGAAAACTGGCCTCGGCGCGCATCGGCGGCAATGCGGTCAAGGTGGCGGAGGGCAAGCTGTTCGTCTGATCGAACGCATGCTCGGTCGATTTGTCGGGAAATGATTCCGGCAGGGCTGGACAGGACCGGTGGTGGCGGCTATATGCCCGCCAACGCCGGTTTTTGCCGGCCGAGTGGGTGCGTAGCTCAGTTGGTAGAGCAGCTGACTCTTAATCAGCGGGTCCACAGTTCAATCCTGTGCGCACCCACCAAATTCCTAGAAGAGTTGGTGGAAAGACCCTGAAAGCGAGACGCGTTTGGCGCGTCTCGGGCATGCGTCTGGCCGTGATTCTTCAACCGCTATCCGGATCTCGTGGCGATTCAGCCGCGTTGAAAAATGCGGCTCAGAAACCGGCCGAATCGAAAAGCAATGCTCTTTTCCCCGGTTGAGAATCGCCGATGCCGGAAGATGCTTCCTTTGTCGTGACAACGGCTTCTTTGTCGGTCGATACGGGGGTTGGATACCTACTTCTCCGAAACACCCGCTTCTGCAAAACTTGCCATGCGGGCATGGCACTCCAGCGCCGAGCGGACGATGTTTACGGCCAGGCAGGCGCCGGAGCCTTCGCCGAGTCGCATGCCGAGATCGAGCAGCGGCGGCAGGCCGAGGGCTTCGAGCAGGCCGCGATGGCCCGATTCGGCCGAAACGTGCGCGGCAATCGTGTGGGCGAGGCCGGTCGGGTGCAGTCTGGCTAGCGGGGCCGCGGCGGCGGTGCAGACGAAGCCGTCGAGCAGCACGGGTATGCCCACATGGCGGGCGGCCAGCGTGGCGCCGAAGATGGCGGCGAGTTCGCGGCCGCCGAGCGTGGCAGCGATAGCAAGCGGATCGGCAAGGGCGGCGGCGTGGCGCTCCAGGCCGGCTTCGATGGCGACCACCTTGCGCTTGAGGCCGGCGTCGTCGACACCGGTGCCGCGCCCGGTCCATTTTTCAGCACCGCCGCCGAACAAGGCGGCTGAAATGGCGGCTGCAGGCGTGGTGTTGCCGATGCCCATTTCGCCGAAGCAGACGAGGTCGAGGTCTTTTGTCACCGCGTCGTAGCCGGCCGACACGGCGGCGAGGAACGACTTCTCGTCCATCGCCGGCACTTGGGTGAAATCGCCGGTGGGATGGTCGAGATCGAGCGGAATGACGTCGAGTTCGGCGCCGGCCATGCGGGCAAGCTGGTTGATGGCGGCACCGCCGCCGGCGAAATTCGCCACCATCTGCACGGTGACCTCCGAAGGATAGGCCGAAACGCCTTGCGCGGTGACGCCATGGTTGCCGGCGAAGACGAAAACCTTGACGCGGTCGAGTTTTGGCATGTCGCGGCCCTGCCAGCGTGCCAACCACGCGGCGATCGTCTCCAGCCGGCCAAGGCTGCCTTGCGGCTTGGTCAGCGTGTCTTGGCGGCGGACGACCGCATTGGCCGCGGCATCGCTGCCGGCCGGCAGGTCGAGGCAGGCGGCGCGCAATTCACTAAGCGATTTGAAGGGCATGGGGGCAAAGTCTCCGAAAAGGAATCAGGCCAAGGGATCAGGCCAAGGATCAGGAAAGCGCTACGGAAGCGACGAGCAGCACCGCGATCTCGCTTGCCTGCTGCAAGGCTCCGATCGTGTCGCCGGTCTGGCCATCGATCTGGTTGAGGCAAAGGGCGCGGAAAGCGGCAAACAGCAGGCCAAGCAGGATCAGCGCGAAGACGGCGCCGCCCAATCCGAGCAGGAGCAGCGGGATCGCGCCGAGCACGGCGCCGGCCATGGCGGTTTCCTGCGAGACGGTGCCGGCATCGGCCGAGAGGCCGTCGACGCGCGCTGGAGGCAGCAGATGCATGAAAGCGCCAAGCAGGCCGCGCGAGGCCGCGTGCGCGGCCAGGAGGGCGAACAGGGCCTGTGTAGGGTCGACGAGTTCCGACAGCGCGCTCCAGCGGATCAGCAGCGACAGGCCCAGCGCCGCCGCACCATAGGCGCCGATGCGGCTGTCGCGCATGATCTCGAGTTTGCGGCCGCGTGATTTGCCGCCGCCAAAGCCGTCGGCGACGTCGGATAGCCCGTCCTCATGCAGGCAGCCGGTGGTGAGCACGGTTGCCACAAGCGCAAGTGCGGCCGCTGGCCCCATGGCCAGGCCAAACCGTTCCGCCGTGGCGAAGACGATGGCGCCGATCAGGCCGACGACAAGTCCGGCAATGGGGGCTGCCCAGATCGCGGCGGCAAGACTGCGGCCGCGAAAATCGAAGACGGGCAGCGGCAGACTGGTGAAGAAGACCAGGCAAAGCGCGATGTCGTCGACGACCTGCCGCGGTGAAAGAGCCAGATTCTTGAACTTCATGCTTTAGCCCCTCGCAATCGCATGGAAGAAGGTGCCGCTGACATAGCCGCGCCGATAGCCCGAGGCGCCGATCGGATTGCCCTGGCCGTCGGCAAGGTCGGCCAGCGGCTCGTCATTGCCGGTGGCCGTCATCTGCGCATAGTGGAATTCGTGGCCGCGGATCAGCGCACCTTGTGAGCCCAGCGGGCAGTCGACGCGCAACCGCGCCTCGCGGTAGCCGAGATTCATCTTGCGTTTGGCGAAGCTGGTGGAATGGCCGAGCAGGCCGAGCATCGCATGCGTTTCGCCCGACGCATCCTCCAGCGCTTCGCCCAACACCATGAAGCCACCGCACTCGCCATGGATGGGCTTTGTTGCTGCAAAACACGCCATCCCGGCGCGGAAATTCGCGGCGGCGGCGAGCTTGCCGGCGTGTAGCTCGGGATAGCCGCCGGGTAGCCAGCAGACATCGCAGGTCTCGTGGGGCGCTTCGTCGGCGAGCGGCGAGAACGGGACGATTTCCGCACCTGCCTTGCGCCAGTAGGCGGCGACATGTGGATAGAGGAAGGTGAAGGCGGCATCCTCGGCCAACGCGATGCGCTGGCCGGGCGGCGCCAGCGCGTCGTCGAAGCCGCCATGTGCCGGGGTGAGGGGTGTCGCCAGGGCCATGATCGCATCGAGGTCGAGCGACTTTTCCGCCATGTCGGCCAGCCGGTCGAGATGCGCCATCAGGTCGTCATATTCGCCGGCCTGGACGAGGCCGAGATGGCGCTCGGGCAGGTTCAGCGTGGGATCGCGCAGGATGGCGCCGACGACCGGCAAGCCGATCGCCTCGATGGCCTCGCTGCACAGCTTGCGATGGCGCTCGCTGCCCAGCCGGTTGAGCACGATTCCGGCCATGCGTACATCCGGATCGTAGGTGGCAAAGCCCTTGGCGACGGCGGCCGCGGTGGTCGACTGGCCGGAAACGTCGAGCACCAGCAACACCGGCAGGCCGTAGAGCCGCGCCAGGTCGGCGGCCGAGCCGGTGCGCCCCGGCGAGGCCGGAATGCCGTCGAACAGGCCCATGGCGCTTTCGAGGATGACGAAATCGGTGTCGTCGGCGGCTTGCGCAGCGAGTGCGTTGAGCAGCGATGGCGGCATCGCCCAGCTGTCCAGGTTGACGCCGGACAGTCCCGTGGCGGCGGTGTGGAAGCCGGGGTCGATATAGTCGGGGCCGGATTTGGCGCCTCGCACCTTCAGTCCGCGCCGGGTCAGCGCGCGTAAAATGCCTATGGTGACGCTGGTCTTGCCGGAGCCGGAGCGCGGCGCGCCGATGATGATCGCGCGGGCGGTCACAAAGCACCTACCAGTGCCGCGCGCATGGCGACGATGCCGCCGACGACGATCAGCGCCGGCGAGGCAAGGCCGGCGGCCGCGGCTTCCTCGGCAATGGTGGCGAGCGTGGCGACGACGGTTCGTTCCTGCGGCGTCGTCGCGGCGACGATCACTGCCGCCGGTGTCGACGGCGCCAGTCCGCCATCCAGCAGTGCCGCTGATATCAGCGGCAGATTGGCCATGCCCATATAGACGACCACAGGCTGGCCGGTTCGGGCGATCGCCGCCCAGTCGAGATCGTCATCGGTGCCGGCGGCGTGGCCGGTCGCCAGGATCACCCCCTTGTTGATGCCGCGCATGGTGGCCGGGATGCCGGTGGCGGCCAGCGCGCTGAGCCCCGATGTCAGGCCGGGCAGGACGCGGAACGGAATGTTTTCGCGCACGAGCGCCAAGGCCTCTTCGCCGCCACGGCCGAAAATATAGGGATCGCCGCCCTTCAGCCTGACGACGCGGCGGCCTTCGCGTGCCAGCCGGACCAGCAAAGCGGTGATGTCGTCCTGTTTCATCGACGGTTTTCCGCCGCGCTTGCCGGCAAAGAACAGCTCGGCGCTTTCGGCAACGGCGACGACATTGGGGGAGACCAGCGCGTCGTAGACCAAGGCGTCCGCCTCGGCCAACGCAGCCAGCACTTCCAGGGTCAGGCAGCCGGGATCGCCGGGACCGGCGCCGGCCAGCCAGACATGGCCCGGTTCGAGCGGGCGCGGCTTGAAATTCAGCCGGGACAAGGCTTTTTCGAGCGTGGCGTTTTCGCCGGTTTTTTTGGTGCTGCCGCTCACAATCCGTCCCGTCCGCGAAAACGCCGCTGGTAATGGGCGTCGTACAATGAACTCTCCCCGAAATCCTGTGCCGCCAGCGAGCGGCCGACGAAGATGATCGCCGTGCGTTCCATCGGATCGGCGGCCAGCAACTCTTCGATGGTCGCCAGCGTGCCGGTCAGCACACGCTCGTCCGGCCAGGAGGCGCGGAAGACGACCGCCACCGGGCAATCGCCGCCATAGTGCGGCGTGAGCTCGGCGACGATGCGGTCGATGGCGTGGATGGCAAGATGAATAGCAAGCGTGGCGCCGGTGCGGCCGAAGCCGGCGAGCGTTTCGCCGGGCGGCATTTTTGATGCGCGCCCGGAGATGCGGGTCAGCACCAGGCTTTGCGCGACTTCGGGAATGGTCAGCTCGCGGCGCAATGCTGCGGCGGCAGCGGCGAAGGAGGGGACGCCCGGCGTCAGCGTGTAGGGAATGCCATGCTTTTCCAACCGGCGGATCTGCTCGGCCACGGCGCTCCATACCGACAGGTCGCCGGAATGCAGGCGGGCGACGTCATGGCCTGATTTGTGGGCCTCGACATAGGCGGCTTCGATCTCGTCGAGCGACATCGGCGCGGTGTCGATCAGCTTTGTCCCTGGCGCGCAATGCTGCAGCAATTCGGGCGCGACGATCGATCCGGCATGAAGACAGACCGGGCAGCTCGCCAAGAGTCTCGCGCCGCGTAGCGTAATGAGGTCGGCGGCACCGGGACCGGCGCCGATGAAATGAACGGTCATGGCGCATCTCCGCTGATGGCGATGGCACAAGTGACCGAGCCGAGCACCGTGCGGGGGCCGAGCAGTTTTGCCCCGGCGCCGGCAACGGCGAGGGCTGACGCCTCGGAAACCGAGGGCGTGCCGGCAACATCCTGCGAGAGCTCGGAATGGCTAAGCGTGTCCGACGAGGCAGCCTGAAGTGCTGAGTTGTCGACGACGATGACCGGAAGGCTCAGCGCGCGGCCAGCGGCGGTGATCGCTTCTTCATCCTTCTTGAACTCGGCAGTTGCCAGTGCCGAAAGCGCCGTCACCGCCAGCCCATGCGTCTCCAGCGCGGTTTCGACCGTTGCAAGCACGTCTTCGACGCTCACGCCCTTTCGGCAGCCTATGCCTGCGACCATCATGGCTTCACCCAGCTCCATTGGGTGACCGGCATGGCCGGCCGCCATGCCTGCATCGAGCCGACGGGCGATGCGCGGGATATGTTTATCCGCGTGAGATCGCCGCCAAGCGAGACATGGCGGGCGAGAAGCAGGGTTTCCATCTCCAGCGTCACCGCGTTGGCAACGAGGCGGCCGCCAGCGCGCAGCGCCTTGATGGCGGCATTCAAGACACCGGCATCGCTGCCGCCGCCGCCAATGAAGATCGCATCAGGCGTGTCCAGCCTGGCAAGCGCCCTGGGGGCGCTGCCTTCCACCACGACAAGGCCGGGAACGCCACAGGCGGCGGCGTTGCGGCCAATACGGGCGGCGCGGACCGGGTCGGCCTCGACGGCTATAGTGCGCATGGAAGGGTGGGCCAGCATCCATTCGATGCCGATGGAACCGGAGCCGGCGCCGATGTCCCACAGCAGCTCGCCGCGCCGTGGCGCCAGCGCCGACAGGGTGATCGCGCGGATTTCGCGCTTGGTGATCTGGCCGTCATGGTCGAACAGATGATCGGCAAGGCCTGATGTGAGCGGCAGGACGCGCGCATCCGGACCGGATTCAACTTCGACCGCCAACACGTTCAGCGGATTGATGCTTTCGAGATCGAAGGCATCGGCGCGCGCCGAACGCTGGTTCTCGTTTGGCCCGCCCAGTGCCTCCAGAACGGTGAGCCGCGATGCGCCGAAGTCGAGTTCGGTGAGCAGGCGGGCGATCGCCGCAAGGGCTTCGGCGTCCGACGTCAGCGCCAGGATGCGCGCGTTCGGTTGCAGGAGTGGCCGGATCAGGTCGAGTGGCCGGCCATGCAGCGAGACGGTCTCGATGTCCTGCAGCGCCCAGCCAAGGCGGGCGGACGCCAGCGAAATCGCTGACGGCGCGGGAATGACATGCATCTCCTGCGCCTTCACTTTCCGGGCGAGGGTGGCGCCAACGCCGTGGAAGAACGGATCGCCCGAGGCGAGCACGCAGACGCGCCTGCCGGCAAGCGCCAGGACGTCAGCCATCTCGGCATCGAAAGGAACCGGCCAGGCGCGCGGCTCGCCCTTGGAGAAGGAAGCGACGAGCGCCAGGTGCCGCTTGCCGCCGAAGATGACTTCCGCCCTGGCAATCCGCTGCTTGGCCTCGTCGCCGAGACCGGCTAAACCGTCCTCGCCGATGCCAACGATTGTAAGCCAAGCGGCGCTCGATTGACCCCTAGCAGGCATGATGACCCACCGCATTCTGATCCTCGGCGGCACCACCGAAGCCCGGCAACTGGCCGGAAAACTGGCTGCGCGCGCTTCGGTCACGCTGTCGCTGGCCGGGCGCACCGAAAGCCCGGTCGCACAGGGCGTGCCGATGCGAAGCGGAGGCTTTGGCGGCGCCGATGGGTTGGCCGCCTACCTGCGGGAGACGGGCACCGACCTGCTGATCGACGCCACGCATCCCTACGCGGCGCAGATCTCCGCCAATGCCGCACAGGCGGCGCGCACTGCCGGCGTGCCGATCCTTGCTCTGCGGCGCCCCGGCTGGGAGCCTGTCGAAGGCGACCGCTGGACGCTGGTCGATAAGGTTGCCGATGCCGTGCAAGCGCTTGGAGTGGCGCCGCGCCGCGTTTTCCTGGCACTCGGCCGGCAAGAAGTAGCCGCTTTCGAAGCAGCGCCCCAGCACCACCATCTTATCCGCAGTGTCGACCCGGTCGAGCCCAAGCTTGCCGTGCCCGATGCCGTATATCTGCTGGCCCGTGGCCCGTTTCGTGAGGCGGAGGAACGCGCGCTGCTCGAAAAGCAACGCATCGATGTCGTCGTGTCCAAGAACAGCGGCGGCGAAGCGACTTATGGCAAGATCGCCGCGGCGCGGGCGCTTGGCCTCGAGGTGGTCATGATTCGCAGGCCTGATCTGCCGGATGTTCCCGCGGCTGAAACCGTCGAAGCACTGACCCTGATGGTCGATCATTTTGTCCGCCCCGTGGACGAGCGCGGCGTGTAAACCAGCGCCGGCTTCTCCGCGCGCTTGATGATCCTGGTTTCCGGCGAGCCGATGATGATGCAGGTCGCCATATCGGCTTTTTCAGCCTCGACATCGGCCAGCAGGTTGACCTCGATGCGCTCGTCCGGGCGGCCGGCGGCGCGGCCGAAAATCACCGGCGTGGTGCCAGGCAGGATAGCGGTCAGGCATTCAAAGGCGCGGCCGAGCTGCCAGGGGCGCGCCTTGCTGATCGGGTTATAGAGCGCGATGACGAAGCCGGCGCCGGCCGCCGCCAGCAGGCGCAGTTCGATCAGCTCCCAGGGCTTCAGATTGTCGGACAGCGAGATGGCGCAGAAATCATGGCCGAGCGGCGCGCCGATGCGGGCGGCGACCGCCAGCATGGCGGTGATGCCGGGCACCACAGCGACATCGACCGCGCGCCATTCGGCCGGGCCGGCCTCGATCGCCTCGCAGACGGCCGCCGCCATGGCGAACACGCCGGGATCGCCACCGGAAACCACCGCGACGTCGTGGCCCTCGGCGGCTTTGACCAGTGCGTCCTTGGAGCGGGCGAGTTCCTCGCGATTGTCGGAAGCGACGCGGGTCTGATCCGAGCGCAAGTCCAGCCGGTCGAGATAGGGTTTGTAGCCGTAAAAGAATTTCGCCTCGGCGACGGCGCGGCTGGCTTCCGGCGTGACCTGATCGGCATTGCCGGGGCCAAGGCCGATGACAGTGAGACGGCCGCTCATACTTGCGCTCCCACGGCGCCGGGGCGGCCGGACCAGCCGGCGACCAGCACGATGGCGAAATAGGGCGCCTTGTCGTCCGGCTTGTCGGCCAGCTTCATCGACACGCTGCCGGCCATGGTGCCGCGCTCGACATAGACGGCGCGCGACAGCTTGGCCGTAGCCTCCAGCGCCCTCCTGATCTTGGGCAGGTTACGGCCGACCTTCATGATGACGGCGGCATCGGTGTCAGCCAGCCGGCGCGTCAGCTCGAACTCGCTCATCGTGCCGGGCAGCACCGTCAGCACATCGTCGCCCTGGACGATCGGGATACCAGTCTGCGACCAGCAGCCGGACATGGCGGTGACGCCGGGAATGACTTCGGTCGGGAAGCGATGGGCGAGGCGCACATGCAGATGCATGTAGGAGCCGTAGAAAAGCGGGTCGCCCTCGGACAGCACGGCAACCATCCTGCCGGCTTCGAGGTGCTCGGCGACCCTCTCGGCCGACTCCTCATAGAAAGCCGTGATCTGCGACCGGTAGTCGTCGTGGTCCTTGTCGATTTCGGTGGTGACGGGATAGAGCAGCGGCAGTTCCGTCATTTCGGGGCGGAACTGCGCTTCGACGATGGCGCGCGCGTTGCTGTTGTTGCCGCGCTTGGCGAAATAGGCCACGACATCGGCTTCCGCCAAGGTGCGCGCGGCTTTCAGGGTCAGCAGTTCGGGGTCGCCGGGACCGGTGCCTACGCCGACGAGACGGCCTTTTGCAATGGCGTTCACAGGCCCGGCCTCGCCAATGAATTGAGCGCGGCGGCGGTCACGGCGCTGCCACCGAGCCGGCCGCGCACGATGGCGTAGGGAACGCCATAGGAATTCTCGGCCAGCGCGTCCTTCGATTCGGCAGCGCCGACGAAGCCGACCGGCATGCCGATGATGGCCGCCGGTTTCGGCGCGCCGTCGCGCAACTTCTCCAAGAGATAGAAGAGCGCGGTCGGCGCATTGCCGATGGCGACCACCGAACCGGCCATGCGGTCGCCCCACAGGTCGATCGCGGCGGCGGAGCGGGTGTTGCCGATCTCCCTGGCGATGTCGTGCGTGCGCGGATCGCGCAACGTGCAGATCACCTCGTTGCCGGCTGGCAGCCTGGCGCGGGTGACGCCATGCGAGACCATTTCCGCGTCGCAGAAGATCGGCGCGCCCGCCGCCAAAGCGATGCGGGCAGCGGCAACGAAATCCTTGGAGAACACAAAATGACTTGATGCTTCGACCTGCCCGCAGGCATGGATCATGCGGATGGCAACATCGGCCTCGGCCTCGGAGAAGCGCGACAGATCGGCCTCCGCGCGGATAATGGCGAAGGAGCGCTCATAGATCGCCGTGCCGTCATGGATATAGTCGTAGGCGGCCATGCTCATTTCCGTTTTTCAGTTTGGGCCTGTCGGTAAGCCTCGGCGATACCGGCCGGCCCGAGCCTTGCCAGGCAAGCGGCGGCGGTTTCGCCTTGATATCGTGTGCCGCGGATCATTGCCGCGACGCGGCCAATGCCGCGCGCGGCGTCATAGCCCGGCCTGTAGCCCGCAGGAAGGGCCTTTGCCGTCGCGTTCACGACAAGTCCGGCTCCGTTTTCGCCGCCGACAATCGTCAGCGCCGCCGAGCCGGGGTGGGCGCAACCCTTGGCGCAGCCGGAAACGTGCAGGGTGAAGTCGAGGATGTCGGCATTTTCAGTGGCGATTGTCTCGGCAATGTCGCGCGTGGCGATGCGGCCGGAGGCGCAGGCTGGTGTGCCGGGGCAAGCGGCTATGCGCGTGCGCGGGTCGGTGGGGGCGGTGACGAAGCCGAGGGCGGTGGCGGTGTGTTGGAGCGATGAGTTGGCGGCCGGTGGCTGACCTAGGAAAAGCAAGACGCGGCCTGGGGCTGGGCGGATTTCTGACGTGCCGAGGGCGAGGGCGTGTTGAGCGAGGGCGATGAGCTTGTCGGCCGGCATGCTGCCGTAGGGGAGGGCAATGCCGAGGGCGTGGTCGGTCGATAAAGAGAAAAGACCGATAGGTCGGCGATCCTGCACACCCCCCTCTGTCCTGCCGGACATCTCCCCCGCAAGGGGGGAGATTGAGCCGTCATCGGCGCTTTCGCCAATTGCCGACGTCACGTCCACCGCCGATGTTGCAGGACGAGAGCCGGCGTCGGAACCGCCGATCTCCCCCCTTGCGGGGGAGATGTCCGGCAGGACAGAGGGGGGTGCGACGGAGTGCCAACCTGCGAGAGAGACCAATTGGCGCTCCGTCAAATCCCTCGCATGGGCCTCCCGACCCTTCTCGGCAATCATCCTGAGCACCGCAACGGCAATATCGCGCGCTACATCGTCATCGACCGTCGCAAGCGGCCTCGCGCTTTGACCATCACCGGCAACAGACACAGCCCACGGCACGCCAGCGCTGGCCCGCACCGCCTTCAGCCGCACATCGGCCGTCACCGCATCCATGGTCAACTGCCCACCGCCATCGACAATCACGGAAACCTTCGGCCCGAGCCGTTGCGTCAGCCCAGCCTCGTCAATTGCCGCCCTGATCCGCTCGGCCAGCGGCCGGGGATCGGCAATCTCTTGCGGGTCGGTGCCGGCCAGCGGCCCGGTCTCGACCGGCACGCCGGTGCGCACCGCGATATCAAGCGCATCGACCTCCGCCGCCAGCAGCGCCGCGCTGTCCGTGGTCAGCCCGCGTATCTGCAGACTGCCGCGCGCGGTGACTTCCATGATGCCGTTGCCATGCCGCAAGGCGGATTCGGCTAACCCGATCAAAAGCTTCGGCGACAATCCTCCAGCAACCGGGTTGAGCCGCACCAAAAGCCCGTCACCGGTTTGCATCGGGGCCGACAAGGCCGGGCAGGCGCCGCGACGCGAGAAGGCGTTCATGCCGCCACCCCAAGCGCTTCTGCTTCGGCAATCAGGGCGGCGAGATCGTCGTCGATGGAATTGCGCAGGGGATGCCAGAGGCCACGCCGGCGCGCCGACAGGAAGCGTTCGGCGATGACTTTCGCGGCGGCGGGGTTCTCGCGCAGGATGAAGGCGCGAACCATGGGATCGCCGAGATAGGCGTCATGAACCGCCTCGATCAGCGTTCCCGAAATGGCGTGTGTGGTTTCGGCAAAGCCGACCAGCCGGTCGACGGTTTCGGCAAATTCGGAGGCGCCGCGTGGGCCGTGGCGCATCTGGCCTGCAATGAAGCGTGGATTGACGGCGCGGGCGCGCACCACCCGCGATACCGCTTCGCCTACCGAGCGGGGCTTCGGCCTTTGCGGATCGGTGGTGTCGAGCACGATGACGTCGGCATGCCTGCCCAGGGTTGCCAAGGCCGCCGAAAACCCGCCAATGAAGGCGACGTCGGCGGAGCCCTCGAGGATATCGCGGCCGGGGTCGTCGCCGGTGTGGACGAGAAGATCGGCCTCGGCGATGCGGGTTTCGAAGGCGCCGGGCACCGAGATGCCTTCTCCTTCTGCGCCGCCATAGGCGTGCGAGGTGGCGTCGAGATAGGCGCGGCCGATTTCTTCGCGCGCCGCCCAGTTGCCGGAGGACAAGATATCCTCGACGCCGGCGCCGTACGTGCCGGGCGAGGTGCCGAAGATGCGAGGGCTGATCTTGCCGTCAGCGCGGGTCCTGGCTGCGAGCGGGTTTTCCGAATCCTCTTCGTCGCGAGCGGCAACGGCGTTGGCGGCGGCATCGATCAGTGCGATCTGGGTCGGGAACATATCGCGGAACAGGCCTGATATGCGCCAGGTGACATCGACGCGTGGCCTTCCGAGCGTGGCCGGCGACAATACCTCGATGCCGGTGATGCGGCCGGTCGCCGAATCCCATTGCGGCCGGCAGCCCATCAGCGCCAATCCTTGCGCGATCTCCTCGCCGCCGGTGCGCAGTGAGGCCGAGCCCCAGAGATCGATGACCAGCGAGCGCGGCCAGTCGCCATGCGATTGCATGTAGCCGCGCACCACTTCCTCCGCCGCTGCCTTGCCCAGATCATAAGCGGTCGGCGTCGGCATGGTGCGCGGGTCCGAGGTGAACAAATTGCGGCCGGTGGGCAGAACGTCCGAGCGACCCCGCGCGGGCGCGCCGGCCGGGCCGGCCTTGACGTGGCGGCCATCGAGTGCGGCGAGCAGCGCCGCCTTCTCGGCTGCCGCACTCTGGCGCCGCATGGCGTCGGGCTCGTCCTCAGGGGCGCGGCCATAGATATGCAGCCCGTCCTTGATGGCAAAATCCTTGAGGTCGCAGAGCCAGGCGTCGATGCGGCGCAACGCTTCGTCGGGCGCGTCGGTCGTGGCGACGCCGGCTTCGGAAGCGAGGCCGGTCTTCTGCGCCGTCTCGACGATCAGCTTGGCAAGGCGGTCGCGGCGGCGGCGGTCGAGCCCGTCGGCCTGGGCGTATTCGTCGACCAACCGTTCCAGCTTGTGCTGGTTCTCGTCCAGCTCGGCATCGGTCAGTGGCGGCGGCAGGTGGCCAAGGGTGACGGCGGCAATGCGCCGCTTGGCCTGCGCCGCTTCGCCGGGGTTGGAGACGATGAAGGGATAGATGACGGGCATGGCGCCGGTGACGATCTCGGGAAAGCAGTTCTCCGAAAGCGCAACGGTCTTGCCCGGCAGCCACTCCAGCGTGCCATGCGCGCCGACATGGACGAGCGCATGGACGCCGAGCGATTTGCGCAGCCACAGGCCGAAGGCGATCAGCGCATGGCGCGGCGGGAGCGTCGGGTCGTGGTAGTCGGCGCGGCGGTCGACGGAGCGGCCGCGGTCTGGGGCGAGCGCGACGGTGATGTTGCCGAAGGTGGCGGCGCGGAAGGGGAAGTGGGCGGCGGTTGGCGCTTGAGCACCCCCCTCTGTCCTGCCGGACATCTCCCCCGCAAGGGGGGAGATTGAGCTCTCATTGCCGCTTTCGCCAGCTACGAACGTCGCAGAATGAGCGCCGATGGCGGAACTGCCGATCTCCCTCCTTGCGGGGGAGATGTCCGGCAGGACAGAGGGGGGTGCCTCGCACAAACCTATCTCATATTCAGCCTTCCAAGCTGCATCTACGGCAGCAATTGCTGCAGACGGCAGTGCCTTCGAGAACTCCACATAATCCCTCAAGGCCAAGCCATGCCCGCCCTGGCCCAGCCGCGCCAGCAACCCACGCGGCGTCTCGGGAATCCCCTCAACCCCATAACCCTGTTCCCTGAGGTCATGCAGCATGGCCAGCACACTCGACGGCACGTCGAGGCCGACGGCATAGCCGGTGCGGCCGGGCGCGCTCGGATAATCCGGGATCAGGATGGCTAGCTTGCGCTCGGCGCGGGGCGTCTCCTGCAACCGGATGAAGGCCGCGACGCGGTCAGCCACTTGCGCCACACGATCCGGTTCCGGCCGGTTGGCGAAGGCGCGGTGGCCAAGTGCTGGATCGATCTCGCTCTCGCCCTTGAAGGAAATGGCGCCAGCCAGGATGCGGCCGTCGAGCTCGGGCAGCACGACATGCATGGCAAGGTCGGCTGGCGCCAGGCCGCGCTGGTTGGTTTCCCAGACGTCACGGCGGGTGGTGGCGACGATGACCTGGAAGACAGGCACGCCGGCGCGGTCGAACAGGGTCTCATTGCCGGGTTCGGCGCCGGACGCGAAAGCGGTCGCGGTGATGATGGCGGCGGGATTGAGCGCGGCGAGTGCGGTTTCCACGAACGCCAGGGATGAGGGGTCCTTGAGGCTGGAGACGAAGATGGGGACCGGATTGATGCCGCGCTGGCGGAGCGCGTGGAAAAGCGCATCGATGGGCGCGACATCGGCGGCCAATAGCATCGAGCGATAGAACAGGATGGGGATGATAGGAGCGTTGACGTTGTCAGCGTCGAGTTCCTTCACACCCCCCTCTGTCCTGCCGGACATCTCCCCCGCAAGGGGGGAGATTGCGCTGTCATTGGAGATTTCGCCAATTGTCGAGGTTGCGGACGCGTCAGCTTCTAATGAAACGGGAAAAGAGCCGGCTTTGATGAAGTCCGATCTCCCCCCTTGCCGGGGAGATGTCCGGCAGGACAGAGGGGGGTGTGAAGGATCACCAACGACCCCAAGTCCTGGCTCATAAAACCCGGCTTTCGGCACTGGAACCGGCTCTGCAAAAGCCGCATCCTGTCCCGCCAGCCCCGCCAGCCTCCGCACCAGCGCGCTCATATTCGCCGGGCCGCCCTCGCGGAAATAGTCGAGCAGGCCGTCCAACTCCTCGCGCGGCAGCGTCGAGGCTTCGATCAGGCGCAGATCCTCGTCGCGGCATTCGCCGGGCAGCAGCGCCAGTTTGATCCCGCGCTCGCGGGCGGTCGAGGCGAGTTGGTCGCAGCCGTAGCGCCACCAGTCGTAGCCGCCGAGGATGCGCACGAGGATGATCTTGGCGTGGCGGGCGACGCTGTCGATCCAGAGGTCGACGGACATCGGATGGCGCAGGTCACGCAGGGCAGCCAGCCGCATCGAGGGCAGGCGGCCGGCATCGGCCTTCCAGGCTGCCGCCAGTCCGGCGAGGTCGCTGTCGGTGAAGGACAGCGCCACGATATCCGCCGGCGTCTGCCGCAGATCGACCGGCTCGGCGAGGTCGTCGAGCGAGGCGGATGTCGTGGTTAGGATGTGCATCGCAACCCGTGTCCGAAATCAGCCGGCGAGTATACGCTCGATCGCCGGGCGGTTCAGCCCTTTCAGGCCGATGACGACGAGACGCGAACGGCGGTCGTCCTGCGCGGTCCAGGCGCGGTCATAGTAATGATTGACGCGCGGCCCGACGGCCTGCAGCAAGAGGCGCATCGGCTTGCCGCCGACTTCGACAAAGCCTTTTACGCGCAGCACGTTCTCTTCTTCTGCGACGGTGGCGACGCGCTTCGCCAGTTCGTCCGGATTGGCGATCGAGGCAATGTCGACGATGAAGGTGTCGAAGTCGTCATGCTCATGGTCGAATGCGCCGTCATGGTGGGACTTGCGGTTTTCGATGTCGTCCTCGACGGCGAGACCGAGACCGAGCAGCACGGAGGGATCGACCTTGCCATGCGACGTCGGCACGATCTTCACCGCGCGGGCGGAATGTTCGTTGATGATGGCGTTGGCGCGGGCGGTGCCGGCGGCGTCCATCAGGTCGCTCTTCGACAGGATGATCAGGTCGGCGCAGGCGATCTGATCCTCGAACACTTCTTCCACCGGATCGTCATGGTCGAGCGTCTCGTCCCCGGCGCGCTGCGCCTGCAAGGCATCCATGTCGTTGGCGACGCGGCCTTCGGCCAGTGCCGGCCCGTCGACCACGGCGATGACGCCGTCGACTGTGACGCGGCTTTTCACGCTCGGCCATTGAAAGGCCTGGACCAGCGGCTTGGGCAGCGCCAGGCCCGAGGTTTCGATCAGGATATGGTCGACCCTCGGCGTCAGCGACAGGATCTTGTCAAGCGCCGGCACGAAATCGTCGGCGACGGTGCAGCAGATGCAGCCATTGGCCAGTTCGACGATGTTTTCCTCCGGGCAGGTGTCGATGCCGCAGCCCTTCAAAATCTCGCCGTCGATGCCGATGTCGCCGAATTCGTTGACGATGATGGCAATGCGTTTGCCGCCGGCGTTTTCCAGGAGATGGCGGACCAGCGTCGTCTTGCCGGCGCCGAGGAAGCCGGTGACGACGGTGCAGGGAACGCGCGAGACGGAAGCAGTCATGATCAGTCCTTCAACAGGTCGAGGGGAGGGATGCGGGCAACGAGGCCACGCTTCAGGCTATCGGGGCGGCCGCGCCATGGAATCAGGCCGTCCTTCGAGGTGGCGAAGAGCTTGGCGCCTGTCACGAGGTCGGCGCCGCCGGTCGTGGTCAGGTCGCCGAAGACATAGCTCCAGCAGCCGTCGCGCAGGATGGCGGCGCTGAGGCGCCGCTTGCAATTGCCGAGGCATTCGACGCTGCGGATGCGGATGTCGTCGCCAGATGCGGCGCGGCGCGTGTCGTCGGCCAGCAATTCGCCGGCGCGGGGATGAGCGTCGGCGCCGGTCTCATCGCGGCAGGAGGCGCAGACGATGATGGTGACGCCGGCCAAGGCATCATCATGGCCGGACGAGATATCCGCTGTGCCAGCCGAAAAACTGCTGTCGTGGTCCAAGATCGGGCTCCTTGCCCGGAAACCCGCCGGGCGATCGGATTCTAAAGTCGCAGACGGCAGGTCTCCTGGCTCGCGGGTCATCGCCTTGGTAGCCGCCTTCCCGGGAACTCCCCAGTGGCTTTCGGCCTTGGCTCTTCGCTTACAGTTGCGGGGACAGCCGCGGATTTGGGATTTTGCCCCGCACCGCATTCCCTCTTAGCTCTTGCCGTTGCGGGCAAGAGACCATCTGAACCGGATTTAGGCTTTTGCGGGCGGCGGTGTCAACGCGAGCTTACGACATGGCGATGTCGGCCAGCGCCGGACCCAAATCCCCGGCAGGCGTCACTTCGATGCGTTCGAGTCCGAGCCAGCCCTGCATCTGCTTCAATTCCTCGAACAGCTCTGCAGCGGTTTCAGGCGGTGCACCGGGCTCCGCATAGGCCGCATGGACGCGCAGTATGCTGGCCGGACGGTCGGCCTTGAGGTCGACGCGTGCCACGATCCTGTCGCCGAGCAGGAACGGCAGGACATAATAGCCATATTGCCGCTTGTCGGCCGGCGTGTAGATCTCGATGCGGTAGTGGAAATCGAACAGCCGCTCGGTGCGCGACCGCTCGAAGACGACCGGATCGAACGGCGCCAGCAGGGCGCGGGCCTCGACTTTGCGCGGCAGGCGGGCGTCTTTGTGAAGATAGGCGGGCTTGTCCCAGCCTTCGACACGCACCGGCAGCAACTCGCCCGTTTCAACCAGTTCCTCCAATCGGCCTTTCATATCGGCCGGCGACAGGCGGAAATAATCGCGCAAATCGCCTGAAGTGCCCACGCCGTGGGCGCGGGCGGAAATGCGCAGCAATTCGCGGTGCGCGTCCTCGGGCGTGGGCACCGGCAGGTCGAGGACCGCCTGCGGCAGCACGCGCTCGGGCAGGTCATAAAAACGCTCGAACCCGCGACGGTGCGCCGTGGTGATGCGGCCGGCCCAGAACAGCCATTCGAAGGCGTGCTTGGCATGGCTCCAGCCCCACCAGCCGCCCGAGCCTTTCTGGCCCTCCAGCGCGGAAGCGGCGATCGGGCCGCGCTCGGCGACCTGGCGGTAGATCTCTTCGATGTAGCCGGCGTGCTCGCGGCCCCATTTGGCGAGCCCCAGATACATTTCCTCGCCGCGCTCGGCGCGCTGCATGCGCCAGCGCATCAGCGGGTATGTCTCGACCGGCAGGAAGGAGGCCTCGTGCGCCCAGTATTCGAAAACAGTGCGCTTGCGCGTCACGGCCGCGTTGTCGAGCAGCGAGAACGGGTAGGGGCCAAGGCGCGAATAGAGCGGCATATAATGAGCGCGCACCACGGCGCTGACGGAATCGATCTGCAGCAGGCCGGTGCGGGAGAGGGTGCGGGCAAAATGCCGGCGGTCGGGCGTACCGGTCGGGCGGGGATCGAGGAACCCCTGGGCGGCAAGCGCGATGCGACGGGCCGTGGGGAGCGAGATCTTTTCCTTCATGCAGGCATCACTTTGAAGTGTTTTGACCGAGGGTCGAAAGGCTGATTCCAACCCATGCTAGCAGGGTTTTGGCGGCATCCATGTCAGGAGAGAAAAGTGGAGTAATAGGCGCAGGAAATCAAACAGGAGCGGATCGGACCAGTTTGCCGCGATATGCCGTCCAGGTCGGTGTTTTGAACAAGGTTTGACTTGCTTCGCTGGAAGTGCTGCGCTAACCCTCGCCGCGTTGCAGCATAGGCCCTTAAAACGGTTCAGCGGTTAAACTGTCACGCTTCCGCATTAGGGTCCGGTGCTGTAATCAAAGTGGATTGGCGCCAACGGAAAGCCGAGCATGAACGCACTCTTGAGCTCATACCTGCCCATCGTCCTGTTCATAGGCGTGGCGCTGGTTGTCGGCCTGGCGCTGCTGGCCGCGCCCTTCCTGGTGGCCTACCGCAATCCAGATCCCGAAAAGCTTTCCGCCTATGAGTGCGGTTTCAACTCGTTCGACGACGCGCGCATGAAGTTCGACATCCGTTTCTACCTGGTGTCGATCCTGTTCATCATCTTCGACCTGGAAGTGGCCTTCCTGTTTCCGTGGGCGGTGTCGTTTTCGAAGATCGGCATGCTCGGTTTCTGGTCGATGATGGTGTTTTTGGCGGTGCTGACCATCGGCTTTGCCTATGAATGGAAAAAAGGAGCGCTGGAATGGGATTGAACGACAGTTCAGGCACCCTCGTCGCGCCGAAGCCCAAGGGTATTATCGACCCCAACACCGGCAGGCCGGTGGGGGAGGACGATCCCTTCTTCCTCGAGATCAACAATGAGTTGGCCGACAAGGGCTTTTTGGTCACTTCGACCGAGGCGCTCATCACCTGGGCGCGCAGCGGGTCGCTGATGTTCATGACGTTCGGCCTCGCTTGCTGCGCGGTCGAGATGATCCACACCTCGATGCCGCGCTATGATTCGGAGCGGTTCGGCGTCGCGCCGCGCGCGTCCCCGCGCCAGTCCGACATCATGATCGTCGCCGGCACGCTGACCAACAAGATGGCGCCGGCGCTGCGCAAGGTCTACGACCAGATGCCGGAACCGCGCTACGTCATCTCGATGGGCTCCTGCGCCAATGGCGGTGGCTACTACCACTATTCCTATTCGGTGGTGCGCGGCTGCGACCGCATCGTGCCGGTCGACATCTATGTGCCCGGCTGTCCGCCGAGCGCCGAAGCGCTGCTCTACGGCATTCTTCTGCTGCAGAAGAAGATCCGCCGCACCGGCACGATCGAACGGTAAATCCATGACCGCATCCCTGAGCGAACTGTCGACCTATCTCGGCGAGAAGCTGATCGGCCGCGTGAACGAAGCGGCGATTGCCTATGGCGAGCTTACCGTTCATGTAGAGCCGCGCGACCTGGTCGAGGTCATGACCTTCCTGCGCGACGATGCGCGCTGCCAGTTCATCTCGATCATCGATGTATGCGGCGCCGACTATCCGTCGCGGGCCAAGCGCTTCGACGTCGTCTATCATCTCCTGTCGCCGAAGCAGAATGTGCGCGTCCGCGTCAAGGTTCTGGCCGACGAGGAGACGATGGTGCCGTCGATCACCGGCGTGTTTCCCGGTGCCGACTGGTTCGAGCGCGAGACCTACGATCTCTACGGCGTGCTGTTCTCCGGCCACCCGGATCTGCGCCGCCTGCTGACCGACTACGGTTTCGAAGGCCATCCGCTGCGCAAGGATTTCCCGCTGACCGGATTCGTCGAGGTGCGTTACGACGACGAGGCCAAGCGCGTCATCTATGAGCCGGTCGAGCTCAAGCAGGAATTCCGCAATTTCGATTTTTTGTCCCCGTGGGAAGGTACGGATTACGTGCTGCCGGGTGACGAGAAGGCAAAGCAGTAAATGGCTGAAACCTCGGTCCGCAACTTCAACATCAATTTCGGCCCGCAACACCCTGCGGCGCACGGCGTTTTGCGCCTTGTGCTGGAGCTGGACGGCGAAGTCGTCGATCGCGTCGATCCGCATATCGGGCTCTTGCATCGCGGTACCGAAAAGCTGATCGAAGCCAAAACCTATTTGCAGGCGATCCCTTATCTCGATCGGCTCGACTATTGCGCGCCGATGAACCAAGAGCACGCCTTCGCGCTCGCCGCCGAGCGCCTGCTCGGCATCGAAGTGCCGAAGCGCGGGCAGCTGATCCGCGTGCTCTATTGCGAAATCGGCCGCATCATGTCGCACATCCTCAATGTGACGACGCAGGCTATGGACGTCGGCGCGCTGACGCCGCCGCTGTGGGGCTTCGTCGAGCGCGAAAAGCTGATGGTGTTCTATGAGCGCGCCTCCGGTTCGCGCATGCATGCCGCCTATTTCCGTCCCGGCGGCGTCCATCAGGACCTGCCGCAGAAGCTGGTCGAGGACATCGGCAAGTGGATCGACCCGTTCCTGAAGTCGATCGACGACCTCGATCAGCTGCTGACCGGCAACCGCATCTTCAAGCAGCGCAATGTCGATATCGGCATCGTCTCGCTGGCCGATGCCTGGGCCTGGGGTTTTTCGGGTGTGATGGTGCGCGGCTCGGGTGCACCCTGGGACCTGCGCAAGTCGCAACCCTATGAATGCTATTCGGAAATGGATTTCGACATTCCGATCGGCAAGAACGGCGACTGCTTTGACCGCTACCTCGTGCGCATGGAAGAAATGCGCCAGTCGGCGAAGATCATGCGCCAGTGCGTCGATCTCCTGCTCGGCAAGGAAAGCACCGGCCCGGTGTCGAACCTCGACGGCAAGGTGGTGCCGCCCAAGCGCCAGGCGATGAAGCGCTCGATGGAAGCGCTGATCCATCACTTCAAGCTCTACACCGAGGGTTATCGCGTACCCGCCGGCGAGGTCTATGCCGCCGTCGAAGCGCCGAAGGGCGAATTCGGCGTCTATCTGGTTTCCGACGGCTCCAACAAGCCCTACCGCTGCAAGCTGCGCGCGCCGGGTTTCGCGCATCTGCAGGCGATGGATTTCCTCTGCCGCGGCCACATGCTGGCCGACGTCACCGCCGTTCTCGGTTCCCTCGACATCGTGTTTGGTGAGGTCGATCGCTAAATGTCAGTCCGCCGTCTCGCAGAAGCCAGCGTCCAGCCAGCCTCCTTCGCCTTCAACCGGGCGAATGCGGCCGCGGCGAAGCAATGGATCAAGAAATATCCGAAGGGTCGCGAACAGTCGGCCATCATTCCCTTGCTGATGATAGCGCAGGAGCAGGAAGGCTGGGTGACGAAGGCGGCGATCGAGACGATCTCCGACATGCTCGGCATGCCGCGTATCCGCGGGCTCGAGGTCGCGACCTTCTACACGCAGTACCAGCTGAATCCGGTCGGCACGCGTGCGCATATCCAGGTCTGCGGCACCACGCCCTGCATGCTGCGCGGTTCGGAAGCGCTGATGGATGTCTGCCGCTCCAGGATCCATCACGACCAGTTCCACGCCAACGACAAAGGCACCTTGTCCTGGGAAGAGGTCGAATGCCTTGGCGCCTGCGTCAACGCGCCGATGGTCATGATCTTCAAGGACACGTTCGAGGATCTGACGCCGGAACGCCTGGCTGAAATCATCGATCTCTATGACGCCGGCAAGGGTGCTTCGGTGGAACCGGGGCCGCAGAACGGCCGTACCGGCTCGGAGCCGGCCTCCGGCCTCACCACGCTGAAGAGCGAAAAGGCGATCCTCAAGTCGACCCGTGAAAGGGAAGCCAGGGAAGCGGCCAGGGCTGCCAGGGCGGCGCCCGACGCGATCATCGCAGGGCCCGTGCCGGCACCGGCTGCGGCCCCTGTCGCGCCGTCCAACACCAGCAAGCCGAAGACCGACGCCCCTGAAACCAGCCCGGCATTGAAGACGCCTTCAAAAACCAAGGTCGCGCCGACGGTTGAAAAGGCGGCGAGCGTTGCCGCCCCACTGCATTCGGCCGCCAATGCCAACAAGGCAGACTCCAAGGTCGAGCAGGTTTCCAAGCAGCGCAACGGTCCAATAACCAAGGCCGAGCCGGCATCCGCCTTCAAGGCGCCGGAGGTCAAGGTACCGGCAGCCAAGCCGGCCAAACCGTCGCTCGAGGACAAGAACCGTCCGGCCGGCATCGATAAACCGGTACAGGTCGATGACCTGAAGCTGATCTCCGGCGTCGGCCCCAAGATCGAGGGCATCCTGCATACGCTGGGCATTTTTACCTTCGCGCAGGTCGCGTCGTGGAAGAAGGCCGAACGCGAGTGGGTGGATGGCTATCTCTCTTTCCAGGGCCGCATCGATCGCGACGACTGGGTCAAGCAGGCCAAGGCGCTCGCCAAGGGTGGCGTGGCCGAATACATCCGCGTCTTCGGCAAGAAGCCGGTCTGAGGGACGAAAAATGCTCGGGGATAAAGACCGCATCTTCACCAATATCTACGGCCTGTTCGACAAGTCGCTGGCCGGCGCGATGGCGCGCGGCGCCTGGGACAACACGCCCGGCATCGTTGCCAAGGGGCGCGAGTGGATCGTCAACGAGATGAAGGCGTCGGGCCTGCGCGGTCGCGGCGGCGCAGGCTTCCCGACCGGGCTCAAATGGTCGTTCATGCCCAAGCAGAGCGACGGCCGGCCGAGCTATCTGGTCATCAATGCCGACGAATCCGAGCCCGGCACTTGCAAGGACCGCGACATCCTGCGCAACGACCCGCACACGCTGGTCGAGGGCGCGCTGCTTGCCGGTTTCGCCATGGGCGCGATTGCCGCCTACATCTATGTGCGCGGCGAGTTCATCCGCGAGCGCGAGGCGCTGCAGCGCGCGATCGAGGAAGCCTACGAGGCCAAACTGATCGGCAAGAACAACACGTCCGGTTACGATTTCGACATCTACATGCACCACGGCGCCGGCGCCTATATCTGCGGCGAGGAGACAGCGCTCCTCGAAAGCCTGGAAGGCAAGAAGGGCCAGCCCCGGCTGAAGCCGCCATTCCCGGCCAATGTCGGTCTCTATGGCTGCCCGACCACGGTCAACAATGTCGAATCGATCGCGGTTGCGCCGACCATCCTGCGCCGCGGTGCGGCCTGGTTCTCGTCCTTCGGCCGGCCCAACAATGTCGGCACCAAGCTGTTTTGCATCTCCGGCCACGTCAACAATCCGTGCACGGTCGAGGAGGCGATGTCGATCCCGTTCCGCGAGCTCATCGAGACGCATTGCGGCGGCATTCGCGGCGGCTGGGACAATCTTTTGGCGGTCATACCGGGCGGCGCCTCGGTGCCGCTGGTGCCTGCCGAGCAGATCATCGACGCGCCGATGGATTTCGACGCCTTGCGCGACCTCAAATCCGGCCTTGGGACCGCGGCTGTCATCGTCATGGACAAGTCGACCGATGTCGTGAAGGCGATTGCGCGGCTTTCCTACTTCTACAAGCACGAGAGCTGCGGCCAGTGCACGCCATGCCGCGAAGGCACCGGCTGGATGTGGCGGGTGATGGAACGGCTGGTGCGCGGCGAGGCGCAGAAGCGCGAGATCGATATGCTGCTCGACGTCACCAAGCAGATCGAAGGGCATACGATCTGCGCGCTGGGCGACGCGGCGGCATGGCCGATCCAGGGCCTGATGCGGCATTTCCGCGGCGAGGTGGAGCGGCGCATCGACGAGTTTTCGCGCAATGCGCACCGGGCGGAGCCTGTGATGGTGGCGGCGGAATAGAATAACGTTTTATGCGGATGAAAGTCCGCAGCGAAGGGCGGGGCGAACGAAGAAACGACCAGGAGAACTCTATGGCGCCGTATTCGAACCCGCTGATGCCCAATTTGGACCAGATCGAGAAGATGAACCAGGACTTGACCAGGATGATGCCGAAGGAGATGGCCAGCGCCGTCAACCTTTTCGTGCATCCCGTGGCGGGTGCGGCGGCGATGTCGGCGCTTGGCCTCGGGCTCGCCAACCACGCTTTCGGCGTCTGGCTGGGCGCGCTTTCGGGAGCGACTGAGGCCTCGCAACGGCTGCTGCAGCCGATCGTCGATGATTTCGAGGCGCGCGTCGCGCAGTTCGACGATCCGAACTCTTCCTCCACCAAGGCGCGGGCGACGGCGAAAACCATGATCGCCGAGGCGCAGTCCTTCGCCAGGGAGGTCACCGATATTGCCGCCAAGGAAGCCGCCACTGCCGTGCCGGCCGCGAATGCCGCTCCGGCTGCGGGCGGCGCCGGCGATGCGCTGATGCCCGAGGATTTCAGGCAGCCCAACGCCATGGAGAAGCCGGCCAAACCGGCGGATCTCAAGGCCATCTCGGGCATCGGGCCGAAGCTGGAAAAGGTTCTCAACGGCCTCGGCATCTGGACGTATGCCCAGATCGCGGCATGGACGCCGCAAGAGGTTGCCTGGGTCGAGGACTATCTGTCGCTCGGCGGCCGCATCGGCCGCGACGATTGGACAGCCCAAGCGGCGGCGCTCGCCGTCAAGAAGTGAATGAAGTGCCCGACGTGGTCTCGACCGCGTCCGGAAAAAGAGATTGCGGGAACTCCGCAGGGGTTTGAGGCGAATGGCAAAGCTCAAGGTCGACGGGAAAGAGATCACTGTACCCGACCACTACACGCTGCTGCAGGCGGCTGAAGACGCTGGCGCGGAAGTGCCGCGCTTCTGCTTCCATGAGCGGCTGTCGATCGCCGGCAATTGCCGCATGTGCCTGATCGAGGTGAAGGGCGGGCCGCCCAAGCCCCAGGCCTCCTGCGCCATGAACGTGCGCGATCTGCGTCCCGGGCCGAATGGCGAGGCGCCGGAAATCTTCACCAACACGCCGATGGTCAAGAAGGCCAGGGAAGGCGTGATGGAGTTCCTGCTGATCAACCATCCGCTGGATTGCCCGATCTGCGATCAGGGCGGCGAATGCGACCTGCAGGACCAGGCGATGGCGTTCGGCGTCGATTCCTCGCGCTATCACGAGAACAAGCGCGCGGTCGAAGACAAATACATCGGACCGTTGGTGAAGACGGTGATGAACCGCTGCATCCACTGCACGCGCTGCGTCCGCTTCACCACCGAAGTCGCCGGCATTTCCGAACTGGGCCTGATCGGCCGTGGTGAGGATGCCGAGATCACCACCTATCTCGAACAGGCGATGACGTCGGAGCTGCAGGGCAATGTCATCGACCTTTGCCCGGTCGGCGCGCTGACCTCGAAGCCATTCGCCTTCCAGGCGCGGCCGTGGGAGCTGACCAAGACCGAATCCATCGACGTGATGGATGCGGTCGGCTCGGCGATCCGCGTCGATAGCCGGGGCCGCGAAGTGATGCGGATCCTGCCGCGCGTCAACGAGGCGGTGAACGAGGAGTGGATCTCCGACAAGACCCGCTTCATCTGGGACGGCCTGCGCACGCAGCGTCTCGACCGCCCCTATGTGCGCAAGGACGGCAGGCTGGTTGCCACCAGCTGGGCCGAGGCCTTCGCCGCGATCAAGGACGCGGTGTCGAAGACGGCGCCCGAAAAGATCGGCGCTATCGCGGGCGATCTCGCCGCCGTCGAGGAAACCTATGCGCTCAAGCTGCTGATGGCTTCGCTCGGCTCGAAGAATACGGATTGCCGCCAGGATGGCGCCGCACTCGACCCGGCGCTCGGCCGTGCGAGCTACATCTTCAACCCGACCATCGAAGGCATCGAGCAGGCCGATGCGGTGCTGATCATCGGCGCCAACCCGCGCTATGAAGCCTCGGTGCTCAACGCCCGTATCCGCAAGCGCTGGCGGACCGGCAATCTGCCGGTTGGCGTCATCGGCGATGTCGGCGACACACGCTACGACTACGAACAGCTGGGCGCCGGACCGGATTCGCTGAAGGATTTGGCTGACGGCAATGGCAAGTTCTTCCAGGTGCTGAAGAAGGCGACGCATCCGCTGATCATCGTCGGCCAGGGCGCGCTGGCGCGCGCCGATGGCGCGGCCGTGCTCGGTCAGGCGGCCAAGCTCGCCGCCGCCGTCAACGCTGCCCGCGCGGATTGGAACGGCTTTGCCGTGCTGCACAATGCGGCCGGGCGCGTCGGCGGTCTCGATCTCGGCTTCGTGCCGGGCGAGGGCGGCAGAAACGTTGCCGGCATGCTGGGCGAAATGGAGCTCCTGTTCCTGCTCGGCGCCGACGAGATCGACATGGCCAAGACCGGCGGCGCCTTCGTCGTCTATATCGGCACGCATGGCGATCAGGGCGCGCACCGCGCCAATGTCATCCTGCCGGCGGCCGCCTACACGGAAAAGTCGGCCACCTATGTCAACACCGAAGGGCGTGTGCAGCAGACCAACCGCGCCGGCTTCGCGCCGGGCGAGGCTCGCGAGGACTGGGCGATCCTGCGGGCACTGTCGGATGTGCTGGGCAAGAAACTGCCGTTCGATTCGCTGCCGCAACTGCGCGCCAAGCTCTATGGCGAATACCCGCATCTGGCCCGTATCGACCAGGTCGCGGCCGGCAATGCCGAGGACATCGCTGGGGTGGCGAAGCTCGGCGGGCGGCTGAACAAGGGCACCTTTACGTCGCCGGTGACGGATTTCTACCTGACCAACCCGATCGCGCGGGCATCGGCCGTGATGGCGGAATGCTCGGCACTGGCCAAGAGCGGCTTCAAGCAGGCGGCGGAATAAGCATGGACACTTTCTTCTCCTTCTACGTGCTGCCGGCGCTGATCATTCTGCTGAAATCGGTCGTGCTGATCGTTATCCTGCTGATTTTCGTCGCCTATATCCTCTATGCCGACCGCAAGATCTGGGCGGCGGTGCAACTGCGCCGTGGCCCGAACGTCGTCGGCCCCTGGGGCACGCTGCAAGCCTTCGCCGATCTGCTGAAATTCGTCTTCAAGGAGCCGGTCATCCCGTCCGGCGCCAACAAGGGCGTGTTCCTGCTGGCGCCGCTGGTCTCGGCCGTGCTGGCGATCTCGGCCTGGGCGGTCATCCCGGTCAATCAGGGCTGGGCGATCGCCAACGTCAATGTCGGCATCCTCTATGTCTTCGCCATCTCCTCGCTCGAGGTCTACGGCGTGATCATGGGCGGCTGGGCCTCCAACTCGAAATATCCGTTCCTCGGCGCGCTGCGTTCGGCGGCACAAATGGTGTCCTACGAAGTCTCGATCGGCTTCGTCATCGTCACTGTTCTGCTCACCGCCGGCTCGCTCAACCTGTCCGACATCGTGCTGTCGCAGCATGATGGAATTGGTACGCGGCTTGGCCTGCCCAATACGTTCCTCGACTGGAACTGGCTGGCGCTGTTCCCGATGTTCATCATCTTCTTCATCTCGGCGCTGGCCGAGACGAACCGCCCGCCCTTCGATCTGGTGGAAGCCGAATCGGAACTGGTCGCCGGCCACATGGTCGAATATTCGTCGACGCCGTTCCTGCTGTTCTTCCTCGGCGAGTATGTAGCCATCGTGCTGATGTGCGCGCTGGCCACCATCCTGTTCCTCGGCGGCTGGCTGCCTCCGTTCGACTTCGCGCCGTTCACCTGGGTGCCGGGCGTCATCTGGTTCGTGCTGAAAGTCTGCTTCGTGTTCTTCGGCATCTCCATGGTGAAAGCCTTCGTGCCGCGCTACCGCTACGACCAATTGATGCGGCTTGGCTGGAAAGTGTTCCTGCCGATCTCGCTGTTCATGGTGGTCGCCACCGCGGCCTTCCTCAAGATCACGGGGTTTGCGTGATGTCCGCTCTTTCCCAAGCCGCCAAATCGCTGCTGCTGCAGGATTTCGTCAGCGCTTTCTTCCTGTCGATGCGCCAGTTCTTCGCGCCGAAAGAGACGATCAATTATCCGCACGAGAAGGGGCCGACCAGTCCGCGCTTCCGCGGCGAGCATGCGCTGCGCCGCTATCCCAATGGCGAGGAACGCTGCATCGCCTGCAAATTGTGCGAGGCGATCTGCCCGGCGCAGGCCATCACCATCGAGGCCGGCCCGCGCCGCAATGACGGCACGCGCCGCACGGTTCGCTACGACATCGACATGGTGAAGTGCATTTATTGCGGCTTCTGCCAGGAAGCCTGCCCGGTCGACGCCATCGTCGAGGGGCCGAATTTCGAATTCGCGACGGAGACGCGCGAGGAACTCTACTACGACAAGGACAAGCTGTTGGCGAATGGCGACCGGTGGGAGCGCGAACTGGCGCGCAACATCTCGCTGGACTCGCCCTACCGCTGATATTTGACGCATGGACGGGGCAGGGGCCTCGTCCAGAGGATGATCCCGAAAAGTTGCGGACTTTTTCGGACCAGATCATGCTCCGGAATACAGAGTGGCCCATGTTTCTTTCGATCGGGCCTTTCAACCCGATCGGAACATGGGCTAGGACAACGCGGCTTTGGAACCGGAGGCGGAACCAGGCCAGAGACAACAAACAGGACGAGCGTCCTGTTCGTACAGGAACCCGGGGGATCCCCAATGTTGAGTGGACTAGAGGCGGCCTTTTTCTACCTCTTCGCCTTTGTCGCGGTGGCGTCGGCGTTCATGGTCATTTCGTCGCGCAACCCCGTGCATTCGGTGCTGTTCCTGATCCTGACCTTTTTCAACGCCGCCGGCCTGTTCATGCTGACCGGGGCCGAGTTCCTGGCGATGATCCTGCTCGTCGTCTATGTCGGCGCGGTGATGGTGCTGTTTCTGTTCGTCGTCATGATGCTCGACGTCGATTTCGCCGAGATGAAGGAAGGCGCCCTGCAATATGCGCCGATCGGCGCGCTGGTCGGGCTGATCCTGGCGGCGGAGCTGATCGTCGTTCTCGGCGGCTACACTTTCGCGCCGCAGCTCGCTTCGACGGTCTCCAAGCCCATTCCGGATCTCGCCACGCGGACCAACACCGCCGCGCTCGGCGACATCCTGTATACCGACTACCTCTACTACTTCCAGATTTCGGGCCTCATCCTGCTGGTCGCCATGATTGGCGCCATCGTGCTGACGCTGCGCCATAAGCCAGGCGTCAAGCGGCAGTCGATCGCGGCCCAGGTCGGCCGCACGCCGGCGACCGGCATGGAAATCCGCAAGGTCAAGACAGGCGAGGGACTCTGAGATGGTTGTCGGCATCGCACATTATCTGACCGTATCGGCTGTTCTGTTCACGCTCGGCGTGTTCGGCATCTTCCTGAACCGCAAGAACGTCATCGTCATCCTGATGTCGGTTGAACTGATCCTGCTGGCGGTCAACATCAATTTCGTCGCCTTTTCGGCGGCACTGGGCGATCTGGTCGGCCAGGTGTTCGCGCTGTTCGTGCTGACGGTAGCTGCGGCCGAGGCCGCCATCGGACTTGCCATTCTCGTCGTCTTCTTCCGCAACCGCGGCTCGATCGCGGTCGAAGACGTGAACATGATGAAGGGTTGACGGAACCACCATGTATCAGGCCATCGTCTTCCTTCCCCTGCTCGGCTTCCTGATCGTCGGCCTGTTCGGCACGTCGCTCGGCGCCAAGGCGTCCGAATACATCACCTCCGGTTTCCTGGTGATCGCGGCCGTGCTGTCGTGGGTCGCTTTCTTCACCGTCGGTTTCGGCCATGGCGAGGTGTTCACCGTGCCGGTGCTGCGCTGGATACAGTCGGGCGGACTGGAAGCGTCCTGGGCACTGCGGATCGACACGCTGACGGTGGTCATGCTGGTGGTGGTCAACACCGTCTCGGCGCTGGTCCACATCTATTCGATCGGCTACATGCACCACGATCCGAACCGGCCGCGCTTCTTCACCTATCTGTCGCTGTTCACCTTCGCCATGCTGATGCTGGTGACGGCGGACAACCTCGTGCAGATGTTCTTTGGCTGGGAAGGCGTGGGGCTGGCGTCCTACCTGCTGATCGGCTTCTGGTACAAGAAGCCGTCGGCCAATGCCGCGGCAATCAAGGCCTTTGTCGTCAACCGCGTCGGCGATTTCGGCTTCGCACTCGGCATCTTCGGCGTGTTCGTGCTGTTCGGCTCGGTCAATCTGGGCACGATCTTCGCCAATGCGGCAACGTTCATTCCGGCCGAAGGCGCCCCGCACGGCGCCGCCGTGCTGACCTTCCTCGGCTATGCGCTGGACAAGCAGGCGGCCATGACGATCGTCTGCCTGCTGCTGTTCATGGGCGCCATGGGCAAGTCGGCGCAAGTGCCGCTGCACACCTGGCTGCCGGATGCCATGGAAGGCCCGACACCGGTTTCCGCGCTGATCCATGCCGCCACCATGGTGACGGCCGGCGTGTTCATGCTGGCACGGCTGTCGCCGCTGTTCGAACTCTCGCATTCGGCGCTGACTGTCGTGACCTTCATCGGTGCCTTCACGGCCTTCTTCGCGGCCACCGTCGGTCTCGTCCAGAACGACATCAAGCGCGTCATCGCCTACTCGACCTGCTCGCAGCTCGGCTACATGTTCGTGGCGCTCGGCGTCGGCGCCTATGGCGCGGCGATCTTCCACCTGTTCACGCATGCCTTCTTCAAGGCGCTGCTGTTCCTCGGCTCGGGCTCGGTCATCCATGCCGTGTCCGACGAGCAGGACATGCGCAAGATGGGCGGCCTCAGGAAACTGATCCCGACCACCTACTGGATGATGGTGATCGGCACGCTGGCGCTGACCGGCGTCGGCATTCCGGTGACGGTCATCGGCACCGCCGGCTTCTTCTCCAAGGACGCCATCATCGAGAGCGCCTTTGCCGGCCACAATTCGGTTGCCGGCATGGCCTTCGTGGCTCTGGTCGTCGCCGCTTGCTTCACCTCCTTCTACTCCTGGCGGCTGATCTTCATGACCTTCCACGGCAAGCCGCGGGCGAGCCATGAAGTGATGCACCACGTCCATGAATCGCCGCCTGTGATGCTGGTGCCGCTGTTCATCCTGGCCGCTGGCGCACTGTTTGCCGGCATCATCTTCCACCGCGCCTTCATCGGCGAGGGCTATGCCGAGTTCTGGAAGGCATCGCTGTTCACGCTGCCTGACAACCACATCCTGCACGACATCCACGAATTGCCGCTGTGGGTCGAACTGTCGCCCTTCATCGCCATGCTGATCGGCTTCGCGCTGGCCTGGAAATTCTACATCCGCTCGCCGGAAATGCCGGTCAACCTCGCCGCGCAGCATCGCGGGCTGTACGCCTTCCTGCTCAACAAGTGGTATTTCGACGAGCTCTACGACTTCCTGTTCGTGCGGCCCGCCAAGCGCCTCGGCCATTTCCTGTGGAAGACCGGCGACGGCACCATCATCGACGGCCTCGGCCCGGATGGCATTTCGGCGCGCGTCGTCGATGTCACCGACCGCGTCGTCAAGCTGCAGACCGGCTATCTCTACCACTACGCCTTCGCCATGCTGATCGGCGTTGCCGCACTCGTCACCTGGATGATGCTCTGATGACCGCCTGGCCAATCCTCTCGCTGGTCACCTTCCTGCCGCTGGTTGGTGTGCTGCTTATCCTGTTCATCAATGACGACAGCGAAAATGCACGCCGCAACATCCGCTCCATCGCGCTGTTGACGACGACGTTCACGTTCATCATCTCGCTGTTCATCTGGACCGGATTCGACAATTCGCAGTCCGGCTTCCAGTTCGTCGAGAAGGTCGCGTGGCTCGACTCCGGCATTTCCTACCATATGGGCGTCGACGGCATCTCGATGCTGTTCGTCATCCTGACGACGTTCCTGATGCCGCTGTGCATCCTGGCGTCGTGGGAATCGATCGAGAAGCGCGTGAAGGCCTACATGATTGCCTTCCTGCTGCTCGAAACGCTGATGATCGGCGTGTTCTGCGCGCTGGACATCGTGCTGTTCTACGTCTTCTTCGAAGCCGGCCTGATCCCGATGTTCATCATCATCGGCGTCTGGGGCGGCAAGCGGCGCGTCTACGCCTCGTTCAAGTTCTTCCTCTACACGCTCGCCGGCTCGGTGCTGATGCTGCTCGCCATCATGGCGATGTTCTTCCAGTCCGGCACAACCGACATCCCGACGCTGCTGACCCACAACTTCCCGGCCAACATGCAGACCTGGCTATGGCTTGCCTTCTTCGCCTCCTTCGCGGTGAAGATGCCAATGTGGCCGGTGCACACCTGGCTGCCCGATGCGCACGTCGAGGCGCCGACGGCGGGCTCCGTCATCCTGGCCGGCATCCTGTTGAAGATGGGGGGGTATGGCTTCCTGCGATTCTCCTTGCCGATGTTCCCGCTGGCGTCGGAAATGTTCGCGCCGCTGGTCTTCGCGCTGTCCGTCGTCGCCATCATCTACACCTCGCTGGTGGCGCTGATGCAGGAAGACATGAAGAAGCTGATCGCCTATTCGTCGGTTGCTCATATGGGCTTCGTCACCATGGGCATCTTCGCCATGAACCAGGAAGGCGTGCAGGGCGCGATTTTCCAGATGCTCAGCCACGGCCTCGTCTCCGGCGCGCTGTTCCTGTGCGTCGGCGTCATCTACGACCGCATGCACACACGTGAGATCGCCGCCTATGGCGGCCTGGTCAACAACATGCCGAAATACGCCACGGTGTTCCTGATCTTCACCATGGCCAATGTCGGCCTGCCCGGTACCAGCGGCTTCGTCGGCGAGTTCCTGACCATGCTGGGCGTGTTCCGGGTCAACACCTGGGTGGCGTTCTTCGCCGCCACCGGCGTCATCCTGTCGGCCGCCTACGCGCTCTGGCTCTACCGCCGGGTGATCTTCGGCGCACTGACCAAGGAGAGCCTGAAGGGCCTGCTCGATCTGTCGCCGCGCGAGAAGGTGATCATCTACCCGCTGGTCGTGCTGGTCATCTTCTTCGGCGTCTATCCCGCCCCGGTCTTCGACGCGACGGCCGAATCGGTCAAGTCGCTCGTCACCAATGTCACTGCATCCATCGGCGCCGCGCAGACCGCGGCGGCGAACTGACCAGAGGTTTTGCGAACCATGACGCCGGACCTTCTCTCCAGCCTGTCGCTCTCGACGCCAGAGCTGATCCTTGCCGTCGGCGCGCTGGCGCTGCTGATGGTCGGAGCCTATTCGCGCGCCAACACGGCCAACACGGTAACCGGCCTTGCGGTTGCCGTTCTGGCGATCGCGGGCGCCTGGCTGATCTTCCGGACCGGGCAGGGCAGCGCTTACGGCAATGCCTTCATCCAGGATTCCTTCGGCCGCTTCATGAAGGTGCTGGCGCTGATCGGTTCGGCGGTGACGCTGGTGATGTCGATGCGCTTCGCCAAGGCTGAACGCTTCGACAAGTTCGAATATCCGGTGCTGATCCTGCTCTGCACGCTCGGCATGATGCTGATGATCTCCGCCAATGGCATGATCGGCCTCTATCTCGGCCTCGAGCTGCAGTCGCTGGCGATCTACGTGCTGTGCGCGATCAACCGCGACAATCTGCGTTCGACTGAGGCTGGCCTCAAATATTTCGTCCTCGGCGCGCTGTCGTCGGGCATGCTGCTCTATGGCATCAGCCTGGTCTACGGCTACACCGGCAACACCGGCTTCCAGGAGATCGCTTCTGCGCTCGGCAGCGGCGAGCGCCAGCTCGGTCTCGTTTTCGGCCTCGTCTTCGTGCTGGCCGGCCTTGCCTTCAAGATCTCGGCGGTGCCGTTCCACATGTGGACGCCAGATGTCTATGAGGGCGCGCCGACACCGGTGACGGCCTTTTTGGCGGCAGCACCGAAGATGGCGGCGATGGCGCTGATGGTGCGCGTCACCATGGGTGCGTTCAAGCCGATCGCCTCCGACTGGCAGCAGATCATCGTCTTCATCTCGATCGCCTCGATGGCGCTTGGTGCTTTCGCCGCCATCGGCCAGACCAACATCAAACGGCTGATGGCCTATTCCTCGATCGGCCATATGGGCTATGCGCTGGTCGGCCTTGCCGCCAACAGCCAGGCCGGCGTGCGCGGCGTTGCCATCTACATGCTGATCTATCTGGTGATGACGCTCGGCACCTTCGCCTTCATCCTCGCCATGCGGCGCAAGGAAGGCAATGTCGAGCAGATCAGCGAGCTGGCCGGCCTGTCGTCGACCAATCCGATCATGGCGACGATCCTGACCATCCTGATGTTCTCGCTGGCCGGCATCCCGCCGCTCGCCGGCTTCTGGGGGAAATGGTACGTCTTCCTCGCCGCCATCAACGCCAATCTCTATGCGTTGGCGATCATCGGCGTGCTGGCCTCGGTGGTGGGCGCCTATTACTATTTGCGCATCATCAAGATCATGTGGTTCGACGAACCGGTCGGCGGCTTCGTGCCGATGGCGACGGAATTGCGTGTCGTGCTCGGCGTCTCCGGCGCCTTCGTGCTGTTCTACGTGCTGATCGGCGGGCCGATCGGCACCTATGCCGAAGCCGCCGCCAAGACGTTTTTCTAGTCGGCATGGCATTTCGGCTGGCTCCAACCTCGGCGTCGGATGGGTTCCGGCTCGAGGCGCATGAGAGCGTAGGCTCCACCAATGCGCTGGCACTGGACCACGCAAGGGCAGGCGACCCCGGCAAATTGTGGGTCGTTTCCAAGAAACAGGAAAGTGGGCGTGGCCGGCGCGGCCGCGTCTGGGCGACGCCAGAAGGCAACCTCGCGGCGACGCTACTGGTCATCACCAAGGCAGAGCTTCGCCTTGCCGCGACGCTGGGCTTCGTCGCCGGACTGGCGCTGGCCGATGCGCTCGACGCCGTGGTGCCGAAAGGCCGGATAGCCATCGGCCTCGACGGTGGCAGCGAAGGGAAAAACCGTTTCGAACTGAAATGGCCGAACGACGTGCTTGCCTCCGGCGCCAAGCTGGCCGGCATCCTGCTGGAATCGGCAATCCTGGAAGGCGGCCGTTTCGCGGTGGCGGTCGGAATCGGCGTCAATGTGGTGGCATACCCCGAGGATTTGCCCTATCCCGCAACATCACTCAGCGCGCTGGGCGCGGCATGCGATGCGGAAACACTGTTCCTGGCGCTGTCGGATGCCTGGAGCGAGAATGCCCGGTTGTGGGATGAGGGGCGCGGACTTGCCGCCGTCAGGCGTCGGTGGCTTGATCGTGCTGCGGGGCTTGGCAGCGAGGTTGCTGTCAGAATTGACGGTAATGTGGTGCGTGGGGTGTTTGAGACCATTGACGAGGACTGCCGTTTCGTGATCCGCGACGATGAAGGTTCGGTTCGGACGATCGCCGCCGGCGACGTGCATTTCGGCGCGGTCGCTTCGGCCAGGGCATAGGGCCGTTTATGCACCGTTCTAACTGTTTGTTTTTGCGCAACTCCGGTGGGAAAACCGTTACACACTTTTCCCGGAATTGCTTTTTGGGCTTGGCCTGAGGGCCAGGAAGGGAAAAATCATGGCGAAAGCGGAAACCGCCGAACTCGTCTTCGTGCCGCTCGGCGGCGTCGGCGAGATCGGCATGAACTTCGCTCTTTACGGCTACGGGCCGCCCAATGCGCGCGAATGGATCGTCATCGATGTCGGGGTGACCTTCCCCGATGCCAGCCTGCCGGGCGTCGACCTGGTGCTGCCCGACACGCGCTTCATCGAGGAGAACCTCGCCAATCTGCGCGGCATCATCATCACGCACGCGCATGAAGACCATTACGGCGCGCTGCTCGACACATGGCCGAAGCTGAAGGCGCCGGTCTGGATGACGCCGTTCAGCGCCGGCCTGCTGGAAGCCAAGCGGCAAGGCGAGCAGGGCGCGCCGAAAATACCGGTCACGATCTATCGGGCGGGCGAGAAATTCACCGTCGGCCCGTTCGAGATCGAAGCCATTCCGGTCGCGCACTCGATTCCCGAGCCGATGTCGCTGGCGATTACCTCGCCGGCCGGCACCGTCATCCATACCGGTGACTGGAAGATCGATCCGGAGCCGACGATTGGGCCGAAGACCGACGAGGCGCGTTTCCGGGCCTATGGCGACAAGGGCGTTCTGGCGCTGATCTGCGATTCGACCAATGCGCTGCGCGAAGGTGAGTCGCCTTCGGAAGTGGCTGTGGGCGAGGGCCTCAAAGGCGTCATCCAGGCTGCCAAGGGCCGTGTCGCCGTCACCACATTCTCCTCCAATGTCGGACGCATCGTCTCGATCGCCAAAGCGGCGCGCGATGCCGGACGCCAGTGTCTGGTGCTTGGCCGTTCGCTGAAGCGGGTCATCGATGTGGCCGGCGAACTCGGCTACATGGACGGTCTGCCGGAGTTCATCGCCGAGGAGGATTTTGGTTTCATCCCGCGCGAAAACCTGGTCATCATCTGCACCGGCAGCCAGGGCGAGCCGCTGGCCGCACTGGCCAAGCTGTCGCGCGAAGAGATGAAGTCGGTGTCACTGACGGCAGGCGACACGGTGGTGTTTTCCTCGCGTACCATTCCCGGCAACGAGAAGGCGATCCTCGAGATCAAGAACCGTCTCATCGACCTCGGCGTCAAGATCATAGAGGACGGCGATGCACTGGTGCATGTCTCCGGCCATCCGCGGCGCAGCGAATTGCGCAAGATGTATGAATGGGTGCGCCCGCAGATCGGCGTTCCCGTGCATGGCGAGGCGGCACATCTGGTGGCGCAGGGCTCGCTGATGTCGACATCGGGCATCGGCCAGGTGGCGCAGGTGCGCGACGGCGACATGCTCAGGCTTGCTCCCGGCCCAGCCACCATCATGGATCAGGTGCCGTTCGGCCGTATCTACAAGGATGGCAGACTGATCGGCACCGATCAGGCGATGGGCATCCGTGACCGGCGCAAGCTGTCCTTTGCCGGCCACGTGGCGGTCAATGTCGTGTTGGACGACAAATATGAGCTTGCCGGCGACCCCGACCTGGTCGCCATCGGCGTCGCCGAGGCCGATGGCCGTGGCGAGTCGCTGGAAGACTTGATGATCGATGCGGCAATCGGCGCGGTGGACTCGATCCCCCGTCAGCGCCGAAAAGACCTCGACCTGGTGCAAGAAGCAGTGCGGCGCGCCGTGCGCGGCGCCGCCAACGAAGCCTGGGGCAAGAAGCCGCTGGTGACTGTATTCGTCACAAGGTGACGAAAGGGAGTAGGGGAGTAGGGGAGTAGGGGAGTAGGGGAGTAGGAAGAGCAAACAGCTGACATACCTGTCTTTTCCCTTACTCCCGTATTCCCATACTCCCTACTTGGGAGTGCCAATGCTCGGACGACTGAACCATGTCGCGCTTGCCGTGCCGGATCTGGCTGCTGCCGTCGCTGCCTATCGCAACACGCTCGGCGCGGAAGTGACGGCGCCGCAGGCGCTGCCGGAGCATGGGGTGACGGTGGTGTTCGTCAATGTCGGCAACACCAAGATCGAACTTCTGGAGCCCTTGGGCGAGGGGTCGCCGATCGCCGCCTTCCTGGAGAAGAATCCTTCCGGCGGCATGCACCATCTTTGCTACGAGGTCGATGACATCCTGGCCGCGCGCGATCAGCTCAAGGCCGCCGGCGCCCGCGTGCTGGGCGACGGCAATCCGAAGACCGGCGCGCACGGCAAGCCGGTGCTGTTCCTGCATCCGAAGGATTTCTTCGGAACGCTGATCGAACTGGAGCAATCATGAGCTGGGTTTCGTTCACCGCCCTGTTTTTCGCGACCTGGTGGGTGGTGCTGTTCGCTGTGCTGCCGTTCAGCGTGAGGACGCAGGACGACGATCGTGACGTGACGCTTGGCACGGTTCCGAGCGCGCCGCGCGGACCTCACATGCTGCGCGCCGTGATCCGCACCACCATCGCCACCGCGATCCTGATGGGCATTTTCTATGGCCTGACGCATGGGCTGGGATACAGCCTCAACGACATCCCGCACATCGTGCCGGAATTCAGCCAAACCCCAGCCAAATAGCCGGTCCCGGCCCAAGAAGATTTGTCCGGCAAAGACGTTTTCATCCGTCGGAACAGCTTGGTTCCAGACAGGAATGCCGTGCCGTTTTGCGGCCGGACGAGCGCTGACGCTAGGTAAGGTGGTTTGGCAACGCATTGCGCTAAGCAGATGATTGCACAAAAAAAATGCAAGGCACGAGGCCTTGCAATTTAAACGCGTCCGATCTGTTTCCGGTTTCCGGCGGCAGCGAGTAACCGCGCCTAGATCGCATCCTCCCAAGACTTTGACCGCGTAGGAGAGCAGATTTTTTTCTACCCTCTCGGTTATCGAGGTACATTAGCCTAAGGCGAATGACAATGTCACGAAGAATTTTGCCTTGAAACGGGCATTCTCGTGCTGCACTGCACAATAGTGTGGCAGGCGTTGCTTGGCGAACGATCATCAAGACGCGCGCGGTGACCGGGAGGCCTTGCGGCGCCGTGGGTCTTCTGGGCGGGCGAAGGACGGTGCGACGCTTCTGATCCCGGCTATCCCGTGTTTTTTGAAAATCGATTGCCGCTTTTCGGGCCGAAGCGTCCGGGTTCCCATTCCGCCTTGAAATGGCTATGAAGCCGGGTCAAGCAAGCCAAAGTCGCGCCGATTCTGACGCGACCCTCCTCACTCACGGACCAGTCCATGCGTTTGTCGCGCTATTTCCTGCCTATCCTCAAAGAAAACCCGCGCGAGGCCGAGATCGTCTCGCACCGGCTGATGCTGCGCGCCGGCATGATCCGCCAGCAGGGGCAGGGCAGTTTCTCGTGGCTGCCACTCGGCAAGCGGGTGCTGGACAAGGTCTGCCGCATCATCCGTGAGGAGCAGAATCGCGCCGGTGCGCTGGAAATCCTGATGCCGACCATCCAGTCGGCCGATCTGTGGCGCGAAAGCGGCCGCTATGACGACTACGGCAAGGAGATGCTGCGCATCAAGGACCGGCAGGACCGCGACATGCTCTACGGCCCGACCAATGAGGAAGTGGTCACCGAGATCGTCCGCGCCTATGTCAAATCCTACAAGGACCTGCCGCTCAATCTCTACCACATCCAGTGGAAGTTCCGCGACGAAGTGCGGCCGCGCTTCGGCGTCATGCGTTCGCGCGAATTCCTGATGAAGGACGCCTATTCTTTCGACCTCGACTTCGAGGGCGCCAGGGCGGCCTACAACAGGATGTTCGTGTCCTATCTCCGGACTTTTACGCGCATGGGGCTGCAGGCAATACCGATGCGGGCCGATACCGGGCCGATCGGCGGCGATCTCAGCCATGAATTCATCATCCTGGCCGACACCGGCGAGAGCCAGGTCTACTGCCACCGCGACTATCTTTCGCTCGATGTGCCCGGAGAGAAGACCGACTTCGCCAATGCCGCCGAGATCGGCGATATCGTCAAGACTTGGACGACACCCTACGCGGCCACCGACGAGATGCATGACGAGGCGGCGTGGGAGAAGATCGGCGAGAGCGACAAGGTTTCGGCGCGCGGCATCGAGGTCGGCCACATCTTCCATTTCGGCGATAAATATTCGAAGCCCATGGGCGCCAAGGTGACCGGGCCCGACGGCAAGGATCATTTCGTCTCCGGAGGCTCCTACGGCATCGGTCCGTCGCGGCTGGTCGCTGCGATCATCGAAGCCAGCCATGACGACAACGGCATCATCTGGCCGGAGGCGGTGGCGCCGTTCGACATCGGGCTGATCAACATGAAAGCGGGCGACGCCGAGTGCGACCGCGTCTGCGACGAGCTGCATGCCGCTTTCGTCGCCGCCGGCAAGGACGTGCTCTATGACGACACCGATCAGCGGCCCGGCGGCAAGTTCGCCACCGCCGATCTGATCGGCCTTCCCTGGCAAGTGATCGTCGGGCCGCGCGGTGTCGCAGCCGGCGAGATCGAGATCAAGAATCGCAAGACCGGCGAGCGCGAGACGCTGCCGATCGCAGACGTGAAAAAGCGCTTCGGTGTCGCCGCATGAGCGAGGCGGTGGCGGCAAGATCGGTCGGCGCCGGACCCTTTTCCATCTTCGAGCGCATGGTTGCCTGGCGCTATCTGCGTTCGCGGCGCAAGGAGACGGTGATCTCGGTGATCGCCTCGATCTCGTTCCTCGGCATCATGCTGGGCGTCGCCACGCTGATCGTGGTCATGGCGGTGATGAACGGTTTCAGGGCGGAGCTTTTGACGCGCATCCTCGGCGTCAACGGCCACCTGATCGTGCAGCCGCTCGATTCGCCGCTGGAGGACTATGCGCAGGTCGCCAGCCGCATCAACGGTGTAGCAGGCGTCAAATACGCGATCCCGCTGATCGATGGCCAGGTGCTTGCGCAAGGCAATGTCGGCGGCGGAACCGGAGCGCTGGTGCGCGGCATCCGCGGTGAGGATCTGAGCAAGATCGCCATCGTTGCCGGCAACATCAAACAGGGCTCGATCGCCGATTTCGACTCCGGCGAGGGCGTTGCCATCGGCAAGCGCATGGCCGAGAATCTCGGCCTGACGCTTGGCGATACCATCACCTTGATTTCGCCCGACGGCGACGTGACGCCGATCGGCACCACGCCGCGCATGAAGGGCTACAAGATCGCGGCGATCTTCGAAGTCGGCATGTCCGAATATGACACGTCCATCGTCTACATGCCGTTCTCGGAAGCGCAGCTTTATTTCAACATGGACGGGCGGGCGCAGACGATCGAGATCTATGTCGACAATCCCGACGATGTCGATGCGCTGAAACCGAAGGTGGAGGCGGCGGCGCAGCGGCCGATCGACATGGTCGACTGGCGCCAGCGCAACGAGACCTTCTTCTCCGCGCTGCAGGTCGAGCGCAACGTCATGTTCATGATCCTGACGCTGATCGTGCTGGTGGCGGCGCTGAACATCATCTCCGGCCTGATCATGCTGGTGAAGGACAAGGGCCACGACATCGCCATCCTGCGCACCATGGGGGCTTCGCGCGGCGCCATCCTGCGCATCTTCCTGATGACGGGTGCGGCGATCGGCGTGACCGGCACGCTTGCCGGTGTGCTGCTCGGCGTGCTGATCTGCACCAACATCGAATCTATCCGCCAGTTCTTCTCATGGATGACCGGCAAGGTGCTGTTCAATCCTGAACTCTATTTCCTCAGCCAGTTGCCGGCGAAGATGGATCCACGCGAGACCACCTATGTCGTCCTGATGGCGCTCGGCCTGTCCTTCCTGGCAACGGTGTTTCCGGCATGGCGCGCCGCGCGTCTCGATCCGGTCGAAGCCTTGAGGTACGAGTAGTGGCCGAGGTCATTATCGAGCTGAAGAGCGTCGAGCGGCACTATGTCCAGGGGCCGCGCAAGCTCACCATCCTGAACGGCGCCGATTTCTCGCTGAAGCGCGGTGAGATGGTGGCGCTGGTGGCGCCGTCGGGCACCGGCAAGTCGACGCTGCTGCACACCGCCGGCCTGCTGGAGCGTCCCGACGCCGGTGACGTCATCCTGGCCGGCCGTGCCTGCGGGCGGCTTTCCGACGACGAGCGCACGGCGATCCGCCGCAACGATGTCGGCTTCGTCTACCAGTTCCATCACCTGCTGCCGGAATTCTCGGCGCTGGAAAACATCATGATGCCGCAGCTCATCAAAGGGCTGAGCCGCAAGGACGCGGCCGAGCGCGCGGCGCAGCTGCTCGATTACATGCAGATCGGCAAGCGCGCGTCGCACCGGCCGTCCGAACTCTCCGGCGGCGAGCAGCAGCGCGTCGCCATTGCCCGCGCGGTTGCCAATGCGCCGCTGGTGCTGCTGGCGGACGAGCCGACCGGCAATCTCGACCCGGTCACCGCGTCTTATGTGTTCGAGGCACTGGCGGCGCTGGTCAAGCAGTCGGGCCTTGCGGCGCTGATCGCCACCCACAATCACGAACTGGCATCGCGCATGGACCGGCGCGTCACGCTGGCCGACGGCAAAGTGGTGCCGCTTTAGTCTCCGATGTCGTCATCCTAGGGCGGAGCTCCGCGGAGCGGAGCGTAGACCCTAGGATCCATGCCGTTACTTTCGAGACAAATGCAGGGGTCGAGGATATGCGACCTTTATCAGAGCGATAATTCTGCACCGTAGCATCGCCCCAAGGTCACGGCATGGATCCTAGGGTCTGTGCGCGTCGCTCCGCTCCTTGCTCCGCCCTAGGATGACGAAGCAATGGGTGTATTGGCTAATCGCAAAGGCTGCGATCTCACCACGTAGCACCGTCCGACGCCCATCAACCTTTTCTTAACCCTGCCGATCTGATCGCCGCAAAAATCCGGATGCGGGCGGATCGTGCCCGTTGACTTTGAGACAAAATTAGAACAAAATGCGAACATATCAACAACAGGAGAGAGTTATGACCGATCTGGTTCAGGATGTCATCTCACTGGTTTGCATGAGCACGTTCCTTGTTTCCATGGCGATCTGGATCGGAGCCATGTGATTTGGCGGCGTTCGCCGTCGCTGTTCCCGCACGGTCGAAGGCCGTTCCGCCGTTAAGCTTTTCTTGCCGTCGCGGCGTTAGGGTGCCCCGGCAAGACAGGGAGCAACGTCCAGGTGTCGCCCATCGTCACGGCCATTCTGGTGGCAAGCAATCTCGGGCTGATCTTTCTCTTGATGACCGTGCCGCTGGGTCTGCGCACGATCCGGTTGACTCGTCTGGTGGCGATGGACCGGCAGCGCCTCTGGCAGGCGCTGTGGCCGCTCGGCAGCGATGCCGGCTGGTCCGGTGAGATCCTTTCCGCCGAGGCGCCGGACGGCGAGGGCGTGGCCCGCATCACGCTGTCGTGGGAAGGTCGCGACGGCAAGCCGATCGAACGCAAGTCGCGGTTTGAGGACGTCGTCGAAGGTATCAGCTTCTCGATGCGCGTCATCGAGGACACCGCGCTCGACGCTTCATTCTGGAAGGATTTTCGCGAGACCACTGAGCTCGTTTCCGAGGGCAACGGCACGCGGGTGACGCTCAGCCAGACCGATCGCTATCGCGGCGTTGCCTTCCTGGTGTTCCGCTATTTCGCCATGCGCCGCGAGCTTGGCAAACTGCAGCGCTGGGCGCGGACCGGGCAGTATCGCAAGGGCGGCTGGTTCGAGCATCCGTTGAGCCAGGTCGGTTTCGCCGGGCTTTCGGCGCTGATCCTGTGGCCATTCTTCGGCCTTCACTTCGGCGGCCTGGCACTGGCCGCGATCCTCACATCAGTGGTCGCCCTGCATGAGCTTGGCCATATGGCGGCGTTTCGGCTTATGGGCCACAACCGGGCACGGATGATCTTCATTCCGCTGCTCGGCGGCATCGCCATTGGCGGGCGGCCCTATGACAGCCGTTTCGAAGTCGCCTTCGTGGCGCTGATGGGCGCCGGCTTCTCCGCATTCCTGGTGCCGATCGCTATCGCCGCCAGCACCTTTGCCGGCGCTGAAGGACATCGGCTGGCGGCGGCGCTGCTGGCGACACTGGCGGGCTTCGCCGCCCTGTTCAACATCGCCAATCTGGTGCCGGTGTGGAAGTTCGACGGCGGTCAGGTGCTGCGCCAGATCTGTCCGGGGCCGGTCGCGCTGGCGCTGGCTTCCTTCTTCCTGCTCTCGGCTTTCCTGGCCGTGGGTTGGCAGGCCGGCTTTTCCTCCAATTTCCTGCTCGCGACGGGAGCGGTGTTTTCGATCCTCAGCCTGTTGACGATGAGCAGCGGGGTCAAGCCGCGTTACGAGCTGAAGCCGATCCGCACCATCGACCGCCTCGCCATGGCCGCGGCGTTGCTGGCGGTGTTCGCCATCCATGGCTATGGCGTCCTGTGGGCCTCCGCCCAGCTCATCTGAGGTGTGTTGATATTCAGATGGATGCCGGCCTGTGAATCACACATAGCTTGAGCCGTACCGGATCAGGAAGAATCAGCCGGCCTTGCGCTCGGCTTCGACAGGCAAGACCGTGGCGGGACCGAACACATCCTCGAAGGCGGATTTCAGCGCCAGGTCAAGATCGGCCATGGTCAGGGGAAGGCCGAGGTCGACGAGGCTGGTGACGCCGTGGTCCTGCACGCCGCAAGGCACGATGCCGCTGAAATGGTCGAGATCGGGCTCGACATTGATGGCGATGCCGTGGAAGCTCACCCAACGCCGCAGCCGAATGCCTATGGCCGCGATCTTGTCCTCGGCCGGCGAGCCGTCCGGCAGGGCAGGGCGGTTCGGCCGCACGACCCAGACGCCGACCCGGTCCTCGCGGCGCTCGCCCCGCACATTGAAGACGGCCAGCGTGCCGATGATCCACTGTTCGAGCGCCGCGACGAAGGCGCGGACGTCCTCGCGCCGCCGCTTCAGATCAAGCATGACATAGGCGACCCGCTGGCCCGGCCCATGATAGGTGTATTCGCCGCCGCGGCCGGCCGCGAACACCGGGAAGCGGTCGGCGTCGATCAGATCCTCGCCGCGGGCGCTGGTGCCGGCCGTGTAGAGCGGCGGGTGTTCGACCAGCCAGACCATCTCGCCGGCGGCCCCGCTGCGGATCGCATCGGCGCGCGCCTCCATGAAGGCAAGTGCTTCGGGATAGGCGGTAAGGCCGGGCTCGATCAGCCATTCGACCGGTGCTGAACCGGGGAGCGGCAGGAACGACGTGGCGATCTGGCTGCGTTCGGGCATGGCGTATCGTCTTTTCGCTTATGCATGTCGCGTCCCAAAACCGCGCCGCACCTTTGGGTGACATCAACCTGCCTTCCATATGGCGACATTAGGCGCAAACGTCCAGTTCCGGGGCTGCATTCGAGCCCTGTGGAGCATTATGCCAATCGCCTGACATTATTGCTTGCCGTGCACTTGTTTCGCCGGAAACGATTTGCTACACGCCGCGAGCCGGTCGGTTCCGGCTCTACCACGTGCGGTCGTGGCGGAATTGGTAGACGCGCAGCGTTGAGGTCGCTGTGGGGCAACCCGTGGAAGTTCGAGTCTTCTCGACCGCACCATTCTCTTCCCAGAGTCCGATTTGTACCGGTCTCGCCCGCTGCGGGCCGGGCGCATTTCGTTTGATATTCCCGCACTTTACGCCACTTTCTTTCTGAGCGTCGGATTCTCCCAAAACCGGTTTCCCCTTTTGGGTCCGATGCTCTAGACCTGATTTGCACCTTTTCCGGGATTCTTGTGGCGGGAGGCGCTGGTGGAAGGCGAGCACGAACGGACGACCGGCGCCAGGGCCGCCGAGGACAACCACGCCGATATCTATGGCGAGGACGGCGCCGTGCTTTCGTCCTTCCTTGCGCGGATTGGCGCGGCGATCGCCGACCGCGACACGCTGACCCTCAAGCATGAAGTCGACGACCTGCACCAGTCGGAACTCGGCGACCTGCTCGAGGCGCTGCATCCCGAACAGCGCCGCGCGCTGGTCGAACTCCTGGGCGCCGATTTCGACTTCTCCTCGCTGACGGAGGTCGACGAGGCGATCCGTATGGAGATCGTCGACAATCTGCCCAATGCGCAGATCGCGCAGGCGGTGCAGGAGCTCGATTCAGACGACGCCGTCTACATTCTCGAGGATCTCGACCAGGAAGACCAGGACGAGATCCTGTCGCAACTGCCGTTCACCGAGCGGATCAGGCTGCGCCGCTCGCTTGATTATCCCGAAGAGACGGCCGGCCGCCGCATGCAGACCGAGTTCGTCGCGGTTCCGCCGTTCTGGACGATCGGCCAGACCATCGACTACATGCGCGAGGACAACAACCTTCCCGAGCGCTTCAGCCAGATCTTCGTCATCGATCCGACCTTCAAGCTGCTCGGCGCCATCGACCTCGACCAGATCCTGAGGACCAAGCGTTCGGTCAAGGTCGAGGAAGTGATGCACGAGACGCGGCACGCCATTCCGGCCACCATGGACCAGGAAGAGGCTGCGCGGGAATTCGAGCAGTACGATCTTTTGTCGGCCGCAGTCGTCGACGAGAACGAACGGCTGGTTGGCGTTCTGACCATCGACGATGTCGTCGACGTCATCCAGCAGGAGGCCGAGGAAGATTTGATGCGCATGGGCGGCGTCGGCGACGAAGAGCTTTCCGACAGCATCTTTTCGACCTCGCGATCACGCGTTCCGTGGTTGCTTATCAACCTTCTGACCGCGTTCCTGGCGGCGTCGGTGATCAGCCTGTTCGACCGCACGATCGAACATATCGTCGCACTGGCGGTGCTGATGCCGATCGTCGCAGGCATGGGCGGCAATGCCGGCTCGCAAACCATGACCGTCACCGTGCGGGCGTTGGCGACCAGGGATCTCGACATCTACAATGCCGGCCGCATCATTCGCCGCGAGATGGGTGTCGGCTTCATCAACGGCATCGTCTTCGCCATCCTGATCGGCATCGTTGCGGCAGCCTGGTTCCGTGACCCCAATCTGGGCGGCATCATCGCGGCGGCGATGATCATCAACATGTTCGTGGCCGCCCTGGCCGGCATCTTGATTCCGCTGCTGCTCGATCGTTTCAAGATCGATCCGGCGGTCGCTTCGGCGGTCTTCGTCACCACGGTTACCGACGTCGTCGGTTTCTTTGCATTTCTCGGCATTGCCACGTGGTGGTTCGGTGTGCCCTGAAGGCACGCCTTTTGGCTTAATTGACTTTTACGTAAATGCCGTGCGAGGCTTGCGCGGGGCGCCATGTCGATTCCGGCATGGCATGGGTTTTGGTTCGGGACATAAGGGTGACGCCGGCATGGCGATCGCCCCTTGGTTTCGGCGTGCGGGAGTGGCAATGCGAGAATATTATTCGATCACCGAGTTGACCCGTGAGTTCGATGTGTCGACGCGGACGCTGCGCTTTTACGAGGACGAAGGGCTGGTGCAGCCGGTGCGGCGTGGCCGCACGCGGCTGTTTCGCCCCTCCGACCGCCACCTCATCCGTCAGATCATGCGCGGCAAGAGGCTTGGTTTCTCGATCAACGAAATCCGCGAAATCATCCAGATGTACAGGGAGCCGCCCGGCGAAGTCGGCCAGCTCAACCTGATGATCAAGCGCATCGAGGAAAAGCGCGAGGATCTCCGGCAGAAGCGCCGCGACCTCGAGGAGACGCTGGCTGAACTCGACCAGGCCGAGGAGTCTTGTGTGGAGCGGCTGGTCGAGCTTGGCGTGAATACCTGAGCGGACTGGATTCTATCGCGCGTTAGCGTTCGGAATGAGCGGAAACGTCTATTCCTTCTGCAATGCACCGCGACGGCGCAGAACTTTGCTCCGCTGCACTCCTAGACCGAGGTCACGGCATGGATCCTAGGGTCTCCGCGACGGAGCTGCGCTCCTGCTTCGCCCTAGGATGACGAAGTTCGCAAGACTTAGGCTAATCGCCGAAGTGTGCACCTGTCAAAACCTCTCCGCGATGGAAACCGGAGCGCCAGCTCAAATCCAGCGGCGCACGCGTTTCGCGTAGTCGCGGTATTTCTTGCCGAATTTTGCCGCCAGCATCTTTTCCTCGCCTTCGATCGCCATTTTTTGCGTGGCATAGGCGGCGATGAAGGCGAGCGGCAGGAACCACACGATGCCCGAGACAAAGGCGACGCCGATCAACAGCAGGGTGTTGGCCAGATACATCGGATTGCGGGTGATGCCGAAGGGACCCGTGGTGACCAGGTGATCGGGCACAGCGTTCGGGTTCAGCGTGGTCTTGGCGCGGACCATGGTGCGGATCGCGGTGACCCAGAGCGCTGCAACGGCAAGCAGCACCACCCAGCCGGCGGCGAAAAGAATGTCGCCCAGGAGGTCACCGATCCAGGGCAGGGGATAGAGCAGGCCCAGCGCGATGCTGATGGCGATGGCGGCGGTGTAGATCAGCGGCGGCCACGGTATGAGCCCCGGCTTCGGCTGGTTCTCGGTCATTTGACCCCTTCCTCCATCAACTTGCTGTCCGTCTTGGCGGTACACATGCCGGCGAGATCGGACAGATGCGTCTTCCATTCCGCAGTCTGGTCGTTGTTGTAGAGCCGATCAAGCGTCGCCTCGCCCTCGAGCGTATCGAGCATGCAGACACAGTAGCTCGTACAGAACTCGGTGTCGCGCGACTGCTCGCAGGACAGCTGGCAGGTTTTGAGGAAATTCACCTGCGGGGTTTCGACCTGCGCCGGCATGATCTGCGAGAACAGCCAGACGCAGCCGATCAGCAATGGCTGGTGGATCAGGTAGAACGCCAGGCTGTGCCGGCCGATAAAGACCAGCGGGTTGGCCCAGCGACCGGGCGCCAATTCGGCAAGCCGGGTAAGCACGCCTGAACCGGCGGCGAGTTTCGTCACCGCGATGCCCGCAAGCACGGCGCCGAACCATGGAAACAACGGAACGTAGTCGTTGGAGCGTGGATTGTTCGCCGACAGGCCTACCCACCACAGCCATGGGTGATCGAACGCCTCGAGGCGCAGATAGACAGGCGCCGCAATGACGAGCGCGGCGACGACAAGCGTCAGCAGTGCCGGCAGCCGCAGAAAGGCGAGGCCGAGCAGGCTGGCCAGCGCGATCTCGTGCAAAATGCCGAAGAAGATGAATCCATCCGGCGTGGCGATACGGGTGACGACCGATATCGCGATCGCGGCTCCGGCGACCATGGCGAACCGCTTCCAGAAGCCGTTCCAGCGGATTTGTCGGCCATGGGCGAGATACAGGCTGACGCCGACCAGGAACAGGAAGGTCGAAGCGATGCCGCGCGCGTAGATCTTCCACCAGCCGAAGGCGGTCAGGCCGGGATCGGTATAGCCGAAGAACTCCAGGTCCCAGGTGAAATGGTAGCTTGCCATGGCGATCAGCGCGGTGCCGCGCACGATGTCGATGGCGACGATGCGCTTTGGTCGATCCTGAACGGGTGCGGTCGGCGTTTGGATGCTCATGGTCTCGCATTCTGATTCAGCCCCGCTGGAGGACTATCACGGTTGCCCCGCACAAAAGAAGACCGGCAATCCTGCCGATAACGCCGGATCGGCCGCGGCATTGGGCCAGTGCCGGGAAGCCTTTGGCCGGCTTCGCTTTTGCCGGATGCACGTCGGTTTCCTCTTATTGGCACTGGGGTCGCCACGTCAGATTTCACCCGGTGAATCTGCTTCGGGGAAAGCAATGTCCACCCATGTGCGCCATCCGATCTGGCTGCCGGCTCTCAAGGCCGCGGACGCGCGCACCTTCGCGTCGCTCTATGCGGTTGAATCCTTCGCCCGCGCCACGGTGTCGAGCGTCATCCCGATCCAGGCCTACGAGATACTGCACAACGAGCAGATCGTGTCGATGCTCTACACAGTCGTGGCGATGCTCGGCCTGTCGGTGACATTGTTCATGCCGATGCTGATCCGCCGTTTTGCCCGCCGCTGGGTCTACACATCAGGCGCCTGCCTGCTGGCCGTCGGCTCGCTGTTCTTCATCACCGACACGCTCGCCGGGCAACTGGCCGGCATGCTGTGCCGGGTGATGGGCGCCAGCGCGCTGTCGATCACGCTCAACCTCTACATCATGGACCACATCCGCAAGACCGACTTCATGCAGGCCGAATCGCTGCGCATGGCGTGGTCGATGCTGGCCTGGACCGGTGGGCCGACGCTCGGCATCTTCCTCTACACGCGCTTCGGCATCTATGCCGCGCATGGTGCGGTCGCGGTGTTCGCGTTTGCCCTGCTGGCGCTGTTCTGGACCTACCGCCTCGGCGACAACCAGTCCATCCGTCCGGGCAAGACGCGCCCTGTCAATCCGCTCGCCAATATCGGCCGTTTCGTCGCGCAGCCCAGGCTCAGACTGGCCTGGCTGATTGCCTTCGGCCGCTCCTGCTTCTGGACGACGTTCTTCGTCTATGGGCCGCTGTTCATGGTCATCACGGGCGAGGGCAAGCTGGCCGGTGGCCTGCTGGTTTCGGCCGGCAACGCGCTGTTGTTCATGGCGATTTTCTGGGGCAAGGCAGGAAAGCGCTTTGGTGGCCGCGGAACCATGACATTTGCCTATTTCGCCATGTCAGCCGCGCTGCTGGCGGCGGGCTTCGTCGGCGAAACCGTGCCGTTGCTTACCGGCGCCTTCCTGCTCTGTGGTGCCTTCTTCACCATTGCGCTCGACGCCCTCGGCTCGACCGCCTTCATGCGCTCGGTGCGCTCCTATGAAAGATCTCAGATGGCAGCGGTCTACCGCACCTATCGACTTTTCCGAGTTGACGCCGCCGCTGGTCTATTCGGTGGCGCTGGCCTTCTTCGGCCTGGGCTCGGTGTTCGTCACGCTCGGCCTGCTGGCGGCGGTCTGCGGCTTTGTGACGTGGCGCTATCTGCCGAAATCACTTTGACCTTCATGGCGCATTCGCAATGGTCACCGGCGGAATTTGGTTTGCCGGAAGCGAGGATTCTGCCTATAGTCACCGGTGTCGCCGGTTCCATTTTGGAGCCAAGAGGGAATGCGGTGAGGGCGAATTTCGCCCAATGCCGTGGCTGCCCCCGCAACTGTGTGCGGTAGTCCTCTCCATAAACCACTGAGGATTTTTTCTTCGGGAAGGTGGGGAAGGACGCTGATCCGTGAGCCAGGAGACCTGCCGGCGACAGGAAACTGACTTCGATGCCCTCGGGTGGAGGGCGAAAGGACAAGACATGACTACCGCTTCCGTCTCCCTCGGCGCCTCCGTCTCCTCGCAGTCGCGCTTCATGCAGCTCGCGCTTGCCGCGCTGCTCGGCATTTTCGTGATGGGCTTTGTCGGCTTCTCGCATATCGATGCCGTCCATAATGCGGCTCACGACTATCGCCATTCGATGGCGTTTCCCTGCCACTGACGAGGGGCTGACATCATGAATCTGTTTCGCAACGTCGTGTTCATCGCGGCGATCGCAGGGCTCGTGGCCGGCGTCGTCCTCGCCTGCCTGCAGGCCTATGCCACCGTGCCGCTGATCCTGAAGGCGGAAGTTTACGAACAGGCGGGCGGCGGGCATCACCATGACCATGGCGCTCCGGCCGCAACGGATAGCAATGCCATGAGCACAACTGCTCCGGCGGGAGATGCGATGAGCTCTGCTGCCCCGGCTGCGGCGGAAGCCGCTCCGGCAGACGAAGGTTGGGCGCCGGCAGAGGGTTTCGAGCGTTTCGCCTTCAGCGTGCTTGCCAATATCGTCACCGGCATCGGCTTCGCCTTGATCCTGGTCGCGGTCTCCGAATTCGCCGGCGGCATCGGTGGCTGGCGCCAGGGCGTGTTCTGGGGCCTTGCCGGCTTTGCCGTGTTCACGCTGGCGCCGGGCCTCGGCCTGCCGCCGGAACTGCCGGCCATGCCGGCCGCCGATCTCACCCAGCGGCAGATTTGGTGGTGGGCAACGGTGGCGGCAACCACTGCCGGTCTCGGCCTGATCGCGTTCCGCAAGTCGCTGCCGCTGGCGATCCTTGCCGTCCTTTTGATCGTCGCACCGCATGTTGTCGGTGCACCGCAGCCCGACAGTTACGGGACGGCGATTCCGGAAGGGCTGCATCACCAGTTCGTGGTGGCGGTGACCGTGACCAATCTGGTGTTCTGGCTGGTGCTCGGCGCGGTCGTCGGTGTGGTGCGTGGCCGCTTCACCGGCACCGCGACCAGCCTGCGCGACAGCTTTGCCTGATCGCAAGACACTGACCTTCCTCATCGGCGGCGCGCGCTCCGGCAAGAGCGCGCACGCCGAAATTTTGGCGACCGCCTTGCCGCCGCCCTGGACCTATGTCGCCACGGCGCAAGCCTGGGATGACGAGATGCATGAACGCATCGCGTTGCACCGATCGCGGCGTGGCGAAGGCTGGACGACCATCGACGCACCGCTCGATCTCGCCGGCGCGCTCGGGGCCTTGCCCGACAGCCAGCCTGTGCTTGTCGACTGCCTGACGCTGTGGCTGACCAATCATATGCTGGCCGATCACGATCTCGAGCTTGAATGCCGTCGGTTGGCGGACGTGCTGTCGCGGCCGCGCGGGCCATGGTTCGTGGTGTCTAATGAAGTCGGCCAGGGTATCGTGCCGGACAATGCACTGGCGCGCCGCTTTCGCGATGCCGCCGGCCGGCTCAACCAGCAGGTCGCCGCTGTCGCCAATACGGTGCTGCTGATGGTGGCGGGGCTGCCGCTCAAGGTGAAATGACATGACCGACATCGACGATAAGGGCGAAGAACGCCACCGCGCCAAGATGGCCAAGCGCAAGGCGGTGCAGGATGCCGAGGTGGCGAGCAAGACGGTCGAGAAGGGCTTGCTCATCGTCAACACCGGACCGGGCAAGGGAAAGACCACAGCTGCCTTCGGCCTGGCGCTGCGCATGCTCGGCTACGGCAAGCGCGTCGGCGTCGTCCAGTTCATCAAGGGCAAGTGGCACACCGGCGAGAAGGATGCTTTCGCCGCCTTCGGCGACCGCGTCGTCTGGCACGCGATGGGCGAGGGGTTCACCTGGGAGACGCAGGACCTGAAGCGCGACATCGCAGCCGCCGAAGCCGCGTGGGTCAAGGTGCTCGAACTGATGGCCGATCCGTCGATCAGCCTGCTGGTGCTCGACGAACTGAACATTGCGCTGCGCTACGACTATCTCGACCTCGACAAAGTGGTTGCGGCGCTGAAGGCGCGACGCGAGGACCTGCATGTCGTCGTCACCGGCCGCAATGCCAAGCCGGCGCTGATCGAGGCGGCCGACCTCGTCACCGAAATGGGCGTGACCAAGCACCATTTTTCCGCGGGCGTGAAGGCCCAGCAGGGGATCGAGTTCTGAGGCTTCTTACCCCCTTTGAAGGCAGGGCTATCGCATATGGATTCTTGCGAAGAGGGACCCCCACCCTAACCCTCCCCACAAGGGGGAGGGAACGCTGCCGCGTGCCTTTAATTCTTCTTTGGCGCCGAAAAGACAGGCGATTCGCTTGGGTCGGCGCCAGCGGAAGTCTCCCTCGCCCTTGTGGGGAGGGGCTAGGGGTGGGGGTCCGTGCCGGGCAGACATCTCAGGAATTCCATATGCGATAGCCCTGCCCACAAGGGGGAGCGTGAGATCACGTCACGATGACAACGACCGAAACCAACCCGAACAGGGCGATCAGCAGATAGTCGGCAACGCGATAGAGTTTCAGCGCCTGCCTGATGTCGAGGCTGTCGGCTTCGCGCCGCCCACCTTCGCCCATGAAGACGTCGTCGACCAGTACGCCGCCGTAGCTGCGCGGCCCGGCGAGCGACAGGCCGAGCGCGCCGGCCATCGCCGCTTCCGGCCAGCCGGCATTGGGTGAGCGATGTTTTTTCGCGTCGCGCAATACCGCATGCCAGGCATTTTTCGCATCAGCGCCTTTGACGAGGAACGCCGCCAGCACGATCAGCAGCGCCGTCAGCCGCGACGCCGGCAGATTGATCCAGTCGTCGAAGCGCGCCGCTGCCCAGCCGAACGCCTCGTGGCGCGGGGTGCGGTGGCCGATCATCGAATCGGCGGTGTTGGCGGCCTTGTAGGCGGCGCCGCCGGCCAGGCCGCCGACGCCGGTCCAGAAGGCGGGGGCGACGATGCCGTCAGAGAAATTCTCGGCCAGGCTCTCGATCGCCGCGCGGCAGACGCCGGCCCTGTCGAGCGTTTCAGGGTCGCGGCCGACGATCCGCGAAACGGCAACGCGGCCCAAAGCCAGGCCGCCGGTGTCGAGCGCGTCAGCCACCGCCTCGACATGCTCATAGAGGCTCTTTTGCGACAGAAGCGACGTTGCCAGAAGGGCCGTGATGACGAGGCCCATGGGAACAAACCAGAACAGGATCTGCACGCCCAGGCCAATTATCGCCGGCACCAGCACGATGACCAGCAGCGCCTGGACACCACGCTTGCGACGCAGCGCGTCGGGATCAGTGGCGCGGTTGAGCCTGTGGTCGAGAAAGGATATCAGCCTGCCGAACCACGTCACCGGATGGCCGATGGCGCGAAACAGCCAATCGGGGTAACCGAGGGCGAATTCGACGGCCAATGACAGGAAAGCGATCAGGACTGACATGAAGCTTCTTAATGGGGCGGTTGTGGACCATGGTGGAAGTCTTGGCCGCGCGAGGGGGCTTTTTCCCAACGCCCTGCTGCCATTCGTCGACCTCTCGACCGGTATCAATCCGCACTCCTACCCGCTTTTCGACCTGCCCGCCACCTCGCTGTCGCGGTTGCCGGAAGCCGCGCGCACGCGTGAGCTGACAGAGATTGCTGCCAGTGCCTATGGGGCGCCGTCGCCAGCCAACATCGTGGCGGCACCGGGCACGCAGATCCTGTTGCCGCGCGTCGCCTCGCTGATTACCCCCGGAAGGGCGCTGGTGCTGGGTCCGACCTACGCCGAACATGCCCGCGCAGCAGTGATCGCCGGGCACGCGGTGACCGAGGTCGGCGATTTCGCTGACCTGGCGGACGCCGACCTTGCCATCATCGTCAATCCGAACAATCCGGATGGACGTGTCATCGAGCGCGACCGGTTGCTGGCTCTGGCTGCCGGATTGCGCGCCAAGGGCGGGCTGCTGGTTGTCGACGAGGCGTTCATGGATGTTGGGCCGCGCGAGCATAGCCTCTGCGGCGATGTCGGCCAGGGCGGTATCGTCGTCCTGCGTTCGTTCGGCAAGTTCTTCGGCCTGGCCGGGCTGCGGCTCGGGTTTGCACTTTCCGATGTAGCGACGGTCGAACGGCTTGAGACGCAATTCGGGCCATGGGCCGTCGCCGGCCCGGCGCTGGAATACGGCATCCGCGCGCTTGCCGACATCGACTGGCAGGACGCGATGCGATCATCTCTTGCCGGCGCATCGGCGCGGCTCGACGCGCTGTTGGCCCGCTTCGGCGTACCCGTAGCGGGCGGCACCACATTGTATCGTTTCCTCAGTTTGACCAATGCCGCCGATTTGTTTGCCGCGCTCGGCGAGCGCGGCATCCTGCTTCGCCATTTTGCCGATCGGCCTGACGTTCTGCGCGCCGGCCTGCCGGGAAGTGAGGAGGAATGGCAGCGGCTCGAGACCGCTCTTGCCGAATGGGCGTCGCGGCGCGAGGATCAATCGAAGGGTTCGGAACAATGATCCATGTCTGTTCGCTGGCAAAGATCGAGGAAACGGTGGCCAGGACCGGCGCCGACCGCATGCTGTCGCTGCTTGCCGCCGGAACGGAGGTGGTCCGTCCTGCGTCGATCGCCCGAGAAAACCATCTGCATCTGGTCATGCATGACATCGCGGCGGCGCAGGACGGCATGACCATGCCGGGCGAGGAGCATGTCCGTAACCTGCTCGATTTCGCGCGCCGCTGGGACCGGGCAAGGCCGATGCTCGTGCATTGCTATGCCGGCATCAGCCGCTCGACCGCCTCCGCCTACATCATTGCGGCGGCATTGGCGCCGAAACGCGATGAGGCCGAACTGGCTCAGACATTGCGGACGCTGTCGCCATCGGCGACACCCAATCCGCGGCTGATTGCGGTGGCCGATGCGCTGCTTGATCGCAACGGCCGCATGATCGAGGCAATCGAATCGATCGGGCGCGGTGCGGATGCCTTTGAAGGCACGCCCTTTGCGCTGAGGATCGACAGCTAGCTGCCCCATGTCGTTGTTCGATTATCGAGTGGCCTTCATTCGCCCAATCTTCATGCCCGTGGCGTACCCGGACAATGAACACGTCGTCGTCGGCTTCGATCCGGTAGACGACAAGATGGGCTTTGAAGGGATGGATACGCATCGGTGGCCTCAATTCAAGCCGCTCTCGCGCTATTCGGGGACTGGCAGCGATCAGGTCAAAGATCGTGAACAACTCGTCATGATACTGTCTGGCCTGCACAGCGCCGAACAGGCGCACCCCTTGCTCGGCAATACCGACGATGTCCTCTTCCGCGGCTAAAGAAAGGCGAAATCCCACTACCTATTGCCGGATGGCTTTTCAGCGCGTTTAACCGCCTCCGTGAAAAGCGCGTCCCTGGATCGATTGCCGATGCCACTCTTCAAGCCATCATCGACAAAGCGCTGCATGGCGGCAATCTTGTCGTTGCGCTCCTGATCCCGACGGATCAAATCGCGCACATAATCGCTCGCGTTGGCGTAGCGGCCCGTTTCGGTTTGCGCCTCAACCCAATCTTTCATCGGATCGGGCAATGATACGTTCATCGTTGCCATACTGGCCTCCATATCCCGTCCAGTATGGCCCATTTTGGCAAAGTTTGTCAAAATCTCTTGTGCGGAAATCTCTCTGTGCAAAAGCGTGATCGTCTGATCCGCCCTCCGTCGCCTGGTTTGTTCAAGAGGACAGCGTTTGCCTTTCGATGCCAGACCACTGGTTTGGAGGCTACGTCAACCAGTCCGCGAGCTTCGCCTTGCGGACATCCCGCAGCAGGCTGATGAAGCCGTCGGCCTGATATTCTGCCGTCAGCCGGCCTTTCTCCGCCGTCGCGATGCTGGCATCGCCGACGACGCCGTTCGGGTTGAGATCGCCAGCTATCCAGGCGAAGGCGTGGGTGCCGGTGTGGCGCAGCAGCGAGAATTCCTTCTCGGCCTTGGCGACATTGGAAACGAAATTGTCGGCCTTGGCCATGTCGACGAGGTCCGGCCGGAAATGCAGCATCAGCGAGGTCTCGACATCGCCGCCATGGATGCCGTGGCGGTCCTCGAGCTCGGTGTACATGCCGGACGGGCGGCCGAAGCGTTGCCAGCTGGTCTTTACCGCCAGCATCTTTTCACGCACGCGCAGTTCGCGCGTGACAATGCCCATGATCTCTTCGTTGCCGCCATGCGAATTGACCACGATCAGCTTGCGCACCCCGGCGCGCGCGATCGACAGGCCAAGCTCGGTCCAGGCTTCTATCAGCGTGGTTGCCGGCAGAGTGAGGGTGCCCGGCGCGTGCAGATGTTCGTTCGACTTGCCCACTGCCTGGACCGGCAGGATGCGGATGTCGAGATCGTCGGGCAGGCGCGAAATAACCGTGTCGAGCATGCCGTTCATGATCGAAGTGTCGGTAGAGACCGGCAGATGTGGCCCATGCTGCTCGATCGCCGCCACCGGCAGCACGGCGATCGTCGCCTCCGGATCGATCGAGGCGTATTCGGTGGTCCGGTAGTCGCCCCACCACACACGTCTTTTGGGTACGGTCATGTCATGCCTCTTCAATGGTCCGGCAGACCTAGCGCGGCAAGCGCGGTCTGTCGATCACCCGGCCGCGATGGCCTCGACCTCGACCTTGAATTCGGGGCGGGCAAAGCCGGAAACGATCATCAGCGTCGAGGCCGGCGCGGGGCTGGAAAACAGCCGGTCGCGGACATCCATATAGGGCCGCAGATGCGCGCGATCGGTGACATAGGTGTTGATGCGCACGATATCCCTCAGACCCAGGCCGGCTTCGCCGAGAATCGCCGCGATGTTTTGAAAGCAGAGTTCGGCCTGCGCGCCGGCGTCTTCGGGAATCTGGTCGTCCGCGGTGATGGCGACCTGACCCGAGCACAGCACCAGCCGCTTGCCAGCCGGCACCTCGACGCCGTGGCTGTAGCGGGCAAAGGGCGGCTTGATCGACTTCGGGGTGAGGAATCTGAACATGGCAATCTCCTGGATGCCGTCAGCCTAAAGCCGGACCCACTACACCTTCAAGATGGCGGTGCATGTTGCCCGGGCGATTATGGACAGCCGTTCAAAAAATAGGCACGATGCCTTCCGTACAGCATGACCCGTCCGCGCTTGGCATGGCAACGTCTTTCAAGCGGGCGGCCCCGGCGCCAGACGCCGGTGGCATGTGTCTTGCTTCTTGAATCTTTGGTGTCGAGCCTGGCGCGTGGCGCGCCGGAGCAAACAGAGGGTGGTGTCGATGTACGGAAAACAGAAGATCTCGGTGGCGATTGTGGCCCTGCTTGCAGCCAGCACGCTGGGTGCTGCTGCGAATGAGAAAGTCACCTTCGGCACCAACTGGTTGGCCGAGCCGGAGCATGGCGGATATTACCAGTCCGTGGCGGACGGCACCTATGCCGCCTGCGGCCTCGACGTCACCATTATGCAGGGCGGTCCGCAGGTCAGCGGCCGGCCGATGCTGCTGGCCGGCAAGATCGATTTCTACATGGGCGGCAATCTGCTGTCGGCTTTCGATGCCGTGCAGCAAGGCATTCCGATGCGGGTGGTGGCGGCGGATTTCCAGAAGGACCCGCAGGTCATGATGTCCCATCCCGGCGAAGGGCTCGACAAATGGGAGGACCTGAAGAACGCCGACCAGTACATATTGGGTGACGAGGGCGTGCAGACCTTCTTCCAGTGGATGGTCATCGAACTCGGCTTCGATGCCTCCAAGCGCGCGCCCTACACCTACAACACCGCTCCCTTCCTCGCCAACAAGAAGTCGATCCAGCAGGGCTACGTCACCTCCGAGCCGTTCGCGGTCAAGAAGGAAGGCGGCTTCGTGCCGAACCAGTTCCTGCTCGCCGACTATGGCTGGGATACCTACTCGACGACGATCGAGGTGATGCAGGACACGATCGACAAGAAGCCGGAGGTGGTCCAGTGCTTCGTCGATGGCTCCGCCAAGGGCTGGTACAAATATCTCTACGGCGACAACAAGGCCGCCAACGACTTGATCAAGAAAGACAATCCCGACATGAGCGACGAGCAGATCGCGTTCTCGATCGAGCAGATGAAGAAGTTCGGCCTGGCCGATTCCGGCGACACCGAAAAGCTCGGCATCGGCGCCATGACCGACGAGCGGATCAAGAGTTTCTACGACAAGATGGTCAAGGCCAAGGTCACGCCAGCCGGCATCGACATCAAGAAGGCCTACACGCTGACCTTCATCAACAAGGGCGTCGGGCTCGAGCTGAAGAAATAGGCCGGTCCCGGCATGATAAGGGAAAAAGTGGCGCCAGCGCCGGCTGTGTCGGGTACGGCCCCGACGCTTCTGGCGCTGCGCGGCGTCGGCAAGGTATTTTCCAACGGCGTGACGGCGCTCAGCGACGTCGACCTGACCATCCGGGAAGGCGATTTCCTCAGCCTGCTTGGGCCGTCGGGGTGCGGCAAGTCGACGGCGCTGCGGCTGATCGCCGGCCTGTCGACGCCGACCTCCGGCGTGCTCGACTGGCGCGGCGGCGGCTCGCTTGACCGTTCGAACATCGGCTTCGTCTTCCAGGAGCCGACGCTGCTGCCCTGGGCCAATGTTTTCGACAATGTCTGGCTGCCGCTTCGGCTGAAAGGCATTTCGCGCGCCAAGGCGACACCGGCGATCACGGAGATGCTGGCGCGGGTGCACCTGACCGGTTTCGAAGACGCGGTGCCGCGCGAACTGTCCGGCGGCATGAAGATGCGCGTCTCGATCGCGCGGGCCATGGTGACCAAACCGCGCGTGCTGCTGATGGACGAACCGTTCGCGGCACTCGACGAGATCACCCGCTTCAAGCTCAACAACGATCTCCTGGAACTGTGGCAGGACGAACGCTTCACCGTCGTTTTCGTCACCCACAGCGTCTTTGAAAGCGTGTTCCTCTCCAACCGCGTCGTCGTCATGGCGGCGCGGCCGGGCAGGGTGTTCGACGAACTCGCCATCGAGGCCACCTATCCGCGCGACGAGGCGTTTCGCACCTCGCCCGACTACGCGGCACTGTGCCGTCAGGCCTCCGATGTGCTGGTCAAGGCCATCAATTCAACAGCAGGCGCGCATCATGACGGCCATTGACGAGCGTGTGCTCAAACTCGACCCCGAGGAAGCACGCCGCGTGCGCCAGGAGCGGTTCGAACGGATCGGCCGCTGGGTGCTGCCGCTGGCGATCATGATCCTGGCGATCTGGCTGTGGGATCGCATCTGCGTGTGGAACGCGATCCCGCAATACATCCTGCCGCGTCCCGGCGTGGTGCTGTGGACACTCTACAACGATGCCGGCCTGCTGTTTTCCTCGCTGCTGGTCACCTTGCGCATCACCTTCCTCAGCCTGGCTCTGGCCGTCATCGGCGGGGTCGGGCTGGCGGTGCTGTTCGCGCAGTCGAAATGGGTCGAGATGTCATTCTTCCCCTTCGCCATCGTGTTGCAGGTGACGCCGATCGTGGCGATTTTCCCGCTGATCAACATCTATGTGAACGACCAGACGACCAAGCTTCTGCTGTGCGCCTGGATCGTCGCCTTCTTTCCGATCCTGTCCAATACCACGCTTGGCCTCAACTCCGTCGACCGCAATCTGCGCGATATGTTCAAGCTCAACGGCGCGACGCGTTGGCAGCAGTTGCGCTATCTCAGGCTGCCGGCGGCGATGCCCTATTTCCTCGGCGGATTGAAGATCGCCGGCGGCCTGTCGCTGATCGGCGCCGTGGTGGCCGAATTCGTCGCCGGCACCACCGGCCAGTCCTCTGGCCTTGCCTCGCGCATCATCGAGGCCGGTTACCGGCTCAACGCGCCGCGGCTGTTCGCGGCGCTGTTCCTGATCTCGCTGACCGGCATTTTGATCTTCCTCGTGCTGTCGCTGATTTCGCATCTCATTTTGCGGCGCTGGCACGAAAGCGCACTGAAGCAGGAGCGCTAGGCCCTTGATTCCGAACACAGGTTCATACCGGCTCGCCAATGTCAGGCTTCACGCATCCCTGACCCCAGGCCTTGGCGCTGCTCTCGACAGGGATGGCTTTGCGCTTGCCGACGTCACTATCGCGGACGGCAAAATCGCAGGCATTGCCGCCCACGGTCGTGCAGCGCCTGCTGATGCCGTCGATCTTGGCGGCCGCATCGTGCTGCCATGCTTCGTCGACTGCCACACGCATATCGACAAGGGCCATATCTGGCCGCGAAAGCCCAATCCCGACGGCACGTTCTTGGGCGCGCTGAATGCCGCCGGCGCCGATCGTGTGGCACGCTGGAGCGCCGAGGACGTTGCGAAACGGATGGATTTCTCGCTGCGCTCAGCCTACGCCCATGGCACCAGGGCAATGCGCACGCATCTCGACAGTGTCGCGCCGCAGGAAGAAATCTCCTGGCCGGTGTTCGAGACGATGCGCGAGGCATGGCGCGGCCGCATCGAGTTGCAGGGCGCCTGTTTGCTCGGCATCGAAGGCGTACGCGACAAAAAGTGGTTCGACAGGCTGGCAAAGAGGGTTGCCGCGGCAAAGGGCGTGCTCGGTGTCGTCACCTATATGGTGCCGGACCTCGAAGAACTGCTCGACCATGTCTTCGCGCAAGCGATCAAGCATGGCCTCGATCTCGATTTCCATGCCGACGAGACCGATGACATCTCCGCCATATCGCTGAAGAAGATCGCCGAGGCCGCTCTTTGGAACGGTTTCGAAGGAAAGATCCTCGTCGGCCATTGCTGCTCGCTTGCGCGCCAGCCGGACCTCGACGTGCTCGACACGCTGGACAAGGTGGCGAAGGCAGGGCTAGCCGTCGTTTCATTGCCGATGTGCAATCTCTATTTGCAGGATCGGCGCGGCGACGGCACCACGCCGCGCTGGCGTGGTGTGACGCTGCTGCACGAAATGAAGGCGAGGGGCATTGCGGTTGCCGTCGCATCCGACAATACGCGTGACCCATTTTATGCCTATGGCGATCTCGACATGCTGGAGGTTTACCGCATGGCGACGCGCATCCTGCATTTGGACCATCCGGTCGCCGACTGGCCGCAAGCGGTCACCGCGACGCCGGCCAAGGTGATGCGGCTTGATGGCTTCGGCACGCTTGCCGCCGGCGGCGATGCCGATTTTGTCCTGTTCAAAGGCCGAAGCTGGACGGAATTGCTCTCGCGGCCCGAATCGGATCGCATCGTGGTGCGCGGCGGCAAGGCGATCGACCGGCAATTGCCCGACTATGCCGAACTCGACGAACTGATGGTGGAATGATGGACGTTTCGGCGCTCAAACGCGATCTTGACGGGCTCAAGGTCGACGACAATCCGGCCATCGTCCAGCAGAAGAGCCGTGACTTCTACTGGTACAGCCCGGTGCTGAAGCAGCAACTGGACCATGTCACCGGCGATCTGATCGTGACGCCGAAGAACGAGGCCGAACTGATCCGCGTGCTTGCCGCCTGTCATCGCCATGGCGTGCCGGTGACACCGCGCGGCAGCGGCACCGGCAATTACGGCCAGGCGATGCCGCTCTCCGGCGGCGTCGTGCTCAACCTTGCCGAGATGAACGAGATCAAGTCGATCGCCCCGGGTCGCGTCGTGACCGGACCGGGGGCCATTCTGGCCGATATCGACAAGGCAACGCGAGCGCATTCCGGGCAGGAACTCCGGCTATCGCCCTCTACCTACAACACCGCTTCGATCGGCGGCTTCATCGCCGGCGGTTCGGGCGGCGTCGGCTCGATCAATTTCGGTGGCCTGCGTGATTTCGGCAATGTGCTCCGGCTGCGCGTGGTGACCATGGAGGCCGAGCCGAAAGCGCTCGAACTCACCGGCGAGGATCTGCACAAGGTGACCCATGCCTACGGCACCAACGGCATCATATCGGAGGTCGAGATGCCGCTGACCGCGGCTTATGAATGGATCGACGTCATCGTCGGCTTCGACGCTTTCATGGATGCGGCCCGCTATGGAAATGCACTGGCGTGCCAGGACGGTATCCTGACCAAGCTGATCACGCCGATAGCGGCACCCGTGCCACAGCTTTATTTCAAGCGGCACCAGAAATTCCTGCAGCAGGGGCAGAGCATCTGCGTCGTCATGGTGGCGCGGCATGGGCTGGACGCTTTACTGGCCTTCACCGGCCGGGCCGGTGGCGAGGTGATCTACAATGCCGCAACCGCAACGCTGGACGAAAAGAAGGGGCTGCCGCCGGCCTATGAGCTGGCCTGGAACCACACGACGCTGAGGGCGCTGCGCGTCGATCCTTCGATTACCTATCTGCAGTCGCTCTATCCCTTTCCCAACCAGCTCGCGTTGGTCGAAAAGATGGACAAGATGTTTCCGGGCGAGGTTTTCTCGCATCTGGAATTCGTGCGGCTGGACGGCAACATCACCTGCTTCGGCCTGCCGCTGGTCAAGTTCACCAGCGAGGCTCGGCTCGACGAGATCGTGCGCCTGCATGAGGAGAATGGCTGCCCGATCTTCAACCCGCATCGCTACACGCTGGAAGAGGGCGGCATGAAGCAGACCGACGCGGTGCAGCTCGCCTTCAAGCGCGAGACCGATCCGCAAGGCCTGCTCAACCCCGGCAAGATGATCGCCTGGGAGAACCCGGACTACGACTACCGTTCGGGTCGGACTTTTTTGTTCAAGGGGCTGCAGAGAGTGGGATGAGGAGAGGTTTGCGCTTGAGTACCCCCCTCTGTCCTGCCGGACATCTCCCCCGCAAGGGGGGAGATTGGCAGCCTTTGAGTCGCGACCATTCTGCGGCGTCGACAGTTAGCGAAAGCGATACGGCAGTCCGATCTCCCCCCTTGCGGGGGAGATGCCCGGCAGGGCAGAGGGGGGTGCCTCGCACTGACCTAGGGGATATTCCCCTGTGAACATCCTCGTCCTTTACGCCCATCCGGTCGAGACCAGCTTCAATGCCGGCCTGCACCGCATGATCGTAGAGCGGTTGACGGCGGCGGGCCATACGGTCGATGACTGCGACCTCTACGCGGAGGATTTCGATCCGCGGATGACGCGGCAGGAAAGGCTGGACTACCACAATCCGCGCGGCGCCGCTGACGCTGCCGCACCTTATGTCGAACGCCTGCTGCGAGCCGATGCGCTGGTGCTTTCCTATCCAGTCTGGAACTATGGCTTTCCAGCGATACTGAAAGGCTTTTTCGATCGCGTCTTCCTTCCCGGCGTGTCGTTCAAGCTGGTCGACGGCATGGCGCAGCCGTCGCTGCACAACATACGCAAGGTTGCGGCGGTGACCACTTATGGCGGCAGCCGGTTCCGCGCCATGCTGATGGGCGATCCGCCGCGCAAACTGATCAAGCGCATGCTGCGCGCCACCGTCAAACCGGGCGCGCCGGTGACCTACCTCGCGCACTACGCGATGAATCTCTCGACCGATGACACACGGCGGAAATTCATTGCCAAGGTCGCGGCCAGCATGGATGCCTTCTGATGCGTGCGCTGGTGGTCTACTGCCATCCGGTGCCCGACAGCTTCTGTGCGGCCATTCGCGACAGCGCCGTCGAGGTGCTGATGCGACGAGGCTGGGAGGTGCGGCTGCTCGACCTCTACGCCGATAAATTCGACCCGGTGATGGGTTGCGACGAGCGACGCTCCTACAATGACCAGGCGCCGCAGGACCCGGCGCTGAAGCCGCATTTCGAGCTGCTCAACTGGGCCGAAGCGATCCTGTTTGTATATCCGACCTGGTGGTACGGACTGCCGGCGATGCTGAAGGGCTGGCTCGACCGGGTGTGGGCGACGGACGTCGCCTTCAAGCTGCCGGCCGGCAAGGGGCGGATCAAGTCGCTGATGACGCATGTGACCAAGGTCGGTGTCATCACCACCTGCGGCGCCCCGACCTGGTGGAGCGTCGTCGTCGGCCAGCCGGGACGCAAGACCCTGCTGCGCGGCATGCGGGCGCTGTGCGCGACGCGCTGCCGGACGTTTTTCCTGGCGCACTATTTGATGGATGCCTCGACGCCGGCAACAAGGGCGGCGTTTCTGGCGAAGGTGCGGGCAAAGCTGGAGCGGTTTTGAGAAGCGGGGTCTCGTAGGGCGCTATCCCCACCCCGTCCCGCAATCTCCGCTCTGCTCCGACCGCGAGCCGACCCTCCCCACAAGGGGGAGGGTAAGAGGCGCTACATCTTCACCCGCTCGGCCTTCGGATCATACATCGGCTTCAGCGAGGCTTCCGCCGCAAAGCGCTCGCCGGCGATCTCGATTTCGTAGGATGAAGCCAGCACATCCGCTTCGCTCTCGCCCTCGGATGGCACATAGCCTAGCCCGACCGCGCCGCCGAGATGATGGCCGTAATTGCCTGAAGTGATCGGGCCGACGATCTTGCCGTCGCGCAGGATCGCTTCGTTGTGGAAGAGCAGGGGCTCTGGATCCTTCAGGCGGAACTGGACGAGCCGGCGTGACAGGCCGGCTTCCTTCTTGCGCAGCACGGCATCGCGGCCGATGAAGTCGCCCTTGGCGGTCTTCACCGCGAAGCCAAGGCCGGCTTCCAGCACATTGTCTTCATCGGTGATGTCGTGGCCGAAATGCCTGAAGGCCTTTTCGATGCGGCAGGAATCCAGCGTGTGCAGGCCGCAGAGCTTCAGGCCGCCTTCGGCGCCGGCCTCATCGATCGCCTCGAAGACATGAGCCGCCTGGTCGGTCGAGACATAGAGTTCCCAGCCGAGTTCGCCGACATAGGTGACGCGGTGGGCGCGGGCCAGGCCCATGCCGATCTCGATTTCCTGGAACGTGCCGAACGGATTTTTATCATTGGAAAAATCGTTGGGGCTGACCTTCTGGATCAGCTTTCTTGCGTCCGGGCCCATCAGGCAGAGCACGCTTTCGGCCGCCGTCACGTCGGTGACGACGACGAACTCGTCGGCGACGTGCTTGCGCAGCCAAGCCAGGTCGCGCTGCAGCGTGGCGCCGGGGACGACGAGGAAGAAAGCCGTTTCCGACAGCCGCGAAACCGTCAGGTCGCTCTCGATGCCGCCGCGCTGGTTGAGCATCTGGGTGTAGACGATCTTGCCCGGCGCGACGTCCATGTCGTTGGCGCACAGTCTTTGCAGGAAAGCGCTGGCGTCGCGGCCCTCGACACGGATTTTGCCGAAGGAGGTCATGTCGAACAGGCCGACGCCATTCCTGACCGCGAGGTGTTCTTCCCGCTGGTTGTCGAACCAGTTCTGGCGCTTCCAGGAATAGCGGTATTCGCGCTCCTGGCCCTCGCGAGCGAACCAGTTGGCGCGCTCCCAGCCGGCGACTTCGCCGAACACGGCGCCGCGCACCTTCAGATGCTCGTGCAGCGGCGAACGCCTGACATTCCTCGAGGTCGCCATCTGCCGATAAGGGAAATGGTCGGCATAGAGCAGGCCGAGCGTTTCGGAGACGCGTTCCTTGAGATAGCGCCGGTTCTTCTGGAACGGCTGGGCGCGGCGGATGTCGACTTCCCACAGGTCGAACGGGGCTTCGCCGTCATTGATCCACTGCGCCAGCGCCATGCCGGCGCCGCCGGAGGAGACGATGCCGATCGAGTTGTAGCCGGTCGCCATCCAGTAGCCGGACAGCTCCGGCGCCTCGCCGAGATAGTAGCGGTCGTCGGGCGTAAAACTCTCAGGACCGTTGAAGAAGGTGTGGATGCCGGCGGTTGCCAGCATCGGCATGCGGTTGACGCCCATTTCGAGGATCGGCTCGAAATGCTCCATGTCCTCCGGCAACTGGTCGAAGCAGAAATCCTCGCGGATGCCGTCCATGCCCCAGGGTTTTGCCACCGGCTCGAAGGCGCCCAGCATCATCTTGCCGGCGTCCTCCTTGTAGTAGGCGCACTCGTCCGGCACCCGCAGCACCGGCAGACGGGTGAGGCCGGGGATCGGTTCGGTGACGAGGTAAAAATGCTCGCAGGCATGCAGCGGGATGGTGACGCCGTTCTGCGCTCCCAGTTCGCGCGCCCACATGCCGGCGCAGTTGACGACGATGTCGGCTTCGATCGTGCCTTGGTCTTCGCCCTGTGCCCAGGACACGCCGCTGACGCGGCCGGCCTTGGTATGGACCTTGGTGACCTTCACATTCTCGACGATGGTGGCGCCGCGCTGGCGCGCGCCCTTGGCCAGCGCCATGGCGATGTTGGCGGGGTCGCACTGGCCGTCGAGCGGCAGATGAACGGCGCCGACGACATCGGAAACATTGAGATGCGGGTACATCTCGCTGACTTCCCTGGGCGAAATCTCGCGCACGTCGACATCGAAGGCACGCGCCAGCGACGCTTGCCTGTAGATCTCGTGCTTGCGCTCCTCGGTCAGCGCCACGGTGATCGAACCGACCTGGCGCATGCCGGTGCCGACCTCCGTCTCGGCCTCCAGCTTGACGTAGAGGTCGGCGGAATATTTCGCCAGCCGGGTCATGTTCTGCGAACCGCGCAACTGGCCGATCAGGCCGGCGGCGTGCCATGTCGTGCCCGACGTCAGCTGTTTGCGTTCGAGAAGCACGATATCGGTCCAGCCGAGCTTGGCCAGGTGATAGGCGACCGAACAGCCGGAAACGCCGCCGCCGATGATGACCGCTTTTGCTTTGGCGGGAACTGCCTTGGCGGTCATGCTGCCTCGCGACGGTAGCTGGAAGCAAAGCGGCGCAGACGACGTGCAGCTTCCCGCAGCACGGGTTCGGGCTGGCAGAGGCTGATGCGAATGTGGCCGGCGGCCGCCTCGCCGAAGCTGGAGCCGGGCATCACGCCAACCTTTTCGTTGTCGAGCAGGGCCCAGGCGAATTTCTCGTCGTCCGGTTCGACGGCCGAGATGTCGAGCATGACATACATGCCGCCCTCCGAACCGCGCACGGTGACATCGTTCATGCCGCGCACGGCATCGAGCAAGACGGTGCGGCGTGCCGCGTAACGTTCGGCGATCTCCTTGACGCCGTAACGGTTCTCCAGCGCCTCGGAACAAGCGATCGAGATGAAGGCCGGCAGGCCGTAGGTCGTCACCAGATTGAGATTGATCATGAGTGTGATCATCTCCTCCGGCCCATTCAGCCAGCCCATGCGCCAGCCGGTCATGCCGTGGCTCTTCGACATCGAATTGATGACCAGCGTGCGCTCGGCCATACCTGGCAGCGAGCGCGGCGAGACGTGCTCGCCGCCGCCGAGCGTCCAGTAGACTTCGTCCGACAGCAGCCAGAGGTCGTGCTCCCGGCAGACTTCTGCCAACTGCTCCAGCCGCTCGCGCGAATAGACAGCACCTGTCGGATTGTTCGGCGTGTTGATCAGGATGGCGCGCGTGTTCGGCCGGATTGCCGCGCGGATCATGTCGGCACGCGGCTGGAAGCCATCCTCGGCCGGTGTCTCAACGACGGTGAAATCAGCGCCTGCGGCGCTGAACGTGTTGGGATAGGTGGCATAATAGGGCGCCACGACGATGGCGTGATCGCCCTGGTCGAGCACGCCCTGCACGGCGGCGTAGAGTGCGGCCTGGCCACCCGGTGTGGCGATCACCTGATCCGGCGACGTCTCGACGCCGGTGCAGGCGGTCGAGGCCGCCGCCATCGCCCTGCGCAGGCGCGGCAAGCCGGGAAGCGGGGTGTAGTGATGATTGCTGCCGCGAACCGCGGTCACACAGGCTTCGATCGTCTGCGAGGGCGTGTCGAAATCATGGTCGCCAACCGACAGCATGATGATGTCTTCGCCGGCCTCCTTGCGCGTCCAGGCGGCGAAATGGACTTCCCAGCCGTCCTTGCCCGAAGGCACGATGCCGGAAATACGCGATGATGGTCTAGGCATGCAAAACTCCCGAAATTTCGTAGCCGGCCTGTTCGAGCCGGTCGCGCAGGGCGGCGATGTGCGGCGGTCCGACTTCGCAGCAGCCGCCAACGATGCTTGCCCCAGCCTCGACCCAGCCGATCGCCTGGTCGGCATAGGCATCCGGGCCAAGGTCGTGACGGGCGTGCAGCACATCGACGGTGCCGCCGTGCTTGAGTGCTTCGGTTGAAGTGAAGCCATTGGCGTAGGCGCCGACCGGGCCGCCGAGGTCGATCAGTTCAGGCAAAGCCGCGGCGATTGCTTCCGGCCGGCAGCAATTGACCAGCCGCGCGGCGACTGCCAGGCCATCGAGCGCGCCTGCCGCGGCGGCTATTGTCTCGCCGCTGCGCAGCCGTGGCTTGCCGTGGTCGGCCAGCGTCCACGACACCCATACCGGCTTGCCGCTTTCCGATGCCGCGGTGACCGCCGCGCGGGCTTCGTCCGCCGACGCCATGGTTTCACACAGGAACAGGTCGACGCCATCGGCCTGCTCGGCAACGATGCGGCGGTAAATATCGAGCGTGTCCTCGAAGGAAATGGTCAGTGCCGGTGCATAGCTGCCGAAAAGCGGCGACAGGCAGCCGGCGATGGCTGCATCGCCGGCCTCGTCGCGGGCCTGCCTGGCCAATTCGATGCCGCGCTTCTGCAATGGCTTGAAGAGGTCTTCCGCGCCCTCGCGCGCCAGGCGTTCGGGTGTCGCAGAATAGGTGTTGATGGTGATGACACGTGCGCCGGCACGGATGAATTCCGCGTGCAGGTCGCGCACCAAATCGGGTTCGTCGATCAGCACCCTGGCCGACCAAAGCGGTGTCGGCTCGGATTTGCTGCGGCGGACCAGTTCCTGGCCCATCCCGCCATCGGTGAGGATGATTTTCTTCATGCGCGCAGCCTTTCGTTCTTCGGATCCCACAGCGGTTCATCCTTCTGCACGATCGCCTGAAAGCGGTCACCGAAGATTTCGACCTCGACTGATGTACCTGGTTCGGCCAGGTCGGCGCGCAGCATGCCGAGTGCGATCGACTTGTCGATGCGATGACCCCAGCCGCCCGACGTCGTCTCGCCGACGATCTTGCCGTCATGCCAGAGTGTAGAAACTGACGGAGCGTCGCAATCGCCGGGGTTTTCCACCACCAGCGTGACGAAGCGCTTCTTCACGCCTTGCTGCTTTTCGTTCTGGAGTGCCGCCTTGCCGCGGAAGTCGGGCTTGTCCCATTTGACGAAGCGCTCCAACCCGCCCTGCAGGATCGAATAGTCGGTCGACAGGTCGCCCTTCCAGGTGCGGTAGCCTTTTTCGAGCCTGAGCGAATCCAGCGCATACATGCCGAACGGCTTCAGCCCATGCTGTTGTCCCGCCGCGCAGATGGCATCGAAGATGGCGGCGGTGTCGTCGATCCTGGTGTGGATTTCCCAGCCGAGTTCGCCGGCGAAGGAGACGCGCACGAGCTTGGCCCAGCGGCCGGCGATCTTCGTTTCCTGATGCGTCAGCCACGGCAAAGCGAGGTCGGCTTCGCAGACATCGGCGAGGATTTTTCGCGAGTTGGGGCCGGCCAGGATCTGGGTGGAAAATTCCTCGGTCCGGTCGATCAGCTTGAACGGGGCGTCCTTGGGCAGGCGCGATTTCAGCCATTCGAAATCATGCCATTGGGCGACCGCCGCGGTGATCAACGTCATCACGTTCTCGTCGTGGCGCACGACGGACATTTCGGTGACGATGCGGCCCTTGTCGTCGGCAAAATAGACGAGACCGATGCGGCCGGGTTTTGGCACCAGCCCGGTGACCTGCAGGCTCAGCCATTCGGCAGCGCCCGGACCCTCGAGGTTGAAGCGCGAGAAACCCGGCAGGTCCAAAATGCCGGCGGCATCGCGCACCGCCAGGCATTCATCGCGCACGCGATGATGCCACGGTCCGTCGCGGCGGAAGGTCAGCGTCGCTTCCTCTGAAATATCATCGCCCTCTTGCGCATACCAGGTGGCGCGCTCCCAGCCATTATAGGCGTCGAAGCGGCCGCCGAGCGCCTTGATGCGATCGTGGATCGGCGACAGCTTGCGGTCGCGGCCTTCCGGCCAGGCATGGCGCGGGAACTGGATGGCGTATTCGTTGCCGTAGATCTCCATGCCCTTGGCGACGCAATAGTCCGGCGCCGCGGCAAAGGAGGTGAAGCGGCGCGGGTCGCATGACCACATGTCCCATTCGGTCTGGCCCTCTGTCACCCATTCGGCCAGCACCTTGCCGGCACCGCCGCCCTGGGCGATGCCGAAGGTGAAGACGCAGGCCTCGAAGGCATTGGGAACGCCGGGCATCGGGCCGATCAGCGGATTGCCGTCCGGCGTGTAGGGGATCGGGCCATTGATGATCTTGGACAGGCCGGCGGTGCCCAGGATCGGCACGCGGGCGACGGCGTCGGCCAGATAATGTTCGAGCCGGTCGAGATCGTCGGGGAACAGCTGGAAGGAAAAATCCTCCGGCATCGGGTCGTTGTGGGTGGCCCAATGCGCGCGGCAATTGCGCTCATAGGGGCCGAGATTCATGCCGTTCTTCTCCTGGCGAAGATAGTAGGAGGTGTCGACGTCGCGCAGCAGCGGCAGTTTCTTCCCCTGTTCCTTCGACCATGCCGCCAGTTCGGGAATCTCCTCGAACAAAATGTACTGATGGCTCATCACCATCATCGGCACGTCGCGGCCGAACATCCGGCCGACTTCGGCGGCGCGGTAGCCGGCGGCATTGACGACGATCTCGCAGCGGATCTCACCTTGTGCCGTCTCGACCACCCATTCGTCGTTCTCACGGCGCACGCCTGTGACCGGGCAGAAGCGGATGATCTTCGCGCCCATGTCGCGCGCACCCTTGGCCAGCGCCTGGGTGAGCTGCGCCGGATCGATGTCGCCGTCGCTCGGGTCGTAGAGCGCGCCTTTCAGGTCATGCGTCTCGATGAAGGGATAGCGACGCTGGATCTCGTCGACACCGACAATGTCGATGTCCATGCCCTGGTAGAGGCCCATGCCCTTGGCGCGCTGAAATTCCTGCATGCGCTCTTTCGTGTGGGCAAGGCGCAGCGAGCCGGTGACGTGATAGTTCATGGGATAGTCGACCGCGTCGGCCAGCCCGCGATAAAGCTCGGTCGAACAGCGCTGCATGTTCATCAGCGACCAGGACGAGGAGAAAGTCGGCACGTTGCCAGCGGCATGCCAGGTCGAGCCCGAAGTCAGCTCGTTCTTTTCCAAGAGCACGCAGTCGGTCCAGCCCGCCTTGGCGAGATGGTAGAGCGAGGAGGTGCCGACGGCACCGCCTCCGATGATCACCACGCGCGCCGTGCTCGGCAAACCCGCCATGTTCTTCTCCAAACTTGAACTCAATAGACGGGTGGTGAAACCACCCAGATGACAATTGCCGGCTCGGCACCCGGATTGCGCCAGCGGTAGGGCTTGCCTTCGAAGCGAAAGGAGTCGCCCTCGCCAAGCCGATGCCAGACACCTCCGATCTCGATGTCGAACAGTCCGGACGCGACGTATCCGGCTTCCTCGGTCGGCCGCTGCGCCTCGGCCTTCAGTTCCGCGCCCGGCGCGAAGACCGAACGCACCATCTCGAAGCTACCGCCGAGATCGGGCGACAGAAGCTCCTCCACCAGGCCGGATTCGCTTGTGCCAAGCGTGCGGCGCCTGCCGGCACGCACGACCACGCCGCGCTCGCTTTCGACAGGCACGTCATGGCTGAAGAACAGGCTGATCGGCACGCCGAACAGTTCGGCGAAGGCTCGGAGGTCACCGAGCGATGGAATCGACAGGCCGCGCTCGACCTGGCTGACCCAGCCGACCGAACGGCCAAGCTTCAGGCCGATCTCGGCGAGCGTCAGCCCGCGCGCCTTGCGCAGGGCCCTGATATCGCCGGCCAGCACGCGTTCGTCAGGTCCCTGCAATGTTCTTGCGGTAGTCGAAGGCAAAACGCTCTCTTCATGAAAAAATACCGTCAAATTTCATGAGAAATCAAGCTCATGAAAAAATCAAGTAGATTTTCACGGATGCACAAGATTTGCTTGCGCGATTTTGACGGTTCATGCAAAGGCTCCGCCGAGAGCGGCGAGTGGGGACGTCCGATCGAGACAAAGGGTAAGGGACGGCCCATGCTGGAAAATAACCCCCGAATCGCGGGCGATGCCGAGATTGTCGACGAGGCGATCCTGTCGCGCCGTTCGGTGCGCGCATTCCTGCCCGACATGGTCGACGACGACACCATCCGCGCCATTCTGGCGGTTGCGGCGCGCGCCCCATCCGGCACCAACATGCAGCCATGGAAAGTCTATGTCACCAAGGGCGAGAGCAAGCAGCGGATATCAGACGCCATTCTCAATTCCGGCATTCGCGCCGAAAAAGCCGATTGGGACGAGTACCGGTATTATCCCACCCAGTTCTTCGAGCCGTATCTGACCCGCCGCCGCGCCAACGGTTTCGGCCTCTATGGCGCGCTCGGCATTGGTCGCCGCGAGGTCGACAAGATGCGCGCCCAGCACGACCGCAACTTCGTCTTCTTCGACGCTCCGGTCGGCATGATCTTCACCATCGACCGCCGCCTCAACCAGGGCTCGTGGATCGACTACGGCATGTTCCTGCAGAACATCATGGTCGCAGCTAGAGGCAGGGGTCTGCACACCTGTCCGCAGGCGGCCTTCGCGCCCTATCACCGGCAGATCAGGCCGGTGCTCGACATTCCGGACGAAGAGATCGTCGTCTGCGGCATGGCGGTTGGTTACGAAGATACGTCAAAGCCTGAAAACGCCTTCCGCACCGACCGCGTGCCGCTGGAAGAGTGGGTGACGTTCAGCGAGTAAGCCAGCCAGCTTCATTCCGTGTTCATCTGTGCGCCGTGGCCGCTGACATGGACGCCGTCTTGCGGCGTCAGCTTGAGGTAGGCAAGCAGCGCGCAGAGCGTGATGACGCCCTCGATCACGAACAGGATGCGAAAGTCGTCGGCGACGGCAGGGCCGCCGCCCGCCAGAAACGACAGTGCCGCGGCGGCCAGGCCAACGCTGATCGCCACTGCCAGCTGCCATAATATGTAATAGAGCGCGCTGAAACGGGCGAGCTGCTCGGGCGCGATGTCGGAATAGGCGAGGTTGCCGGTCGAGGCCCATTGCGCGGAGCGGAAGACGCCGAAGACGAAGATGTAGGTGAGCACGATCCATACCGGCGTCGTCGCCTGCATCAGCGCGAAGCCGGCAACCAGGGCGGCGACGATGGGCGTGTTGTAGACCAGCACGCGGCGAAAGCCGAAACGGTTGAGGACACGCGGCATGAAGAACCGCATGGCCACGGAGCCGACCGCGGCGACGAAGGTCAGCGATCCCGCCTGAACCGCGCTCATGCCGAAGCCGAGCTGGAACATCAGCGGCAGCAGGAAGACGACGGAGCTGAGGCCGATCGTGTCCAGCCCGCCACCGGTGAGGAACGAAATGCGGAAGGTACGGATGCGCAACAGCTTGAGATCGAGCAGCGGATTGCGCACGCGCAGGCAGTAGAACGAGGCGATGGTCAGGATAACGAGCGCCAGCGCCAGTTCGGCGGCGATGATGCCGCCCGCGGCATCCTTGGCGGCAAGCGAATCCATGCCGAAGACCAGCAGGACCATGCCGCTGCCGACCAGCAGGAAGCCCGGAAAATCGAACGGCGTGCGCACCGGCTTGGTCATCGTCGGAAACAGCGAGGCGGCAAGAATTGCCGCAGCCAGCGCGAACGGCACGTTGATGAAGAAGATCCAGCGCCAGGAAATGTAGGTGGTCAGCGCGCCGCCGACGAGCGGACCGACCAACGGTCCGGACTGGCCGGCCAGCGAGATGTACATGTTGATCTTCAGCGTTCGGCTGCGCGGAAAGGTCGACAGGATGACGACCTGGCCGAGCGTGCCCATCAAGGCGCCGCCAAAGCCTTGCAGCGCGCGGGCGCCGACCAGCGTCCAGATGTTGTCGGACAGCCCGCAGAGCGCCGACGAGGCGGCGAACACCAGCAAGGCAAAGCAGTAGACGTTGCGCAGTCCGAAGCGGTCGGCGGCCCAGCCGCCAAGCGGCATCGAGATGATCAGGCTGGCGACATAGACGGTAATCAAGAGGCCGAGCTGGCTGGGCGGACGCCCGAGGCTTTCGCTGATGCCCGGCAGCGCGGTCACCACGACATTCTGGTCGAGGCTGGTCATGAACACGCCGCAGGCGACCGTTAGCGGCAGCAGGAGCAAGGCTCTGGCCGGCACATCGGCGCAATCCGTGGCGCCGGCGGATAGTTCTGCGGTCATGGAGATGTTCGAACCAAACGAATGTGCCGACTCTGAGACGGGATTTACCCCTTGGACCGGCCTGGCGGTCATGTTTCCAACCATGAGCGCCCGAGGCGCGATTCTCTAGCGGCAGAACCGGCTGGCGTTGATGCCAGAAGTGACGCGGCGCCCTGGCCGACAGGGCGCCTACTGCACCTCGTAGCCGACTTCCTCGCTGGCATGGCAGAGCGCCTTCCAGAACGAGCGTGCGAATGAGCGGAAGACATAGATGTCGAACTGGTCGGCGCCGGTGCGCTGGATCTGGGCGAAGATGTCGTGATGGGTGGTCGAGCGGCCGGCGCCGATGGGAAAGGCCGGCAGCGAAAAGTCGATGGCGAAGAATTTCGCCAGCACCCATTCAGCCTTAGGCCCGGCAATGCGGATGGCGGTGCGGCCATGTGAAAGATCGGTCACGGTGCCGATGGCCGGCGTTACCACTTTGGCAAAGGCGGGGGCCAACCCTTCGGCCTCGTCGGCGATAGTGAACTTTCCCGGCGCGAAGCCGAACACCGATTTCACGCCGTCGCTCAAGCCGCCGCCTGCGCCATCGGGCAGAGCAAGCCCGGTGACGGTGCGGATGGCTGCTATCAGCTTCTTCTCCTCGCCGGGCCACGCTGCCAGCTGCACGATCGAGCCAGGCCGCGTCTCGGTCAGGATGATCTCGACGCCATGCTCGAAATTGCCGTGTGAGCCGACGTGAAATTCCGGTTCGAGTGGCGACAAGGGTTCGGGTGACTGGCGCTCAACCATGCATGCGGCTCCCGTCCGGATCGAAGAAGTGGTTGGAGACGATCTCGACCGGTCCAAAGCGGTTGCGCAAGGGATCGGAGACATGGGCGCGCGTGCCCTGCCGTGCCTTGCCGCCCTTGACCAGCGCCAGCGCGATATGCTTGCCGAGCGCCGGCGAATAGCAGCAGGCGGTGATATGGCCGATGGAGTCGTGCGGATTGGCTTCGTCAACCTCCTCGACGATGTGGGCGCCACCGTTGAGTGGCCGGTTATCGAGGGCGATCAGGCCGACCAGTTCAAGGCGGTCCGATGCGATCAAGCCTTCGCGGTCCATCATCGCCGAGCCGATGAAAGGCTTCTTCTTCGACAGCATCCAGTCGAGATGCAGGTCGCGTGCCGTGGTGCGGCCGTCGATCTCGGCGCCGGTGACATGGCCCTTTTCGATGCGCATGGTGCCCAGTGCCTCGAGCCCATAGGTGGCCAGCCCGAACGGCTTGCCGGCTTCAATAAGCGCTTCCCAGACATGGGTGCCGTGGCCGGCGCCGGAATAGACTTCGAAGGCCATTTCACCGGAGAAGGACAGCCGGCAAATCATCACCGGCACGCCTGCTATATCGCCACGCACGATGCCCATGAAGGGCAAGGCGGCGTTGTCGACCGACGTGCCGGTGACACAGGCGGCGAGGATCTGCCTGGCCTTCGGCCCGCCGATCGCGGCACCCGCCCATTCGTCGGTCACCGAGGTCACGTGGACTTTCAGCTCCGGCCAGATCACGTCGAGGAAATACTCCAGATGCTGCATCACCTTGCCGGCATTGGCCGTGGTGGTGGTCATCAGGAAATCCTGATCGCCGAGCCGCCAAGTGGTGCCGTCGTCGAAGGCTAGGCCGTCCTCGCGCAGCATCAGCCCGTAGCGTGCCTTGCCGGCGGCGAGCGTCGAAAACATGTTGGTGTAGACGCGGTCGAGGAATGCGGCGGCGTCAGGGCCTTGCACGGCAATCTTGCCCAGCGTCGAGACATCGACGATCCCTGCGCTTTCGCGCGTCGCCTTGGCTTCGCGCACATAGGCCTGCTCGACCGTCTCGCCGGCATGACCGTAGATCATCGGCCGGTACCAGAGGCCGGCGGAATACATCGTCGCGCCACTGGCCAGATGCCAGTCATGCATCGGAGTCAGCCGCTCGGGCTTCAGGTCGCCAAAACGCTCGGCCGCCAGCGAGCCGATCGACACCGGTGCAAAGGGCGGCCGGAAGCGCGTCGTGCCGACCTCGGGGATCGGCTTGCCCAGCGCTTCGGCCATGATTGCGAGGCCAGGCACGTTGGAACTCTTGCCCTGGTCGGTCGCCATGCCGAGCGTGGTGTAGCGTTTCAGATGCTCGACCGAGACGAAGCCCTCGCGGTGGGCCAGCCGCACGTCCTCAGCCGTGACGTCGTGCTGGAAATCGACAAAGCTCTTGCCCTTGGCCCTGATCTCGAACACCGGGGCGGGATCGGGATCGCCGGGCACTGCTTCGACGGTCGGCAGCATGGACGGTGTGCTCTGCCCGCCGGCGGCGGCGAGGCCGGCGGCGCGGCCTTCGGCGATGGCTTCGGTGGTGGAAAAACTGCCGGTGAAGGCACCGGCGCCGATCCATTGCTGTGGGGGCCACTTTTGTGTCGGCTTCGGCGGCAGAAAGGCTTGCCGGGCGGCGTTCCATTCCGCCTTGGCACCGGCCTGGCTGGCCAGATGGATGGTCGGCGACCAGCCGCCCGACATCAGCAGGCAATCGGCATGGATGCTGCGTGCATCACCGATGAGCGTGCCGTTGGTCATGTCGAAGCGCTGCAGTTTGAGGCCGGACAGCGCCTTGCCGCCTTCGGTGGCGACGACGGCATGGCCAGCGAAGATCTCGGCCTCGGCTTCCGCGGCCAGCTTGCGCATCTCCGGCGAAAGTTCCGGCCTGACATCGGCGATGGCGACGACCGCGGCACCGGCCTTCTTCAAGGCGACCGCCGCCCGATAGGCGCTGTCATTGTTGGTGAACAGTGCGATCCGCTCGCCCGGCAGCACGCCGAATTCGTTGGCGTAGCGCTCGGCGGCATGCGCCAGCATCACACCGGGCCTGTCATTGCCGGGGAAGACCAGCGGCCGCTCGAACGCACCAGTGGCCAGGACCACGGATTTGGCGCGGATCGCCCAATAGCGATGGCGCGGCTCGCCCTTGCCTGGCTGATCCTTATGGTCGCTGACCCGTTCGAGCGCGGCAAGCGTGTTGTTGTCGTAGTAACCCCAGACCGTGGTGCGCGGCAAAAGGCGGACATTGTCTCGGCCTTCGAGCTGGGCGACCGTGCGACGGGCCCAATCGGCGGCAGGCGCGCCGTCGATCGTTTCATCGGACCAGTTGGCCGAACCGCCGAAACGCGGCTCGAGATCGGCCAGCATGACGCGGGCGCCCTGATCGGCGGCAGCCTTGGCGGCCATCAGGCCGGCGGGGCCGGAGCCGACCACCAGCACGTCGCAAAAGGCGTTCATGCGTTCGTAGCGGGCCGGGTCCTTTGCCGATCCGGCGCTGCCGAGGCCGGCGGCGCGACGGATGAAGTGTTCGCAGAACATCCAGAAGCGCGTGCCTTTGAGCGGACCGAACACCGGTCCCATGAAGGTCTTGTAGTAGAACCCGGCCGACAGGATCTTGCCGCCGAGCTGGTTGACGGCGTTGATGTCCCAGGCAAGCGAGGGAAAGCGGTTCTGGCTGATGGCAACCAGGCCGTCATGGATCTCGACCATGGTCGCTGGGATGTTGGGTTCACGAACCTCGCCCTTCAGCACCGTCACCAGCGCGTTGGGTTCCTCGACGCCGGCTGTGAGCAGGCCGCGCGGGCGGTGGTATTTGAACGAACGTCCGTAAAGCGTGACGCCCTTGGCCAGCAGGGCTGACGCCAGCGTGTCGCCGGCATGGCCGGTGTAGGCCGCGCCATCGAAGGTGAAGCGGATGGTTTTCAGCCGGTCGATGCGGCCGCCGGTGTCGGTGCGGCGCGGGCTCATGACTTGTCCTCCGCCTTGCGGCGCGCGGCGGAGCCATGATCGCCGCGCCCTTGATGATCACCGCGCACAAAAGCAACGCTGGAAATCTCATGCGTCAGCGTGTTGCGCACGACGCGCAGATGCGTGCGGCAACCGCCGGAATGCTGCCAGATCTCGTTGTGATCCCCGGCCGGGTTCAGCCTGTCATAGACATAGGCGTTCCACGCCTCGAAATTCTGCGAGGCGGGGTCGGGGCGCTCACGGTTGCCGTCACCCTGATAGGTGAACTCGATGACGTCGCGCGGGCCGCAATAGGGGCAAGTGATCAACATTGAACTCTACCTAATGCCTAATGCAGCCGCGGGTTTGCACCCTGGCCCTTGTCGTCGATCACCAGGCCGCGGTGGAAGCGGTCGAGGGTGAAGGGGGCGTTGAGATCGTGCGGCTGGTCCTTGGCGATGGTCCAGGCGAAGCACCAGCCGGAAGCCGGCGTCGCCTTGAAGCCGCCATAGCACCAGCCGCAGTTGAGATACATGCCGGGCAGGGGGCCGGTGGTGATGATCGGCGAGCCGTCCATCGACATGTCGCAAACACCGCCCCAGGAGCGCAGCATGCGCACGCGCGCAAGGCCCGGAAACAGCGCCAGCATTTCGCTCATCACCTCGTCGACGACGGGCAAATTGCCGCGCTGGGCGTAGCTGTTGTAGCCGTCGATGTCGCCGCCATAGATGAGGCCGCCCTTGTCCGACTGCGACATGTAGAAATGGCCCATGCCGAAGGTGACGACCGTGTCGATGAAGGGTTTCAGCGATTCGGTGACGAAGGCCTGCAGCACATGGCTCTCGATCGGCATTGTCTCGATACCGGCAAGCTGCATGACACGCCCGGTGCTGCCGGCGACCGCAACGGCCACCTTCCTGGCGCGGATGTCGCCACGGGACGTCGTCACGCCTGAAATGCGGTCGCCGTCGCGCAGGAAGCCGGTGACCTCGCAGTTTTCGATGATGTCGACGCCGCGACGGTCGGCGCCGCGCGCATAGCCCCAGGCCACCGCATCATGGCGGGCGGTGCCGGCGCGTCGCTGCATCAGGCCGCCAACCACCGGAAAGCGCGCGCTGTCGGAGATGTCGAGCGCCGGAATCAGACGTTTGATCTCAGCCTTCGTCATCAGTTCGGCATCGACGCCGAGATGGCGCATGGCATTGCCGCGTCTTGCATAGTCGTCGAACTGGGCCGGCGTGTGCGCCAGGTTCAGGCAGCCGCGCTGCGAGAACATGACATTGTAGTTGAGCTCGTGCGAAAGGTTTTCCCACAGCTTCATCGAGTGTTCGTAGAAGCGGGTGTTGGCCGGCAGCAGATAGTTCGAGCGCACCGCCGTTGTGTTGCGGCCGACATTGCCGGAGCCGAGCCAGCCCTTTTCCACAACGGCGACATTGGTGATGCCGTGTTCCTTGGCAAGATAATAGGCGGTCGCCAGCCCATGACCGCCGCCGCCGATGATGATGACGTCATAGGACGCCTTCGGGTCCGGCTTGCGCCATGCCGGCTTCCAATCCTTGTTTCCCTTGAGCGCGTTCGCGAGCAGCGAAAAGGCCGAGTACTCTGCCATTGATGTCATCCGGTTCGGGCGATGCGGCAGACTATAGAGCAGGCCGCACCGGCAAAGCCAATATTGCGCCATCGCCTTTCGACTGGCCGACGCATCGGTCAGGGGATCAATGGGGTCTGGGCTCAATGAGAGTCAGGATCAGTGAGGTCAATGATCGGATGAGTCCGCGATGCGACGGCTTGCCCCATGATAGGGCCGTCTTTATCAAGGACAGGCTTTCAAATTGCCTTCGCCGCCGATGAGTCGCCAACAAATCATGCTTTTCCGATTGCTTCGTCTCATTTTGATCCTCACGCTTGTCGTCTCGGCGCCGCTGTCGTTCGATGCGGTGGCACAGGGGCTTGGCCAGGCGCCTGCCGGACTGGTCGCCGACCAGCAGAAGATCATCCAGGCGCTGACGACCAAGACCGACAATTTCGAGAAGCAGATACAGCAGGACGGCGAGGAGGATAGCAGCCTTGTCGATATCCGCTTGCAACTCGAGGAGCTGTCGCGGCAATCGCTGAACAGCGCACTGGCCTTCCGTACGCGTCTTGGCGAGATCAACAGCCGTCTTGAGCAGCTTGGCGCGGCACCTGCCGCGGGTCAGCCGCCGGAGCCCGACATCGTCAGCGGCGAACGCGAGGCGCTGGTGTCGGAAAAGGCGGAGATCAATGCCGTCATTGCGCAAGCCCAATCGCTTTCGATCCGCATCAGCGGGCTGATCGACAAGATCGGCAACATGCGCAGCGAGCTGTTCCGCAATGTGCTCACCAAGCGCTATGTGCTGTCCGACGCGCTCAGCCCGCAGGTCTTTTCGGACGCCAGGGACGAATTCGGCAATTTCTACAAAGCGGTGTCGTCATGGCTAAGCTTCGCTTTCAAGTTCAAGTTCCAGGCCATTCTGGCGGCAACCTTCGTGGCGCTCGGGCTGGCGCTGGTGCTGCTGGTCGGTGGCCGGCGCCTGTTCGGGCGCGTGTTCGAAGCCGACCCTGCCAATGAGGATCCATCCTATCTCAGCCGCTTGTCGGTGGCCTTCTGGTCGACCTTGCTGCCGACGCTGGCGGTTGGCGTGTTCTTGGCCTCCACGGTGTTCTTTTTCAACTATTACAATGTGTTGCGTGGCGACATCGGCCTCTTCCTGAATGCGCTCGCGGCCGTCATCGGGGTGGTGTTCTGCGTCAACCGATTGACCAATGCGGCGCTCGAGCCGCGGCTGCCGAATTGGCGCCTTATCCCCGTCGAGACAGGTCCGGCGCGCTGGCTGGTGCGGCTGACGACCGCCATGGCCGTGGTCATCGGCGTCAATTATTTCCTGTCGGTCATCAACGACAAAATGGGCTCGCCGCTGTCGCTGACCATCGCCCGCAGTTTCGGCGCCACCATCATCGTCGGCGTCATCCTGATCCTGATGGCGATGCTGAGGCCGTTCAAGGCGCGTGACGGAAGCTGGCGGCCTTGGCCGGCATGGCTGCGCTATACGGCGCTTGCGCTCGGTCTTTTCACCATCGTCGCGGCGCTGCTCGGTTACATCGGCCTTGCTCTGTTCGTTTCGTTGCAGGTCGTCGTTACCGGCACCGTGCTGATCACCGCCTATATCGGCTTCCTGTCGGCGCAGGCGATCGGCGAGGAGGGTGCTTTCGCCAACACGACCGTCGGGCGCTGGCTGTCGGCCAAATCCAGCTACGAGGATACAGCCCTCGACCAGCTCGGCCTTGTCGTCAGCGTTGCCATCAATGTGATGATCGTGCTGGTGTTCCTGCCGTTGATCCTGCTGATGTGGGGTTTCCAGCCCGGCGATATCCAGGCCTGGGCCTACAAGCTCGCAACCGGGATCAACATCGGCTCGGTGACGATCTCGGTCACCGGCATCCTCTCCGGCATCGTCGTCTTCGTCATAGGCTATTTCCTGACACGCTGGTTCCAGGGCTGGCTCGACGGTTCCGTGATGGCGCGTGGCAAGGTCGATACCGGCGTGCGCAACTCGATCCGGCTGGCGGTCGGCTATGCCGGCGTCGCGCTCGCGGCACTGGTCGGCATCTCGGCGGCGGGCATCGACCTGTCCAGCCTGGCGCTGGTCGCCGGCGCTCTTTCCCTCGGTATCGGCTTTGGCCTGCAGAACGTGGTGTCTAATTTCGTTTCCGGCCTGATCCTGTTGGCCGAACGGCCGTTCAAGGTGGGCGACTGGATCGTTGCCGGCGATGTCAGCGGCACAGTCAAGAAGATCAGCGTGCGCGCCACCGAGATCGAAACCTTCCAGCGGCAATCGGTGATCCTGCCCAACTCGAACCTGATCAACAATGCCGTCGGCAACTGGACGCACCGCAACAAGCTCGGCCGCATCGACATCAAGGTCGGCGTCGCCTATGGCAGCGACGTCAAGCAGGTTCATGCCGTCCTGCTGGAGATCGCCCGCAGCCACCCGATGGTGCTGAAGAACCCCGAACCCTTCGTGCTGTTTTCCAATTTCGGCCCTGCCGCCCTGGAATTCGAGATCCGCGTGTTCCTGGCCGATGTGATGAACGGCAACATCGCGCAGAACGACATCCGTTTTGCCGTGCTTGAAAAATTCAGCAGCGAACACATCGAGATGCCCTCGACGCCACGCGCCGTGGTCGAGGCCCACAAGCCCAAGGCCTGGCCGACAGACGACGACAAGATCGAGGCCGACTTCGCCGAACAGGAGCAGGTGAAGGCCGAAGCCGAGGCGGAGAAGAAGCGACTAGTCAAGTCCCGCAAAACCAGGAAGCCAGATCCGGACTAGGCTGGGAATCGGTGGGTCTCAACCATCGAAAGCCGATTGCGGCATGAATGGGGCATTCAGTTGCGGTTCAGCTTCCATCTCATATAAGCTCCATGCAAAGGCGAAAATGCCTTGCGAAATGCAACAGAGGCGGTGGGAACACCGATATTGCACCATGTGGAAGTCTCTCGTCGCTGCCGTCGCCCTGGTCGCCGCTATCGGCTCGGTCCATGCCGCGAGCGCGGTCAACAAGGACGCCGAGACCCGAACGCTGGTCGTCACCGAGGGCGGCAGCAAGACCGACCTTGCGTTGGCCGGTGGCGAAACGGTTGAGTTCTGCCCGAATGGCTGCTTCGTCACCTTGCCCAATGGCGACCTCGAAGCCCTGACCGGTTCGGAAACCGTCGAGATTTCGGGCGGTGTCGCCCGCATCAAGTAATCCTGGCGTCACGATTGCGGAGGCCGGGAATTTGCCCGGCCTTTTATCGTTTCCGGTAGCGGTTGTTTAACAATGACGCCGGAAATACCCCCATGGCAGCCGTCTGCAACCGTGCGTTTTAACGTTCGCTACGTCATCGCCCGCTATACCAGCCTCAAGACGCCGAAAAGCGGCGCGCAACTCTACGCGGGCAGGGTAGGACATGGATGCGCGGTCGGACAGGAACGCAATACCGCTTGCGGTCGATCTCGACGGCACGCTGATCGCGACCGACCTGTTGTGGGAAGGGCTGTTCATCCTTCTCAAGAAGAACCCGCTCTATATCTTCCTCGTGCCTTTCTGGGCCGCCGGCGGACCGGCGCGGCTGAAGCAGGCAATCGCGCAGCGCATCGACATCGATCCGGCATCGCTGCCCTATCGCGAGGTGCTGCTTTGCCGCCTCCGGACCGAGCATGCCGAAGGCCGCAAGATCGTGCTGGCGACCGGCACGCCGCGCAAGTTCGCCGATGCCATCGCGGTCCATCTCGGCATTTTCGACCAGGTGCTGGCCACCGATGGTCTCGCCAATCTCACCTCGGGCAGGAAGCGCGCTTCGCTGATCGCAGCCTATGGTGATGGCGGTTTCGACTATGCCGGCAACAGCCGTCACGATCTCCAAGTCTTTGATGCAGCGCGCAACGCGATCGTCGTCGCGCCCGACCGCCATGCCGCGCGCTGGCAGGCGGCACATGGCGCCGAGACGATGCCGGCGCCGAAGCCGACTTTGCGGACCATCGTCAAGATGCTGCGTGTCCATCAGTGGCTGAAGAATTCGCTGATCGCAGTGCCGATGGTGCTCTCGCACGAATATTTCAACACCGACATGATCTGGCAATGCCTGCTGGCATTCGTCTCGTTCAGTGCGGTGGCATCGGCCATCTACATCCTCAACGATTTCTTTGACCTCGCGCTCGACCGCAAACACCTCACCAAGCGCAACAGGCCGTTCGCCAGCGGTGCGCTGTCCATCCCGTTCGGACTTGGCGCGATTGCGATGCTTTTGGCGATCGGCTTCGGCACCGGGCTGTTCTTGTCGCACGAATTTCTGGCTGTGCTTGGCGGCTACATGGTCGTCACCACGGCCTATTCGCTGTCGTTCAAGCGCATGCTGCTGGTCGATGTGCTGACGCTCGCCGGCCTCTACACGATCCGCGTCCTGGCCGGTGCGGCGGCGACCGGCGTCGACGTCTCGTTCTGGCTGCTGGCCTTCTCTATCTTCTTCTTCCTGTCGCTGGCGCTGGTGAAGCGCTTCGTCGAATTGCGCACCACCGCCATTCCGCCTGGCGAGCGCATTGCCGGCCGCGGCTATCGCACCGAAGACCAGGAGATCGTCGCCCAGGCCGGCATGGCCTCGGCCTTCTCCTCGGCGCTGGTGCTGGCGCTCTACATGGACAGTGTCGCGGTGCGGGAGCTCTATCCGCATCCATGGCTGATCTGGCCGCTGGCGCCGATCGTGCTTTATCTCACCATGCGCGTCTGGATCCTGGCGCGCCGCAACGAGATGCATGACGATCCGGTCGTGTTCATCATCCGCGACTGGCGCAGCCAGATCGTGGTGCTGATCGGTGCGGTGATGCTGGTCATCGGGGGCTGGTAGGCATGGCCGCCGGACGTTTCCCAAGCTTTGGCCTTGCCACACCGCCGGCGCCGCGCGCCATCGGGGCCGATGAGGCGATCGCGCTGCTGAAGGGCGGTCGGGCCAAGCCGGCGTCGCTGCTTGCCTATGGCAATGGCCGCTCCTACGGCGATTCCTGCCAGAACGAGGCCGGAGCGGTCGTCGATATGCGATCGCTGAACCGCATCCACGCCTTCAACGCCGAAACCGGTGTTCTCGAGGCGGATGCCGGCGTGCTGTTGTCCGACATCATCGCCCACGCCGCCCCTTACGGCTTCTTTCCGGCGGTTGTGCCAGGCACGCAATTCGTCACGCTCGGCGGCGCCATCGCCAATGACGTGCATGGCAAGAACCATCACCGGCGCGGCACCTTCGGCTGCCATGTCGAGAGCTTCACGCTGCTCAGGTCCGACGGAAGGACCTATCGCTGCTCGGCAGCAGACAATGCGCGCCTGTTTGCGGCGACGATCGGCGGCATGGGGCTGACCGGTCTCATCCTGTCTGCCTCGATCCGGTTGATGCGGGTTCATTCGCTCGACATCGTCGAAAAGGCGACGCCGTTTCGCGATCTCGACGAGTTCTTCGGTTTGGCCGAGGCGGCCGATCAGGCCAATGAATATGCGGTCGCCTGGATCGACCAACTTGCCGGCGGCCGCAATAGCGGTCGCGGGTTGCTGTTTACAGGCAATCATGCCGAGCACGGCTCGCATGCCGCCTCGCGCGCCGGTGGCAATCTCTCGGTGCCGGTCCAGCCGCCGTTCAATGTGCTCAACCGGCCGTTCCTGACCGCCTTCAACGCCGCCTACAGGTGGAAGAAGGGGCGGTCGACGGCGCCGCGCCAGGGTGGCTACCAGGGCTTCTTCTTCCCGCTCGACGGCGTGCGCGACTGGAACCGGCTTTATGGGCCGAAAGGGCTTTTCCAACACCAGAGCGTGGTGCCGGAAGCGGCGGCGCGCGAGGCCGTGCCGGCATTGCTTGCGGCTGCAAGGCAAGCCGGGCAGGGCTCGTTCCTCACCGTATTGAAACGCTTCGGCTCCATCCGCTCGCCGGCGCTGCTGTCGTTCCCGCGTCCCGGCTACACGCTGACGCTGGATTTCCCCAACAGGGGGGCTGCGACGCTGGCCTTGTTGCGGGAACTCGATCGCATCACCGTCGAGGCAGGCGGCGCCGTCAATCCCTACAAGGATGCTCGTATGGGCGCAGACATCTTCGCTTCGTCCTTTCCCGAATGGCCGCGGCTGGAGTTGCTTCGCGATCCCGCCTTCCTATCGAGTTTCTGGGCGCGGACGGCAAGGAAGCTCGACACGCGGCGCTGCGTAGCCGAGGCAGCGGAATAGATATAACTTGAGTAATTCTTGGTTATCGATCGTTAAATCCATGATTCACTCAAAACATTCTTGTGGCTTCACGAAATGTTTGCTGGTTTGTAATAGGAAGCATGAAGGGGTGGCTCGGAACACATGAAATACATCGTCTTCATTCTCTTTACGGTCATGACCAATGCCGCCGCACAGCTGATGCTGAAGCAAGGCATGATGTCGCTCGGGCCGATCTCGTTCGAGGGCGTCAATCCGCTCGTCAAGCTGTTGCAGATCGTTTTCAGCCCCTGGGTGTTCCTTGGCCTCTGCACCTTCGTCATCTCGATGGCCTCGCATCTCTATGTGCTGTCCAAGGTCGAGCTCTCCTTCGCTTATCCGTTCCTCAGCCTCGCCTATGTTGCCGTCGCCATCTTCGCTTATTTCGTCTTCCGCGAGGACCTCAATGGCTGGCGGATCGCCGGCATCGCCTTCATCTGCGTCGGCACGGTGCTGATCGCGCAAAGTGGCCGGGATTTGGGTAAGCAAGGGCATGAGGACCAGACCGCTTCCATCATGCCCGACAAGATCCAAGCAAACGAGATCATTCGATGAGACATGTGATTTTCGGCGGTGACGGTTTCGTCGGCCGCCACCTTGCTCCGAAGCTTGTGGCCGATGGTGAAGAGGTTGTCGTCGCCGACGTCGTCAAGAGCGACCTGCCGCAGTACCGCACCGTCCGCTTTATCCAATGCGACGTCACCGATCCGGCGTCGGTCGCGGCGGTCGGGCTGAAGGCCGATGATATGGTCTACAATTTGTCGGCCAAGATGCTGTCGCCGATCCAGGTGCGGGCCAAGCGGCACGATTTCTTTTTCCCGGTGAATTTCCACGGCACCGAGCACATCATGCAGGCCATGGACAGAGCCGGTGCGACAAAACTCGTCCACTACACGACCGACATGATCTACGGCCACACGGTCACGCAGCCGATGACCGAGGAGCACCCGGTGGCGCCGCTGGGCGAATATGGCTGGTCGAAGCAGAAGACAGAGGAGTTGGCGGCCGAATGGCGCAAGCGCGGCATGTCGATCTCGCTGTTTCGCCCGCGCCTGATCATCGGCCCAGGCCGGCTCGGCATCCTGGAAAAGCTGTTCAAGCTGATCGACTGGAACCTTCCCGTGCCGATGATCGGTTCGGGCAGGAACCCCTATCAGTTCATCTCGGTGTTCGACTGCGCCGAGGCCGCGCGCGCGGCCTGGAAGGCCGGTGTGCCTAATGAGGCCTATAATCTGGGTTCGCTCAACCCGCCGCCGGTCAAGAAATTGCTCGGCGATTTGATCCGGCATGCCGGCTCGAAATCGATCCTGATCCCGACACCGGGCTGGGCGGTCAAGCGCACGCTCGACCTGCTCGACCTCTTCAACATGCCGATCATGGACCCGGAACAGTATCTGATCGCCGACGAGGACTGCGTGCTCGACGTGTCCAAGGCCGGGCGCCAGCTCGGCTGGGTGCCGCAATATCGCGACGAGGACATGCTGATCGCCGCCTATAGCGAGTACCGCGCAAAGAAAGCCGGCCACGCAGTCGCCACCAAACATGTGCCCGCCGAATAGCGGCTCGCAAAACAGCTTTCGTTGCGCCCGATCCTGGTCGTGCGTGCAGACAGGAGATTGAAATGACCGTCATGGCCAAGCCCGAACAGACCAATTTGCGCACCATGGTCAGCGCGCCGTCGCTGTCGCCAGCGACCATCGCCAAGCCCGATTTGATCAGCGTCGAGCAGGCCAAGGCGATGGACGTCGCCCGCATGACCGACCTGTTCAAGGCGCATCTCAACCCCGGCCAGCTGCACTTCATGAAGCTGCTCGGCTTCCACAAGATCAAGATCGAGCGTGCCGAAGGCATGTTCTACATCGACCAGAACGGCCGCAAGATCCTCGACTTCTTCGGTGGTTTCGGATCGCTGGCCTTCGGCCACAATCATCCGCGCATCCTGGAAGCACGCAAGAAATTCCAGGAGGAGAAGCGCCAGGAAATCGCCATCGCCTTCATGTCGCAATATGCGGCGGCACTTGCGCACAACATCGCCAAATGCTCGCCCGGCGATCTCGACATGGTGTTTCTGGGTTCGTCCGGCTCGGAGGCGATGGAAGCGGCGGTTAAGCTCGCCGAGCGCGCCGCCGGTCCGAAGCGACCGAAGATCGTCTATGCCGAGAATTCCTTCCACGGCAAGACCAAGGGCGTGCTGGGCATCACCGACGGCCAGCTCTACCGCGCCGACTTCAAGGTGGCCGAAAACACGGTCCGCATCCCGTTTGCCGACATCGAGGCGGTCGAGCGCCTGTTCCGTTCCGACCCGGAGGTCGGCGTCATCGTGCTGGAAACCATCCAGGGCGGCGGCGGCATCATCCAGGCGCCTGCTGAATATTGGCAGAAGCTAAGGGCGCTGTGCGACCAGTATGGCGTGTTGTGGGTCGCCGACGAAGTGCAGTGCGGCTATGGCCGGTCAGGCCGCTTCTATGCCTTCGAGCATTACGGCGTCATTCCCGATGTGACGGCGCTGGCCAAATCGCTTGGCGCCGGCAAGGCGGCGGTCGGCGCGATGATCGCGCGGCGCGAGGTCTACATGAAGGCCTATGGCACGCCGAAAACGGCGATGATCCATGCCATGGCGACCTTCGGCGGCATGGGCGAGGCCTGCGTCACCTCGATCGAGGGGCTCAATGTACTCTATGATGAAGGGCTGATCGACAATGCCGCCATCACCGGCGACTATTTGCTGCAGCGCCTGCAGACGCTCAGGGAAAAGTACCCGAAGATCATCAAGGAGGTGCGCGGCAGGGGTTTTATGATCGGCCTGGAGTTCCACGACTTCTCGCAGACCTTGCCGATGGTGTTGCGGCCGATCGTCAGCGTGCTCGACGACAAGCTGAAGGGTTCGCTGTCGGGCTTCATCGGGGCGCTGCTGTTGCGCGACTACGATGTGCTGGTCGCCTTCACCGAATACAACCGCAACGTCATCCGGCTCGAGCCGCCGCTGATCTGCCAGCGCGAGCATGTCGACCGCTTCGTCGACGCCTTCGACAGCCTGCTGTCGCGCGGCATCGTGTCGATCGTCAAGGATTTCGTCAAAAGCCAGGTTCGTTAAGCGAGTTCGCTGGGTACAACGATGCTGACCAAGTCGCCCGATCCACAAAACCCGCTCGACCGCCTCATCGGAGCCGGTCTGGCGTGGGGCGAGGGGACTTATGCGCGGCTGGCAGCACCGATCGGCGCGGCGGCCTTCGCGCTCTACATTCTTTTTACAGCGTTCACCGCCTGGGTGATGCCCGACGCCAACTGGGACATGCTGCCCTATCTCGCTATATCGGAGGAAGGCACCTATCCCGATGCGCAGGCGCTGCATGACTATGCCTACAACACTGTCAAATCGGGCGTGTCCGCAGGCGACTATAAGGCGCTGACCGACGATGGAGGCGGCTTCCGCAGTCACATGACGGAGAATGCCGCCGACTTCCATTCACTGCTCGGCATGTACCGGATCAAGTTCCTCTATGCCGAGATCCTGTCGACACTGAGCGCGGTGATGTCGCCGGTCGAGGCAATGCGACTGGTCTCAGTGTTCTCCGTGCTGCTGTTTGGCGCGATCGCGTTGATGTGGCTACGCTCCACAGGGGCATTGGCGTTGGCGCCTATCGTCGGCGCGGTGCTGATCATGGCCGATTTCGGCGATGCGGCACGCGCTTCGACACCGGATCTGCTCACTTCAGCGCTGCTGCTCGGCGGGCTCTATGCCTATGTCCGCGGCCTCGAGGTGGCAACGGCGATCCTGCTCTTCCTCGCCTTCATGGTACGGCCGGACAACATTGTTTTCCTGGCGATTTTCGCTGTGCTGCTGGTCGCGTACCGGCAGAGGGCATGGGGTGCGCTGGCCGGTTTTGCCGCTTCCTTCGTGGCCTACTTCGCCATCTCTCACTGGGCGCATCATCCCGGCTGGGCGCCGCATCTGTGGTTCTCCAGCATCGAGCAGCACTTCAATATGGACGGATTCGAGCCGCCATTCTCGGTCACCACCTATCTCAGGGCGTTTGCCACCTCGCTGCTGCGCGCCGTCAGCCTGAACAGTTGGGTCGGCGTGTCGGTGCTGGCACTGGCCGGCTGGTTTGCTGCCGCCCGCGCCGGCTTCCGCCTCGATCGCCGCGCCGGCATCCTGTTTGCGGCGCTGGTGCTCGGTGCGCTGGCGAAGTTCACCGTCTTCCCGATCCACGACACGCGCATCTATTTCCCCCATCTGATTCCGCCATTCCTGCTGCTGGCGACGCCGTTCATGGCGCTGTGGGCAGCCGTGGCTCGCGGCCAGAATCGCGCTGCCATGCAAATCATTCCCGGAGACAAGTCATGAGTTCGCTATCCAGCCTGGCGCGCGTTGCCCTGTCGCTTGCTCTTCCCAAGGGCGTTCTCGATCGCGGCCCGTCGCTGCGCGGCACCAAGTTCCTGGCCAGGGCGGCGCTGAAGGCGCGTTTTGGTGGTGCAGGGCGACCGTTCCAGATGGTCAATGTCGGCGCCTGCGACGGCGCACTGTTCGACGATGTGACGCCTTGGCTGCACAGGATTCCCGGTGCACGGGCCATGCTGGTCGAGCCGATCCCGTACAACCAGAAGAGACTGCGCGCCAATTATCCAGACACGGACCGCTTCATCATCGAGCCGGTGGCGGTGACGAAGACAAAGGGCACGATAACCGTCCACACCTTCGATGCCGCCGCCCTCGAGGCCGGCACGTTGCCCATCGAATTTATCGGCTGCTCGTCGGTCACCGACACCAATCTGATGTCGGGCAAGAATGCCTGGGGCGAGGCCGACGCCAATTTCAACAAGTTCGCGCCGCATCTCAGGGACATCGAGGTGCCATCCGAGACCTTGCAGACGCTGCTCGATCGCAACGGCATCAGCCATATCGACGCTTTCCTCGTCGATTGCGAGGGCGCCGACTGGATCGTCTTCGAACAGCTGGACCTCAAGCGCTACCGCCCCGGCATGATCAAGGTCGAGGTCGGCGCGCTGCCCGCCCCGGAGATCGGCCAGGTCGTGGTCAAGCTGAAGACATCAGGTTATCAGGTCGGCTTTCAGGCCGAGGACATCTGGGCCTTCGCCTGAGTTAGCCCACCGAAAAGCGAACCGCCCCAGGCGCCGGTGTGAAGCATTCTGCCGTCTGGTCGCTCGGCTTTTTGCCAATGTCGCAAACAGGCTTCAATCGGCCTGCCGCTCCGCCCTATAGTCCGCCCGCTTTATCACTTTGGAGTCGCGGGCAATGGCAGAGTTTCCGAAAAAGGCGAAGGTCGTCATCGTCGGCCTGGGCGGTATTGTCGGCGCATCGATCGCCCATCATCTGATCGAACGCGGCTGGGACGATATTGTCGGCATCGACAAATCAGGCATCCCGACCGATATCGGCTCGACCGCGCACGCCTCCGACTTCTGCTACACCACCAGCCACGATTTCCTGTCGTGCTGGACGACGCTCTACTCCATCGATTTCTACGAGAAGATGGGTCATTACGCGCGTATCGGCGGCCTTGAGGTTGCGCGTGTCGGCGACGACAGCCGCATGGAAGAGATCAAGCGCAAGATCGCCTCCGCCAAGGCGTTTGGCACGCGCGCCCGTCTGATCGAACCGGCCGAGATCAAGGAAAAATTTCCGCTGATCGAAGAAGCGATGGTGCAGGGCGGCCTGTGGGATCCCGATGCCGGTCTGGTCATCCCGCGCTCGCAGACGGTCGCCGGCAAGCTGGTCGACCAGGCGGAAGCCTCGGGCAAGCTCAAATCCTTCGCCAACACGCCGGCTCGGTCGCTTGTCGTCAAGGACGGCCGCATTTCAGGCGTGGTGACCGATCGCGGCACCATCGAGGCCGACTATGTCATCGTCTGCGCCGGCATATGGGGCCGGCTGATCGCGGAAATGGTCGGCGAGGATCTGCCTGTCATGCCGATCGACCATCCGCTGACCTTTTTCGGCCCCTACAACGAGTTTGCCGGCACCGGCAAGGAGATCGGCTGGCCGCTGCTGCGCGACCAGGGCAACTCGGCCTATATGCGTGACACAGGCGATCCCAGGACCGCCGAGGGCGGGCAGGTCGAATGGGGTTATTACGAAGAGACCAACCCGCGCCTTTGCCATCCGCGCGACCTGCTGGAGAAGGACCAGGCGCGGCTTTCACCCTCGCAGCGCGATCTCGACATGGAACAGATCCTGGCGCCGCTCGAACGCGCCATGGAGCTGACGCCGATTCTCGGCGAACTCGGCTATAACGAAAGCCATTCCTTCAACGGTCTCTTGCAGGTGACCGCGGATGGCGGCCCGTCGATGGGCGAAAGCCAGAAGGTGCGGGGCCTTTGGTATGCCGTCGCCATCTGGGTCAAGGACGGCCCCGGCATGGGCAAGCTGATCGCCGATTGGATGACCGACGGCCGAACCGCGATCGATCACCACGCCGTCGACTATGCGCGCTTCTATCCGCACCAGACAAAGGAGCAGTTCATCTGGGATCGCTGCACCGAGACGGCGATGAAGGTCTACAATCCGGCAGTGCATCCGCGCGAGCCGTTCTCCAAGGCCCGCAACATCAGGCGCTCGCCGTTCTGGGAACGCGAGAAGGAACTCGGCGGCTATTTCATGGAGCTTGGCGGCTGGGAGCGCGCCCATGGCTACGCCGCCAACGAGCATCTGCTGGAGAAATACGGCAACCGGGTGCCGGTGCGTGAGAACGAGTGGGACAACCGCCATTTCTGGCGCGTCTCCAATGCCGAACACCTCGCCATGAGCGAGGATTGCGGCATCGTCAACCTGTCGCATTTCGCCATGTACGACATCGAGGGTCCCGACCATGTCGCGCTGCTGGAATGGCTCTGCGCGGCCAAGATCGGCGGCGACAACAACATCGGCAAGGGTATCTACACCCACTTCCTCGACGAGGAAGGCATGGTGCGCGCCGACTTTACCGTCATCCGCATGGCCGACCGCTGCCGTTTGATCGATGGCGCCGACGCCGGTCCGCGCGACTTCCAGTACATGCGCCGCACGGCACAGGACAAAGGTTTCGATGTCACCATCACCGACGTGACCGAGAAGTATGTCACCATCGGCATCTGGGGGCCGAATGCCCGGGCGACCTTGCAGAAGGTGGTCGAAAGTCCGGACGGGCTCTCTGTTGAGAACTTCCCATTCGCGGCGATCAAGCCGGTCCGGATCGGCGGCAAGGATGTCACCGCTTTCCGCATCTCCTATGTAGGCGAGCAGGGCTGGGAACTGCATATGCGCTACGAGGACGGTCTCGCTGTCTGGGACGCGCTGCGATCGACCGGCGTGATGCCCTTCGGCGTCGAGACCTATGCCAACACCCGCCGCATGGAAAAGAGCCTGCGCCTGCAGAACGCCGACCTTTTGACCGAGTACAATCTGCTCGAAGCCGATCTTGCGCGTCCGAAGGTCAAGGAGAACGACTTTTGCGGCAAGGCCAAGCATGTCGAATACCGCGCCCGCGAGCGCCAACCGGCCATGCTGTGCACGCTGGTGATGACCAGTAATGTCGATTCCAAAGGCGTTGCCCGCTATCCTGTCGGCACGATGCCGGTGATGGACCCGAAGACCGGCGAGACGCTGGTCGACGAACTCGGCCGCCGGTCGTTCACCACGTCGATGGCCTATGGCCCGACCATCGGCAAGAACATCGGCCTCGCCTATCTGCCATGGGCCTACGCCCAGGAAGGCCGCAAGCTCATTATCGAGTATTTCGGCGAGACCTATCCGGTTGAAGTCGCCGCTGTCGGTTACAAGCCGCTTTATGATCCGGAGAATTTGAAGCCGCGCAGTTGAAGCCGCAGAATTTGAGAACGAAAAGCCCGGCCTTGGCCGGGCTTTTCCCTTTTTAAACAGGCTGTTTTCGCTTACCCTTGCGGCATGTCTGCTTTTGCCTGCGCAAGACATTTCCTTTCAAGCTGCGCCGCGTTCGCGCTGACGCTCTGGTTGACGCCCGCGACCCAAGCTGACGAGCCCGTCGATGTCGAGTTGGTGCTGGCCGTCGATGTCTCGCTGTCGATGTCTCCGGACGAACTCGAGATCCAGCGTCACGGCTACGCAGCGGCGCTGACGCACGACAATGTGCTGCAGGCCATTGCCGACGGCGCCCATGGCAAGATCGCCGTTACCTATGTCGAATGGGCCGGTACCACCTGGCAGCGCGTCATCGTGCCGTGGACGGTGATCGCCAGCCGCACCGACGCCGAGCGCGTGGTTGCGCAGTTGTCGGCGCAGCCGCCCAACAGCGCGCGGCGCACCTCGATCTCCGGAGCGCTGGAGTTCGGCAACGACCTGTTCGCCGAAAGCGGCTACCGAGGCACGAAGCGGGTCATCGACATTTCGGGCGACGGCCCCAACAATCAGGGCGCGCCGGTCAACCTGACCCGCGACGAGCTGATCAAGCAAGGCATCGTCATCAACGGCCTGCCGCTGATGACGCGAGGCGGCTTCATCGGCGCCTACGACGTCAGCAATCTCGATCGCTACTACAGCGACTGCGTCATTGGTGGTCCCGGAGCCTTCATGATCCCGGTCAATGACTGGACGCAGTTTCCCGAAGCCATTCGCCGCAAGCTGGTGTTGGAACTCGCCGGTCCGGCCTCGCCGCAATGGGCGGCGGAAGAAGCCGCGCATCCGCCGGTGATATTGGCACAGGAGAGATCCACCACCGATTGTCTGGTCGGCGAGAAAATGTGGCGAAACCGCAGCTGGATGTTCGACAGCCGCTAAAGCTCTTCCCCATTGAGCGTGATCTTTGCCGAACCGGCTCCCGCTCTTGCCCCGCTGCCTACCTGTTCGGGCTTACGCTCCAGGCTTGCCTCCGCGACCGAAGCAGTGGCAAACTGGGCAGGCCGCGTGACCCAGCCAGGAGCGCTGCCGAACCGAGGAAAAACCGATGAGACGTCTTGCCATCCTGACCGCAGTCGCGTCCGTGCTGTATGCCGACGTCGCCAGCGCCCAATACAACCAGGCTGCCTGTATCATGTTCGAGAACGGGAATTTTCGCGGGCGGTCCATCGGCATGGGTGCCGAGGATTCCGTAAATTTTCGTGGCGGCCAGTTCTGGAATGACCGTGTGTCGTCGGTGATCGTTCGCCGCGGCTGCACGCTCGTGGCCTATGAGGATTCTAGGATGGGCGGCCGCTCGATCGAGATCACGCGCAGGATCCGCAATTTGGGCGGCAGCGACTGGAACGACCGTATCTCCTCGGCGGAATGCACCTGCGACGATTACTGAGGTTGGTTCCAGGCAGCGGGGCGCCGCTGCCTGACGATATCATGACACTAGCCTGTTTGTCCGTGGGCGTATCGGATCAGGCCGCCAGCAGTTGCTTGCGGTCGACGCGCTCCTGCTGCGGCGAGCGGGCGTAGAGTTCTCGGTAGCATTTGGAGAAATGCGATGCCGAGACGAAGCCGCAGGCGACCGCCACCTCGACCACCGGCATCGAGGACTGGATCAAGAGATGCCTGGCGCGGTCGAGCCGGATTTCGAGATAATAGCGGGCGGGGGAGCGGCCCATCTCGGTGCGGAACAGCCGCTCGATCTGGCGGCGCGACAGGTCGACATGGTCGGCGATCTCGATCAGTGACAGCGGCTCCGACAGATTGCCCTCCATCAGTTCGATGATGGTCAGCACCTTTGAGTTCTGGACGCCGAGGCGGGCGCGTAACGGCAGGCGCTGGCGGTCGGTGGGGCTGCGTACGCGGTCGGTCAGCACTTGCTCGCAGACGCGGTTGACGAGGTTCTCGTCAAAGTCGTCGCCGATCAGCTTCAGCATCATGTCGAGCGCGGCAGTGCCGCCGGCGCAGGTGTAGATATTCTGGTCGATCTCGAAGAGGTCGGCAAAGACATTGGCCTTCGGAAACGCCTCTGAAAAGCCCGGCAGGTTCTCCCAGTGGATGGCGCAGCGCTTGTTGGACAACAGGCCGGCGGCGGCGAGGATATGCGCGCCGGTGCACAGGCCGCCGACGGCGACGCCGCGATTGTATTCCTCGCGCAGCCAGGCGAAGGCGGACTTGTTCTGGTAGCGCTCGACGTTGATGCCGCTGCAGACGATGGCCATGTTCGGCCGGTCGGGACCTGCCATCTTCTTGCGCTCATCCTCGAGCGAGGTGTTGACCGCGCATTCGACCCCGTTCGAGGCGCGCACCGGCTTGCCGTCGATGCTGGCGAGGCGCCAGCGATAGGCCTCGTAGCCGAGCATGCGATTGGCCGAGCGCAGCGGGTCGAGCGCGGTCGCAAAAGCGATCATGGTGAAATCGGGAATAAGGAAGAATACAAACGATCGCTTGATCGGATGCTTTACCGCGTTCAAGGGAACCTCACACAGCCATGGCGCGAACAGGATGTCGCGAATAGCATAGCGACATCAGGAAAAACCATGTCTGTCAATCGGCTACGCCGCTACGACAAGATTAAATTTGCGACATGGGTCGCAAATGGGCAATCGGCGTGCAGCGAGCCCTGGAAGTGGCACGAACTGTTCAAGGGACGGGCAACGTACGGCCTGCGCACAGAACAAAACGCCGCTCTGGCTGGAGCCAGGCGGCGTTGCAATTTTAAAGCAGCGGCAGGGATGCGCTGCCTCTAGAAATCTTCAGGCGATGAAGCCGAGGCGCGCCGCATTCATGGCGCCGGTCTGGCCGGGCATGGTGTTGGCAAGACGCTGACGCTCGAGAGCGGTGGTCAGGTTCATTTCGCGGCGGGCAAAGAGGCGTGCAAAAAGCTTCATAATCATCTCCATTTGTTGCTTAGACGGGTCGCCTTCGCTTGATGGAGTGGGGCAGCTCGTTTGCTGGCGCTGATATAGGCTTGTGTAAGTAGAAACTAAATCGCAAAAGCGAAGCGCTTGATATGAAATGCGACATCGATTGCGACAGATTTGAGCAAGGTGCCCAAAATTTACGATTATTTACAAGGCATTAATTGGAAACAGGAGCCGCTATGCGGCTTTCTCATATGCGTCATGCGCCGGCGACATGGCTCCAAAGCTCAGTTGAATACAAGTAAAACAGAGAAGGCCTGCCGGGCGGGCTGCGCGGCAGGCCTTCAGCACATGGTACACACGATCTACTTTGCTCCAGCCCAGGATCCGATGCCATTGCGAGTACCGGTCTTGGTGTCGGAAGCTTCAGGCCAGCCGATGTCCTTCTGCAGTTCGATCGGCAGGGAGCGGATAGCGCGCTCGGTCTGATAGCGCGCGCGTGCCGCGCTGAATTCGGTCGCGATGCGACCAAGGGACGACAGGATAGACATCTCTTTCTCCTTTGGGTTGGCTAGTGCCAGACAGCGAGTTGGCTACTGCGGGTTTGTTTCAACTTCATTTCGTGTCGAATGCAGGTCTGTGTCGAGGTCGTTTCATGGCTGCTTGGGGCAGCTACTGCTTCGATGGAGTTGACTATCCACCCATTCTGATGTTCAATCAAACGAAATGGAATGATGTTTTGTATCAGAAAAATTGAAGGTCGGTTGCCATGAACGCCCCGCTCAATCATCCGCTGCCACTGCTCGATCTCGATGTTTTGCGCACGTTCGTGGCGATTGCCGAGACCGGCAGCTTCACCACCGCCGCCAATGCCGTGTTCCGCACGCCGTCGGCCGTTTCCATGCAGATCAAGAAGCTCGAGGACATTCTCGGCCGCTCCGTGTTCGCGCGCGACGCTCGCTCGGTGTCGCTGACCACGGACGGCGAGATGCTGCTCGGCTATGCCCGCCGGCTGCTGTCCATTAATCGCGAGGTGGTGTCGAAGTTCATCATTCCCGACATTGTCGGTGTGGTGCGGCTTGGCTCGCCGGACGATTACGGTGAGCGCGTGCTGCCGCATGTGCTGAAGCGTTTCGCGCAGTCGCATCCGTCGATCGCCGTCGACGTCACCATAGACCAGAGCAGCAATCTGCGCCGGCGCATGGACGACCGGGCGCTCGACATCACGCTGTTGACCAATTCCTACAAGACCAGCGCGCTCGGCGCCGAGGTGCTGCTGACCGAGCCGATCGTCTGGGCCGGTGCCAAGGGCGGCTGTGCGCATCTGCGCGAGCCCTTGCCGGTATCGCTGTGGGAAGAGGGCTGCGCCTGGCGTGCCGGGGCGCTCGACGCGCTTGGCCGCGAGGGCCGCAACTACCGCATCGCCTATATGAGCGCGCACACGGCCGGCCAGCGCGCCGCGATCATGTCCGATCTCGCCGTGGCGCCATTGCCGAAGTCGTTCCTCGGCAATGACATGGTCGAACTCTGCCCGAAGGACGGCATGCCCGACATCGGGACCTACAATCTGGCAATGGTGGTGGCGCCGGATGCCAGTGCCCCGGTCAAGGCCGTTGCCGACCACATCCGCGCGACTTTCGAAGTCTTCCGGGAAACCGGCAAGTTCTGACCGGCTGGCAAGGACGATAGTATAGAGCTACTCCGCCGCTTCGGCGGGGCGCTGTTCATGCCTTACTCTCGTATCGTGCACGATCCGGCTCTCCCCGAGAAAGGCGACGATGCGCTCGCGGGCGCGCCGGGCTTCCGGCATGTCGATCAGCGGCCAGACGTGGAACATGCCTTCCTCATAGACAAGATCGATTTCAACGCCGGCTGCGCGGGCTTTTTCGGCGAAGATCAGATTGTCGGGAGTCAAAAGATCGCGCGAGCCGGTCAAAAGCAGCGTTCTTGGCAGCACGGACAAATCTCCATAGACCGGGCTGATGTGCCAATCGCTGGGATCGATGCCGGCACTGTACAGGCGAATTGCCTCTCGTCCGCCAGCTATGCCCAGCCAAGGGTCGTTGCGTTCCGCCTCGAACACTGCGGGATTGGTGAGCGACACGTCGAGACCCGGCGAAATGAGCACATGCCGCGACGGCAGGGGCAGTCCTTCTTCGGCGGCCATCATGGTCAGCACCACAGCCATATTGCCGCCGGCGGAATCGCCCATGAAGACGATGTCTTCGGCTTCCGTCTCGGCGAGCATCTGCCGGTAGACATCGCCAACCATTCCGAACATGGCATGGAAATCGTGTTCGGGAGCGATTGGATAGATCGGCACCGTGATCCCGTAGCCCAGCCGATCCGCCATCTCGGCGATTAGGTGCCAATGATAGGGTGTGATTTCAAAGACATATGCACCACCGTGCAAGTAGAGAATCCGCTTCTGCTCGCCGGTCCTGGGTGCGATTTCGTAGACGGGGAAGCCATCGACCGTATGCATCTCGATGTCGAGACGCTGGTGCAGCGAGGCGGGCGGCCGGTGGTTCTCGGTCTTGCGCGCGGCCGCGATCCAGCGCTGCAGATTTTCCGGACTGGCAAATGCCTGCTTGCGGCTGTGCCGCAGGACAAAAGACACGACATGGCTTTTCAAACTTGGCATGCGGATACGCGAACTTCGGCCAAAGCCGACTAAGAGAACCCCCACTATCTTCGAAGATCGTGCCGTGGCCGAAAATGTCAAGATTCGCGCCGTATCTACACGCTGGTGTGATCCGCGCCGCGATGCTCAGCGGCGCGGCAAAAGTGCGGCACGCAGCCGGTTGCTGGTGGTCGCCGGGGACATGCGAGATCCCCGGCGCATGCCGAGCAATTTGCATTTGTCGGCGAAGGTCATCAGCGCGCGGCGCTCCAGATGGTGTTGATGAGTGCTGCCTTTTCGCTGGATCGCGGCGACACCGGCCAGCCGATGTCCTTCTGAATCTCAGGCGGCAGGCTGTTCAACAAGCGCCGCGCCTTGCTGCGGTCGTGAGCATTCTTGATGGCCGTGCCATAGCGGCCGAGGCTTTCGAGCATTGACATCGTTGTCTCCTCTGGAGCGTTGCGACGGCTGAAAGATATCTCCAGCCTGCCATTCGATGCCGGTTGAATGCGCCTGCCATGTATCTGGCGAATTTCACGAAAACAGCGTTTTGGTTTCCGGATCAAGCGATCCGGAAACATTTGCATGCAAATGAGTTTGGAAAGGCGGTGGCCTGGGCGCGGCCGCTTATTCCCGTCCACGCCTGGCGGCGTGGCCTTCGCGCGAACGCCGTCGGGGAGCGGCGTCGCCGGCAACGCCGTCCTCGCTGACCGTCTTGCGCGGCGGCAGTTTCACCGCTGCCGACAGTTTTGGGAACGGATCGACCTTGTTGGGCAGCGCCATGGCGTAGACGAAATGCTCCTGGAATTTCGGTTCCAGCGCCGTCTCGATCTTCTCGATCTTGCTGACCGTGTCCTCGATCTCGCGGCGGTAGCCGCGATTGAGCAGCGCCATGCGGGCGCCGGCACCTGCGGCGTTGCCGACGGCCGAGACCTTGTCGAGGTCGCAATCCGGGATCAGCCCGAGCACCATGGCGTATTTCGGATCGATGAAGGAGCCGAAGGCGCCGGCGAAATGGATGCGGTCGACATGCTCGGTGTTCTGCTTTTCCATCAACAGCTTGGTCCCGGCATAAAGCGCTGCCTTGGCAAGCTGAATGGCGCGCACATCGGTCTGGGTGATGGTGATCTTCGGCCCATCTTCCGTCAATGCGGCGGAGCCTTCCTTCAGCACATAGGAGAAGGTGCGGCCGTTGGCGGTGACGCGCGGCGAACGGGCCGAAAGCCCGCCGTCGATGACGCCGTCCTCGGAAATGATGCCGGCGAGATACATCTCGGCCACCACCTCGATGATGCCGGAACCGCAGATGCCGGTGACGCCGGTTGCCTGGACGCTCTCCAGGAAGCCCGGTTCGTCGGACCACAGTTCCGAGCCGATGACGCGGTATTTCGGCTCCAGCGTGTCTGGGTCGATGCGCACGCGCTCGATGGCGCCGGGTGCTGCCCGCTGGCCGCCGGAGATTTCGGCACCCTCGAAGGCAGGGCCGGTGGGCGAGGAAGCCGCAACCACCCGCTGGCGATTGCCGAGTACGATCTCGGCATTGGTGCCGACATCGACGATCAGCATCATCTCGTCCTGGCGATGCGGGCCTTCCGACAGCGTCACCGCCGCCGCGTCCGCTCCGACATGGCCGGCGATGCAAGGCAGCATGTAGAGCCTGGCGCCCTGGTTGAGCTTCAAGCCGATGTCGGATGCCTTGATATGCACGGCGCCCGAAACGGCCAGCGCAAAGGGCGCGCCGCCAAGCTCGGTCGGATCGATGCCGAGGAACAGATGGTGCATGATCGGATTGCCGACGAAGACGCTGTCCAGGATGTCGTTGCGCTGGACATTGCCTTCGGCGCAGACCTTGTCGACCAGGCCCGAGATCGCCTCACGCACGGCGACCGTCATGCCTTCGCGCCCGTCAGGATTCATCATCACATAGGAGACGCGGCTCATCAGGTCCTCGCCGAAGCGGATCTGCGGGTTCGAGGTGCCCGACGAGGCGGCGACGCGGCCCGATAGCAGCGATACCAGATGCATGGCGATGGTGGTCGAGCCGATGTCGCAAGCCAGCCCATAGGCTTCGTTCTTGAGGCCGGGCCACAGCGCCACGACGCGCGCTGTCTCTGAGTCGGCATCCTTGTAGATGGCGGCGGTCGCGGTCCAGTTGCCCTTGCGCAGGATACCTTGCACCTGCGGCAGCAGATGAAAATCGAAATCGAGGCTTTTCAGGCCCCAGTCGTGCATCAGCGCGATCTTCAGGCGGTCGAGGTCGCCAAGCGGCTTGTGCATGTCGGGCTCTTCGATCTCGACATAGCACATGCGGATCGCCGAATCGCGGGCGATGACCCTGGTGTCGGCATCCTTGCGGATGGTCTGCGCGTTGATCACGGTGTCCTGCGGCACGTCGATGACGAGGTCGCCGAGGATTTGCGCCGAGCAGGAGAGGCGGCGCCGTTCGGGCAGGCCGCGGACGCGCTCATAGCGCTCTTCCTTGGCGCCCTTGGGCGTGATGTGGTCGTTGGAAGAGGTGATCTTGTGCTTGGCGAAATTGCCTTCCTGCACTTCGATCTGGCAGCGCCCGCAGGTGGCGCGTCCGCCGCACACACTTTCGACATAGACACCAAGCTGGCGCGCGGCATCAAGCACCGGTGTGCCGACAGGAAACCGCCCGCGCTTGCCGGACGGCATGAAAAGCACGAGCGGATCGGTGATGTTTGCAGGTGAGTTCACGATTGCGCGCTTATCCTCGGCCCATCCGGGCTTCACGGCCGCCACGGCGGCGGCCGCCATTGCCGGCGCCGTCGCCCGGCGCATTGACCTGCGTCGGGGCGGCGACCGCCTGGCCGCCTTCGGCCGGCTTGTAATCCTTGTAGGTTCTGATCCAGTTGGTGCAGTTCTCGTCGGTGCCGTTCAGCACATTGGCGCCGCGCACGGCTTCCATTTCCTGCGGGCGTACCGGGTTCATGATGGCTGATGTCATGCCGGCGCCGATCACCATCGGGATGAAAGCGGCGTTGATGCCGTGGCGATGCGGCAGGCCGAAGGAGATGTTGGACAGGCCGCAGGTGGTGTTGACCTTGAGCTCCTCGCGCAGGCGACGCAGCAGCGCGAACACCTGGCGGCCGGCGTCGCCGAGCGCGCCGATCGGCATGACCAGCGGGTCGACGACGACGTCATGCGCCGGAATGCCGAAATCGGCGCAACGCTGCACGATCTTCTTGGCGACGGCGAAACGGACATCCGGGTCCATCGAAATGCCGGTCTCGTCGTTGGAGATGGCGACGACAGGCACATTGTACTTCTTCACCAGCGGCAGGATGGCTTCGAGCTTTTCTTCCTCGCCGGTGACGGAGTTGACCAGCGGACGGCCCTTGGCAACTTTGAGTGCGGCTTCGATCGCTGCGGTGACGGAACTGTCGATCGACAGCGGCAGGTCGACCAGCCCTTGCACGATCTCCAGCGTCTGCACCAAGAGGCCGGGTTCGGTCTCGTTCGGGTTAACCGAGGTGACACCGGCGTTGACGTCGAGCATGGTGGCGCCGCACGCTGCCTGCTCCAATGCGTCCCTGATGACGGTCTCGAAATTGCCCGCGATCATCTCGGCGGCCAGCTTCTTGCGGCCGGTCGGGTTGATGCGTTCACCGATCACGCAGAACGGCTGGTCGAAGCCGATGATGATTTCTCGTGTCGCCGAAGCGACGATGGTACGGGTCATGAATTCTCTCCGCCGTGATATAAAGATTTCTTTATATCGTTGTCTGTTTTCGTTCAAGCGAATGGGTGGCCGTCCGCGCTTCGCCTCGAGTTAAAGTATGTCGTTGTCCCAAAACCGGTTCCCACTTTTGGGCGACATACATCAGTGCGCGGTCTTCACCATGTCCACCTGCGTTTCGGTAATGTCGTCGTGCAAGATGCTGTCGAGCCGGTCGGCGACCATCTGGTCGTCGCGACGGATCTCACGTTTCCACGGCTGGCGGCCCCTCAGAACGCCCGATTCATCGACGATCTCGGCGACATATTCCTCCTGCCGGTAGGCCATTACGTGAACGCCGGAAACGCCTGATATTTCCTTCACCTCATTGATGATGTCGATGCAGAGCTGCTTGCCTTCCTTCTTCTGGTCCTGGGCGCCTTCCAGCCGCTTGATGACTGAATCGGGAATATGGATGCCCGGCACGTTCGAGCGGATCCATTTGGCCGTCTTGGCCGAGGCGAGCGGGCCGACGCCAACCAGGATGAAGCATTTTTCGGTGTAGCCGAGGTCGCGCACCTTTTGCATGTAGGTGCGGAACATCGGCACGTCGAAGCAATATTGGCTCTGTACGAATTGCGCGCCGGCGGCGATCTTCTTGCCCAGGCGATGCGGCCGGAAATCGATCGGCGGCGCGAACGGGTTGATCGCAGCACCCAGGAAAAGCTGCGGCGGCGTCGTCAGCTTGCGGCCGGACAGGAACTTGCCATTGTCGCGCATGATACGGCAGGTTTCCAACAGCGACATGCAGTCGAGGTCGAACACCGGCTTGGCGCCGGGCTGGTCGCCGGCCTGCACGCCGTCGCCGGTCAGGCACAGCATGTTGGCCACGCCCATGGCGGCACCACCCAGCACGTCGCCCTGGATGGCGATCCGATTCTTGTCGCGGCAGGCGATCTGCATGATCGGCGCATAGCCCATGCGGGTCAAAAGCGCACAGATACCGACCGACGACATGTGGCAATTGGCGCCCGATGCGTCGACGGCGTTGATGGCGTCGACCCAGCCATCGAAAATCTTCGCCCTGTTATAGACGTCTTCGGGATCGGCGCTGTCGGGTGGGTTGAGTTCGGTCGTCACCGCGAATTCGCCGCGCCTAAGCACGCGCTCCAGCCGGCCGCGCGAGGTGTGGCCGGGCAAGGGCTCAAGCGGCAGGTGGATGCCAGCCGGGTTCTCGTCGCGCTGGCGGCCGATCATGCCGACGCCCCGGTGTTGGCCGTCTCATTCTTGGCGGCAGCGGCCGCTTCGCGCGCGGTGGCCGCCTGCGCGGTCACCCGCAGCCAGGCCGAGGTTTCGCGCAGCGACTGGTCGACCGGCTTCTGCACGGTCAGGATCCTGTCGCCGTGCACCATGTTTTGCGAGCCTTCCCAGGCCTTGACCCAGACGCAGGGCATATCGGGCTCGACCTCGCAATTGCCGTTGGCGCGGACGCCGCCGCAAGGGCCGTTGCGCAATTGCTTGGGGCAGTTCATCGGGCACGACATGCCGGTCGAGGACAAGATGCACTGGCCGCACATGCGGCAGTCGAACATGAAGCCCTTGACGCGCTTCTCGACGAATTTGATCGGCCCTTCGACGCGGCCGTAGCCTATGCCCTTCCAGAGGGGATGGAGGAGCAGAAACATGTCGGCGAATTTGGCGTAGAACCATTCGAGCAGACGCGAATGCCTGATCGACCACAGCCGAACCGCAAAGGAACGCTGCACGCGCCGCTGCGGCGACACGTCGGCCGGCTTGTAGTCGGATTTCGGCGCTGCCTTCTTGACCAGAGTGGCTTGGGTAACCGGCTGGACAACCCTTTGGCCATCCTTGGCAGGAATGGTTTCAGACATTTTCTTTGCCGCCTGCCTTGACCAGGGCGACCAGCCGCTCGCGGTCGTATTTCGTGTCGATATCGTTGAATGCCTTCTCGACCTCGGCTTCGAGGTCATCGCCGACCGGGACGGGATCGGCCTTGCGCCATTCGGCCAGATAATCGTCGGTGCCGCCGGCGCCAGTGCGCATCGCGCACATGTCGATCGCCTCGGTGAAGCGCAGCGGCAGTTCGCGCTTGGCGTTCTGCCGGCCCTTCTTGACGATGATTTGGGCTGGGATGTCGCGCCAGTAGACGACGATCAGATCGGCCATGAATTCTCACTCCTCGATCTGCGAGCATTGCCGGAAGCGCAGTGGGGCCGCTTGTTATGGGACGACGCGCGCGCATTCAAAAGCGACGCATTTGGATGTCGTAAAATGAAAGGTGGGTTTATTCGTTTGCGGCGTGTGCTGGCGGCAGGTTCGACGCGCCGGAAGAGCCAGCGTGCGGCATGCGGATACGGGCGAGGAACTCGCTACCAGATGCCGGTTCTGAGGCCCGTCCAGACGTAGAACCAGATCGTCGGATGATACCACAGCTTCGAAGGCAGGCCGGGATCGATCGTCGTGAGTTTTCCAGCCAGTGCATCGCTGACGGCCTCGACGCAGATGTCGCGCGAGAACGCCGTCTGGCGTAGCGCGTGACTTGAGATGGTGTCGCCCTTTTTCGATCGTCCGCGCGCCTGCTTCAGCACGCCACCGGTGTCGACGCCAGCGTCGACGAGGTGGACAGTCGTGCCGAAATTCTGCGCATCGCCTGATACCAGAGCCCAATAGCCGCCATTCATGCCGCGATATTTCGGCGTGATGCCCGCATGGTAATTGAGCACCGGGCAGGGCATTTTGCTCAGCATCTCCGCCGAGATTAGTCGGCAACCGTTGAGCAGCACAACGCCTGGCCGGATCTTCTGGATTACCTGCAGGCACTCAAGCCCATTGGCCGAGGATACTTGGATGATCTCCTGGCCTGGTCGCGGCTCAACCTCCAGCTTCTCCTCGGCAATCAATCGCGCGCTATGGCCGGCCAGGAATCGCTTGCCCAACCTGCTCAGCACCATCGTGCCAAGCTGGCCCATGGCGGAGATCCAGCCTTGGCGGCGAGCCCGGCCACGCAGCAATTGCTTTTTGGATTCAGGGGTTTCGAGGACGACGCTGACAGGACCAACGCGATCGGCGATTGCATTGATCATAGCCCAGACATGCTGGCCGCCTCCGGTGACGACCACGATCCGCGTGCTGGATTCTGATGCTGCCATGGATATTGCCCCCTCCAAGCAACCCGTTCTTGATAATGGTTGGGATGCTAGGGCGTCCGGGTTAATCCTTGGTGATCAGCCTTCGATACACAGTCAGCGCTTGAATTCGATGATATCGAGCTTCGATTCGTAGTAGGGCGCCGGAAATTCGATACGCCATTCCTTGGCGCTGTTGCGGAAGGCGTAGCCGACCTGGTCGGTTTGCGGGCCGCTTCCATAGGGCTTTGCCGGATCATCCTTGACATAGAAGGAGCCGAGATAGATCGCGCGTTTCTCGCCATCGTCGAAGAAACGGCCCTTGGTGCGCTGTGAGCCGCTGATCTTCTCCAGCCGCCAGCCGGAACCGTCATCGGTCACCTTGCACTTGAACCAGCCATAGATGACGAGCGGCAAAGGTCCGCCGGCCTTGATCGTGCGGCACCGCCAATTGCCGGTCAGGTCCTTGTCGGAGAAGGCTACCAGCGGTTTTGCCAGCAAGGCGTCGAGTTGTTTGACCTCGGCGGGGTTTCCCGCTTTCGCCTCGGCGAGCGCCGCCTTGCGGGTCTCGCCATATTTGTCGAGCCGTGCCTTGTCGGCTGGGGTGATGAGTTTCTGCACCTCGCCGTCGGCATGAGCGGGCAGGGCGAAACAGAGGAGACCGAGTACGGCTATCAAGAGGTGAGGGGTCATCGTGCGTTTCCACGTTCGAATGGCTGGAGGGCCTGTTGCCTTGTGGCGCACAACTTACCCGTTCTCGATGGCCTGTCATCCAGGGTTGGAGCATGGCGGGTCAAGAATTGCTTCAGGCGTGTGCAGCCGCCAGCGCCATTCCGGCCGTCAGGTCGCCGTAGCCGGTTGCGCGGCGTTCATAGACGAGACCAAGCATTTTGGCGGCCTTTTCGGCGATCTTGTCGAGTTCCGGATCATTGGTCTGGGCCAGATAGATCAGCTTTTCGTAGTTGCCGAAATAGTCCTTGATCAGTTCCGGATGCTTGTCGAGGCCGAGCGGCTTCATGAAGAAGGCGTCGAACTGCCGGCAGAGGAAGTCGGTCATGTAGAAGGACATCATGTCGTCGTCGGCGATTTTCGCATAAGCCTCCATGCCTTGATAGAAGGCAAAGCAGTGCGGGCCGGCCATGCGCTCGACGCCATGCTTCTCGCAGACCCTGTCGAGCAGGCCGCCGGTGCCGCAATCGGCATAGCCGACGAAGATGTTGCTGTAGCCTTCGGCCTTGGCCTTTTCGATTGCCTTGTCCATGGCCGGAGCGATGCGGTCCGGGTAGAAATGGAATTCCGCCGGCAGGCAGGTCAGGTCGAGGTGATCCAGTCCGAGCTGTTCCTTGACGGCCAGAACTTCACGCGCAATCATCCCGCAGGCGATGACGAGCAGCCTGTCGTCTTGATTCGGTTTCGTTTTTTGCGTCTTGGCCATGGAACCAGTCGAGCGGCCTTCGTTGTTGTGGCGCTAATTTATCTATTGAGGGAGACACCGTCCATGAAACTGCTACGCATCACGCCGATTGCCATCCTGGCCTGCGCCTTGGCCCTTGCGGCTTGCGCGAACACCGTTCGCGGCGTCGGCAGGGATGTCAAATCGACTGCCAAGGCGGTCGAGGACACCGTCACCAAGCCCTGATCCGCGCGCGGCCTTCTTCACCATCTGGGAACAAAAAAGCCGCGCTGCAAGGCGCGGCTTCCTATTGTCCATGCCGAATTGGCCAATCAGGCCGAAGCGCGCACATTGTGCTTGCGCTTCATGTAGTCCTTGGCGGTCTCGACCGCCACCGCCGCATCGCGGCAATAGGCATCGGCGCCGACGGCCTTGCCGAATTCCTCGTTCAGCGGCGCACCGCCGACCAGCACGACATAGTCGTCGCGGATGCCCTTTTCCTTCATCGTGTCGATGACGACCTTCATGTAGGGCATGGTCGTGGTCAAAAGTGCCGACATGCCGATGATGTCCGGCTGGTGCTGTTCGATCGCATCGAGATATTTCTCGACCGCATTGTTGATGCCGAGATCGATGACGTCGAAGCCAGCACCTTCCATCATCATGCCGACGAGATTCTTGCCGATGTCGTGGATGTCGCCCTTGACGGTGCCGATGACCATCTTGCCCTGCTTCGGCGCGCCGGTGGCGGCGAGCAGCGGACGCAGGATGAACATGCCGGCCTTCATCGCATTGGCCGACAACAGCACTTCGGGCACGAACAGGATGCCGTCGCGAAAATCCTCGCCGACGATGCGCATGCCTTCGACCAGCGCCTCGGTCAGCACCTTGTAGGGCACCCAGCCGCGCTCGAGCAGGATGTTGGTGCCTTCCTCAATCTCTTCCTTCAGCCCGTCATAGAGATCGTCGTGCATCTGCTGCACCAACTCGTCGTCGGAAAGTTCGGAAAGGATGATCTCGTCGTCGGCCATTTGTATCGAGCTCCTGCCGGCATCGCGACGTGCGTCGCAAGGCACAAAATATTCGCGTTCATACCTAACCCGCTGGGGGCAGGTATCCATAGCTGATTTGCGACTTCCCGCAAAAGGAAAGCGACCGTAACTCTCTTGGAATTCTTGTCGATTTTGCGACAGGCGTTGGCGCTGGCGGGCCGTTTCGAATAGGGTGCATGGCTACGATCTGGCAAGAAGCGGCGAGATGCAGCCGCTATGGATTCCAGACAAGAACAGATTCAGGGAAGAACCACCATGAGCGAACACGCGGCAGTCGATCAGGAAGCGTCAAACGCGCGACGTGGGCGTGGCGCCAGTGGCGGGGCTGCAGCCCGGCGGGCAGCACGTTCGGGCGGTGGCCCGGGTACGCAGCTCACCTACATCAAGCGCAAGATCAACGTTTACGAGGTGCTGGACGAGGAAGGCCTGGCGCTGATCGAGAAGAACACCGACACGGTGCTCGAGGAGATCGGCATCATCTTCCGTGATGACGCGGAAGCGCTGCAACTGTGGAAAGAGGCCGGCGCCGACGTCAAGGGCGAGCGCGTGCACTTTCCGAAGGGGCTGTGCCGTTCGCTGCTCAAGACCGCGCCGTCCGTCTACACCCAGCATGCGCGCAATTCCGAGCGTTCGGTGCAGATCGGCGGCAATGCCACCGTCTTTGCGCCGGTCTACGGTCCGCCCTTCGTGCGTGACCTCGATGGCGTCAGGCGTTATGCGACGATCGAGGATTTCCAGAATTTCGTGAAGCTCGCCTATATGGCGCCGTCGATCCACCATTCGGGCGGCACGGTGTGTGAGCCCGTCGACGTGCCGGTCAACAAGCGCCACCTCGACATGATCTACAGCCACATCAAATATTCCGACAAGCCGTTCATGGGCTCGGTGACCGCGCCGGAACGCGCCGAAGACACCGTCGCCATGGCCAAGATCGTGTTCGGCGACGATTTCGTCGAGAACAACACGGTGCTGACCAGCCTGATCAACGCCAACTCGCCGATGGTGTTCGACGAGACCATGCTCGGCGCGCTGAAAGTCTATGCGCGCCACAACCAGGCCTGCATCGTCACGCCGTTCATCCTTGCGGGCGCGATGAGCCCGGTGACGGTGGCCGGCACGCTAACGCAGGTCCTGGCCGAAGTGCTGGCCGGCGCCTCGTTCACGCAGTTGATCCGTCCCGGCGCGCCGGTGCTGTTCGGCACCTTCGCCTCGTCGATTTCGATGCAGTCGGGAGCGCCGACCTTCGGCACGCCGGAGCCGTCGCTGGTGTCTTATGGCGCCGCGCAGCTGGCGCGTCGGCTGGGCCTGCCGTTCCGCACCGGCGGCTCGCTCTGCGCGTCCAAGGTTCCGGATGCTCAGGCGGCCTATGAAAGCGCCAACACGCTGAACTCGACCATCCTGGCCGGCACCAATTTCGTGCTGCATTCGGCCGGCTGGCTCGAGGGCGGGTTGGCGTCCTGCTACGAGAAATTCATGATGGACATCGACCAGCTCGGCATGACGCAGAAGTTTTCCGAGGGCGTCGATCTGTCGGAAAACGGCCAGGCGATGGACGCCATCCGCCAGGTCGGCCCGGGCAGCCACTATCTCGGCTGCGACCACACCCAGGCCAATTTCCAGACCGCCTTCTACCGCTCCAACATCGCCGACAACAATTCCTACGAGCAGTGGCTGGCCGAAGGCGAGAAGACAGCGCCGCAGCGTGCCAACGAACTTGCCCGCCGCTGGCTGGAAAGCTACGAGGCGCCGTATCTCGATCCGAGCATCGACGAAGCGTTGCAGGACTTCATCGCCAAGAAGAAGGGGTCGATGCCCGACGCCTTCACTTGAAAGGAGCCCGAGTCAGGCGGGGCTAAAGTCGCCAACATCATCCACAAGGAAGTCTGGCGGAGCGCGTTCTCCGATCCGGTCAAGAAGGAATGATTGCGACTGCCGGCAGCGTTGACCGCATTGCCGCGGCGCTTCTTGCCAACGGCCTTGTTCTTCGTGGCGGCTTCAATTTTACGCCAGGCGATGCGCCACCAACGGGGTCATCGGGTGCGCCGGCAGCGGCCGTCCTGCTGGTAGGTCAGGCGGGAGCCGCGCACTGGCCGCATTTCCTGCGCTGGCGCGAAAGCCAGCCGGAGCAAATCGCCAATCCGCTCGACACCTGGTCGCGTGAGGTGATCGGCGCGGTGGCGCAGGATTTTGGCGCACGGGCGATTTCTCCGTCGGACAAGCCTTATCTGCCGTTCCAGCAATGGGCGATGCGGGCGGAGGGGCTGAAGCCGTCACCGCTCGGCATCCTCATGCATCCGCACTATGGGCTCTGGCACGCCTATCGCGGTGCGCTGCTGTTCGACGACGAGCTTCCGGTTCAAGCCGCTGAGCCGGGGGCCCATCTTTGCGATAGCTGCGTCGAGAAACCCTGCCTGAAATCCTGCCCGGTCGACGCTTATTCCGCGCAAGGATTTGCTTATCAATCCTGCCTGGCGCATGTGCGTGGAGCCGGCGGCTCGCCTTGCCGCAGCGGCGGCTGCCTTGATCGCAATGCGTGCCCCTATGGCACGGAGTATCGCTATCCGCCGGAGGTTCAGGCCTACCACATGGCGAGCTTCGCACGCGCCACCAACTGATCCATTCCCATTGCGTGGTGCTCGTTCGCTTCGAGCATCTTGACGGCAGTTAGAACCAAGCCTATTCATCAAGTCATCTGATGACTTGATGAATAGGCCGATGCAACCTGCTATCCGAACCAATCTCACCGACAGCGCCACCGAGAGCCTGCGGGCTGAAATCGTCAGCGGCCGCTGGGGTGTCGGCGAGCGTATCCCCAACGAGGCAGCTCTGACCGACCTTCTGTCGGTCAGTCGGGGCACCGTCCGCGAGGCGGTGCGGGTGCTGGTCTCGCAGGGGTTGCTGAATACGCGTCAGGGCTCGGGCACCTATGTGCGCTCCGCCGTCGATACTTCTGCCGCGCTTGACCGGATCAAACGCAGCGGCTTGCGCGATCAGTGGGAGGCGCGGGCGGCGCTGGACCTCGAGGCCGCGAGGCTCGCCGCCTTGCGCCACACGCCAGCCGACCTCGAGCGGATGCGGCAATTGCTTGCCGCGCGCGGCACTGTCGCCGAAGGCGGAAGCGAAGCCTTCATCCGGCGCGATCTCGCTTTCCACAAATCCGTCGTCGCGGCGTCCGGCAACAGGGCGATGATGGAGCTCTATGACTTCTTCACCGCCGCCATCACCGAGACCATCCATGCCACCATCGACGGCGATCTGCCCGAACCGGACCACCAGGCGCATGCGGCAATCGTCGACGCCATTGCCGCGAGCGATCCCGAGCGCGCCGTTGCCGCCGTCCGAGCCTTCATGGCGCCGGTGCTTGCCCAACTTGAAAGACTGCTTTCGCAATGAACCAGAGTTTTCGTCAGCCTGATCCGAAGGCCGAGGTCGAGGGTCTGGAACTCGTCGATGCCGAGGCCGACAGCCTGCCCATGCCGCAGCCGCCTGAACTGCGCAGCCGTGCGGCGCGCATCATGCTTGGCGCAAGCCTTGTGCTGATCGCCTTCAGCTTGAGGCCGCTGTTTTCCAGCCTGTCGGTGCTGTTGCCCGAGGTGATGCAGGCAACCGGTCTTTCGACGACGGGCGCCAGCCTGCTGACGACGCTGCCCGTCCTGTGCCTCGGCCTGTTCGCGCCCTTCGCGCCAAGGCTTGCGCAGCGCTATGGAGCCGAGCGCACTTTGCTCGGGGCGCTCGCCTTGCTGGTGCTGGGAACCGGCCTGCGCTGGTTCGGTACGGTTCCCCTGCTGTTTGTCGCCACATTCCTGGCCGGTGGCGCGATTGCCATCGGCAATGTGCTGATGCCGGGCCTGGTGAAGCGCGATTTCGCCGACAGGGCCGCTATCATGACCGGGTTCTACACCATGGCGCTCTGCGCCGGCTCGGCTGCCGCTGCCGGCTTCACGCTGCCGATCGAGCATTTTGTCACCGGTTCATGGTCGGGAGCGCTCGCTGCCTGGGCGGTGCCGACGCTGGTCGTGCTGCTGATCTGGATCCCGCAGGCGCTGGGCAGCCGTCGGCAGGTCAGTCATCGCGGCTTTCACGTCGTCGGGCTTTGGCGCGATCGCCTGGCTTGGCAGGTGACGCTGTTCATGGGGCTGCAGTCGGCACTTGCCTATTGCATCTTCGGCTGGCTGGCGCCGATCCTGCGCGAGCGCGGCTTTGACGCGGCCACCGCCGGCGCGATGGTTTCGGTGTCGGTGATGGCGCAGGTCATCACGTGCCTCGCCGTGCCATCCTTTGCGATGCGGCTGAAGGACCAGCGCGGCATCAATGTGGCGCTCGTTGCCATAGCGGTGATCGCGCTGCTCGGCATTCTCTTTGCGCCGACCTCGACGGTGCTGTTCTGGGCGGTCCTGCAAGGCATTGGGCAGGGGGGCCTGATAGCGGCTGCCATGAGCTTGATCGTGCTGCGTTCGCCGGATTCGCATGTCGCCGCGCATCTTTCAGGCATGGCGCAAGGCGTCGGCTATGTACTGGCGGCATTCGGCCCGCTGCTGGTGGGCCTGATCCGCGATTGGACCGGCAGTTTTTCGGGGACGGCGTTCCTGTTCGTCGCGCTCGGGCTTGGCGTAGCCATCATGGGGCTCGGTGCCGGCCGTGCGCTGCATGTCGGCGCGCGGACCGTGCGCGAGGGCGAGCAATAGCGTCACGCAATCCTGCACGAAATGTTGACTGCCATGCCCGGGGAATGCCTTGCCGTATGGCCTCGCGCGGATATGTATCGCGCATCAGTCGAACGGAGCGGGCGATGACGAAACACGACCTTCAAATCAAGACCAGGGATGGTGTTGCCAATGCTGGGCTTTTCCGCTCGGCAAACGCATCTCCTGCCAAGGCCGGCGTCATTCTCTATCAGGACGCCTTCGGTCCGCGGCCGGCGCTCGACAGTATGGCCAACCGGCTGGCGAATGAAGGCTATGCGGTACTGGTGCCCGACCTATTCTACCGCAATGCGCCCTACGGGCCGTTCGACGCCAAGACCGCCTTCGCCGAGGAAAAGACCAAAATCCCGCTGATGGCGCTGGTCACCGGCACGACGCAGGACATGACCATCAGCGACAGCGATGCGTTCCTCGATGCGCTTGCTGCCGAGGGCATTACCGGGCCGATCGGCACCGTCGGCTATTGCATGGGCGGCGGTCGATCATTGAATGCGGCTGCAACCTATCCCGAACGGATAAAAGCGGCCGCAAGCTTCCATGGCGGCAATCTGGCCAGCGACGCCGCCGACAGCCCGCATCGCAAGGCAGCCTCCATCAGGGGGCGCGTCTATGTCGGCACATCCGGCGTCGACAGGAGTTTCCCGCCGGAACAGTCGGCGCGGCTGGCCGAAGCGCTGCGGGTCGCTGAAGTCGATCATGTCATCGAGAACTATGCCGGGATGGCGCATGGCTGGTGCGTACCCGATCATAGCGTTTTCAATGCCGCCGGCGCCGAACGCCACTGGAAGCGGCTGACGACGTTGTTCGCCGAGACGCTGATCTAAGGTCAGCGGTCGACCCTGAGCAGGACGCTACGCGTCTTTGAACCAGAACGGCAGCCCATGCGGCAAAGAGTGAGCGATGCTTGCCCTTTCGACGGCGGCAGATGATCGTTCACCTTGCCGCCGCCGGATCGGGCTGCGCCTAGGCGTTTGCCTTGCGATAGGCTGCGACGACAAGCCAAATTGCGGAAAGCAGAAAGTAAAACGCGCCGAACCCGGCATAAGGGGCGATGTCCAGAATCGTCGGCGCAGCCGTGCCGAGGGATCGGCTGATCATGAAGCCCCCGGCGAGGGCCGACTGCGCACCACTCAGGATCATCGGCCATTGTGCGCCATGGTAGCGCCAACGCTTTAGTCCCGTGTTCAGCTGTAGCAGGCCCGAGAGGATCGCCCAAACCCCAAACACGGCCAGAACGGCATACATGCTGTTGGCGACCGCCACGATGACGGCGAGCGTCGTTATCGTGCTGACCACGACGTTCAATGCCTGGGACGAGTTGGCTTCCAGGCCGCCATTTACCCTGGCGTCAACCAGATTGGCGAGGGCGTCCCATGCGGGGTAGATCACGAGCAGAAGCGCGGTGGGACCGGGTTGCCCGTTGAATAGGATGGCGGCAGCAACCCAGGCGATAGAAAATATGGCGCGTCCGAAATAATAGGATCGCAACCAGTTGGATGGGATCGACGATTGGCTTTGCATCAGTAGGTTCCTTGTTGTGATTTCTACCTACTAGTAGGAAGGCATTTGCTTTGAATCAACCCGACGCTCGAACACCTCTCTGTGAGAAACGGGACCTTGACAATCTGCCTATCAGAAGGTAGGCAGCGCCATGAAATCAATGGCTTCGACCTCAGAAAAGATTCTCGATGTCGCGCAGTCTCTCATCGTCGCGGGAGGCTACAACGGGTTCAGCTATGCCGATATCTCGGCTGCCATCGGGATCAGGAAGGCGAGCATCCACCATCATTTTCCGACGAAGGCCGAGCTGGTTTCGGTGCTGGTGGATCGTTACAGGCGGCAGGCCGAAGTGGGTTTGGAGTCTCTCCGGGGAGAACTCTCAAGCCCTGCTGAACAACTGCAGTCCTACATGAACTATTGGCGGACATGCATTCGCGATGCCTCGCCGTCCTTCTGCGTCTGCGCGATGCTCGCCGGCGAGATGCAGATGCTGCCGGAAGAGGTCGCATCACGCGTTCGTGCCCATTTCCAAAATCTCGCGGAATGGCTTACGTCGGTGCTGCGGGCTGGAATGGAGCAGGACTTGTTCCGCATGAACAATCGGCCGGAGGAGGAGGCCCAAATGCTGATGGCATCTGTTCACGGGGCAATGCTGTCCGCGAGGGCTTTCAGCGATCCCGGGCTGTTCACCACAATCGTCAATCCCCAGATCGCCAGGCTGCTGGGACGGGATTGCTAGAAAACTGTCGGGCCAAAGTGGTATCAGGCAGCACAAATGGCGCGGCCCCATGTGAGTGGGTCGAGCGGAAACGAATAGCCTGATGCAATCCTATGATGTCGTGATCATCGGCGCGGGTGCCGCCGGAATGATGTGCGCCGTGGAGGCGGCCAAGCGCGGCCGTTCGGTGCTGATCCTCGATCATGCGGCTGCGCCTGGCGAGAAGATCCGCATCTCCGGCGGCGGCCGGTGCAATTTCACCAACATCCATGCCAGCCCGAAGAATTTTCTGTCGGGCAATCCGCATTTCTGCATTTCGGCGCTCAGCCGCCACACGCAGCGCGATTTCATCGCCCTCGTCGAACGCCACCGCATTGCCTATCACGAGAAGACGCTTGGGCAGCTGTTCTGCGATGGCTCCGCGCGCCAGATCATCGATATGCTGGTCTCGGAAATGCAGGGCAGGGGCGTGGAGCTGGCGCTCTCGGCCAGCGTTGAGGATGTCCGCAAAACCGTGGAGGGGTTTGCGCTCACCCTCTCCACAGGCTTGGTCACTTGCCAGTCGCTGGTCGTGGCCTGCGGCGGCAAGTCGATCCCCAAGATGGGGGCGACCGGTTTCGGCTATGAGCTTGCCGAACGGTTCGGCCTTGCTGTTGTCGAAACGCGGCCGGCGCTGGTTCCGCTGACCTTCGACGCAAACACGCTCGAACGGCTGGCGCCGCTGGCCGGCAACGCCGTCGACGCGGAAGTCGCCTGCGGCAAGACGCGGTTTTCCGAAGCGATGCTGTTTACGCATCGCGGCGTCAGCGGACCGTCCATCCTGCAGATCTCTTCCTATTGGCGCGAGGGCGATGAAATCCGCATCGCCATGCTGCCGGGAGTTGACGTGGCGGACCTCATTCGGGTGGCCAAGCGAAGCAATGGGCGGCAAGCGGTACAGACGGTGCTGGCAAATCATCTGCCGAAGCGGCTTGCGCAGTCGATCGCCGAGCGCACCGGGATCGACGGCAACCTTGCCGATCTTTCCGACGCCCAGATGAAAACCATAACTGCCGCAGTCAATGACTGGCGCATCAAGCCTGCCGGCTCGGAGGGCTACCGCACCGCCGAAGTGACGCTGGGCGGGGTCGACACCAACGGGCTGGACCAGAAGACGATGCAGGCGAAATCCGTGCCGGGCCTGTTTTTCATCGGCGAAGTCGTCGATGTCACGGGTTGGCTGGGCGGCTATAATTTCCAGTGGGCATGGTCATCGGGCTGGGTGGCGGGGCAGGCGGCCTAGACTTACGTCCGTGGCTTCGTCCCAGCAGCCGCCTTCTTCTTCTTTTTGGCCTGGTTGTAATCGATGGCGGCACGGACGAGGTCTTTCAGGGCGCCCTCGTCGAGCTTTTCGCCCTCAAGGATATCGATTGCCCGCCACACCTTGCCGCCAAAACCGTTGTTAAACAGATTGTCGGGGTCCGGCAGGCTGGCACCATGGGAAAAGGTGAGTTTCACCTTGTCCTTGTGGGCGTTGCCGACCACGATGTTGCCGTCGAGGCACCATACCGGGCTGCCCATCCACTTCCACTCCTCGACGATGTCCGGGTCGGCTGCAAGGATGGTCTTGCGGATGCCGGCGAGCGTCTCGCCGCGCCAATCGGTAAGGCCGGCGATCAGCTGGTCGATCTGTTGCGAGGGGGTCATTGGGTGTCTCCTGTGCCTCGACGCGTTTCAACCGCCGCCCGTTACCAGCGCGCCAGCTGGGTGATCTGAACGAGGTTGCCGCAGCTGTCGTTCAACTGGGCGATGGTCGAGCCGGTCACCTCGGTCGGCGGCTTGATAAACGCGCCGCCCTTCGCCTTGATGCGCTCATAATCGCTCTTGACGTCGTCGGTGAAGAACATGATCGCGGGCTGACCCTGCTTGAAAATGGCTTCCTGATAGGCCTTGGCGGCCGGGTTGTCGTTGAGCGCGAGCTGCAGCTCGGTTCCATCAGGCTCTTCAGCCGAGGCCACGGTCAGCCAGCGATAGGGCCCGTTGCTGAAATCGGCCTTTTTGGTGAAGCCCAGCACGTCGGTGTAGAAGCGCAGTGCGTTTTCCTGGTTGTCCACATACATGCTGGTCAGCTTGATCTTCATGGCTCTTTTTCCTCTGTCGTCTTTGGCCCCGCCCTTTCGGCAGGAAAGAATTCGAATTTCTGCTCGCAGTCGTCGTTGCGGCCGCTACGGGATCCAGCCTGGCAGGGCGGCGGCCTGTTTCACCCAGTCCGCCATCCGCCTCGTCGAACTGGTCTTCGCGGATGTCGATCCAGCGCACATCCCTGCTCTTCGCCGTGCCGCCAGGCGGTACCGGCCGCAACGACGTGCCGCTGAAGAAGGTCACCTTCAAATAGTGGGTGAAGACATGAAACGACACGAACCAGCCCTGGCCTTCGATGCCGTAGAAGGGCGAGTTCCATCGCACGGCTTTGCGGACGTCCGGCACGTTGCGCTCGATGAGCGCGTCGAGGCGTTCGCCCAGGCCGCGCTTCCAACCCGGCATCGCAGCGATATAGGCCTGCACCGGGGCGTCACCATCGCCCTTGGCGATTTGCGGGTTGCCGCCCGAGAGCAGCACTGGCGCAGCCTTGGCCTTGGTCGATTGCCGCTGCGTCTTGGCCATTCTGCCCCACTCCTATCCGCCGACACACTGCGCGCCGCGGCCCTTGGCGGCATAGGGCAGCACGAACATGTACAGGCCGCTGAACAGCAGCAGGAAGAGCGGCAGGAGCGGCGAGTAGACCACCCAGGCGGGAGGCTGGCCGAATGCCATGGTGGCGAAGTTGGTGATGACGGTCAGCGTAAAGATGATCGACAGCCAGCGATGAATTTGCCGAACCCACATGTTCCAGTCCAATAGTTCCTCCTGTCAAAACAGCCGACGCGGACCACCGATCCGCACCGGCGGGTTCAATCTATCCGCGCCAGGACTTGACTCAGATTCGTAAAGTACTGCCGCCACCCGCTCGTCGCGCCCCGATACGCCTGCTCCTGATCCGGACGGAAGCCGGATTGTTCCATGCGCAACCGGGTGCCCGTGCTGGTCGGCAGGAGAGTCCAGGTGACGACACTCTCGAGGCCATAGGCCTGCCACGTGTAGGACAGTGTCTTGTTCAATTCGACGGCTGTTACCTGACAGTCGACAACGATGCTCACGTCAGGTTGCGGTTCCTTTCGCAGCTTGAAACGATGGTCCACGACTGGCTTGAAGTCGTTCTTCATCAGCCATTCCTCGATCAGATGCGGTTGGGTCAGCGCGCGCCAGATTTTTTCCGGCGGATAGGGGATCTCACGTTCGACGATGACGGAGCGCGTTTCGGTCGCGATGTTGGTCATTGGTCCATTCTTTTGAGCAAATTTTCGAGGTCGTCGAACCGGCTCTGCCAGAACGTGTTCATCTGGTTCGTCCAGTCGGTCAGCGGGGAAAGTGCTGCGAGCTGGGCGCTATAATGGGTCTGCCGTCCTTGATGGCGGTCACGCACGAGCCCGGCCTGCCTGAGCACGCCGAGATGCTTCGACACCGCCGGCTGCGAGACCCCCGACTGAGCCGTCAGGGCACCGACCGTCTGCTCGCCTTGCCGGCACAGGCGCTCGAAGATCGCACGACGCGTCGGATCGGAGAGCGTTCTGAAGAGGACGTCGTGAGCGTTGTTCATTTTGGATCGATAACCCGGTGGCTATTGATTGACGTATAACCGTCGAGATATGGATGTGTCAAGCGGGGTGCCGGCGGTCACGATCCGGCGGTTTCCAAAAAAATCTTTCCATTGCCCCAAGGATTAGCCATTAGCCTTCGTCCAACAGGCAAATGATGGCGATGATGCTGGATGAGAGCGAAGCCTCCGACGCCGAACTGATCGGGCGGGCGAAGGGCGGAGACAGGGGGGCCTTCAGCACATTGCTGGAAAGGCACTATGACTTCGTCTATCGCGCTGCCTATCGCTGGTGCGGCAGGAAGGCCGATGCCGAAGACATAGCCCAGGAAGTCTGCGTCAGGCTGGGCAAGGCGATCCGCGACTATCGCGGCGGCGGCGCCTTCACCACATGGCTCTATTCCGTGACCCTGAACGCCGCGCGCGACATGATGCGCAAATCCGCCCGCGAGACAGTCAAGACAGAGGCCTATGGCGTCCATGCACTGATCTCGGGCGAGGCGTCGATCGAACCGGAAGACCCCGCCGAAGCGCTATGGGCCGCGGTGCGGCAATTGCCGGACAAGCAGCGCGACGCCGTGCTTTTGGTCTATGGCGAAGGATTGAGCCACGCGGCCGCCGCCGAGGCGATGGCGATCTCGGAGACGACGGTTTCCTGGCACATCCATGAAGCGAAGAAACGGCTGAAGACGCTGATGCGCGCGGCCGGGGAAGTGTGACCATGGTCGACGACAATGAACTCAACAGACTGCGCGATATCGCAGCACTGGCGCCCGCCAAGGATGCCAAGGCACGTGCCTTCGAGGCCGCCCTGCGCGCCTATGATCAGGAAAATATTTCTGCTGTCTCCCAAGGATCGCTTGGCGGGCTTCGTCTCACAGAGCGAGCACAAAAGCTCTGGAGCGAGATCATGCAAAAGAAACTCATTGCCACGCCGGCTCTTGCCGGGCTCGTCGCCCTGCCGATCGCCGGATACGCCACCTTCCATCTGCTGAGGGAACAGCCGCCCAAATTCGACGGCGACGAGAAGATCACCGAGACGCTGGCCGACAAGCCGACGACGGTGAAGCCGACGACCGCCGAGCCGAAGCGCGGCGAGTTGGAGAAGGACAAGAAGGCGGACGCCGATGTGGAAAGCCGCGACGCCACCGATGCGCTTGTGGCGCCGGCCTCGCCGCAGAAATCCGAATCGACCGTTGCTGGGGGCGCTGCACAACAAAATGCGCTGGAGCGCGGTGTGCTGGCCGAGCCTGCGCCACCGGCACCGACAGGTGAATTCGCACTGGATGGCGCTGCAAGTGTACCCAGTACCTCGCGAGCCCGCATGGCGGCGGAGTCGAAGCTGATGGCGCCGCAGCAGCCGGCCATGGCGCCGGCCGACCAGATGCTGCCGCAGGAGGAAAATCGCGACCGTATCGAGGATTTCAAGACCAATCCGGTGCATGCGGCACTCGAGGACCCGGTCTCGACCTTCTCGATCGACGTCGACACGGCCTCCTATTCCTTCGTGCGCAGTTCGCTGAAGCAAGGCACTCTGCCGCAAGCCGATACTGTTCGCGTCGAGGAGATGATCAATTACTTCCCCTATGACTGGAAGGGGCCGGACTCCGCCTCGACGCCGTTCAACTCGACCGTCAGCGTCATGCCGACGCCGTGGAACACGCAGACCAGGCTGATGCATGTCGCCATCAAGGGTTTTGACGTCAAGCCGACCGAGCAGCCGAAGGCCAATCTGGTGTTCCTGATCGATGTCTCGGGCTCGATGGACGAGCCGGACAAGCTGCCGCTGCTCAAATCGGCCTTCCGGCTGCTGGTCAGCAAGCTGAAGGCCGACGACACCATTTCGATCGTCACCTATGCCGGTGACGCCGGCACAGTCCTGGAGCCGACCAAGGCGTCCGAAAAGGACAAGATCCTCAGCGCCATCGACAATCTGACGCCCGGCGGCAGCACGGCCGGTGAGGCGGGCATCAAGGAAGCCTACAGGCTGGCGCAAAAATCCTTCGTCAAGGACGGCGTCAACCGGGTGATGCTCGCCACCGACGGCGACTTCAATGTCGGCCAGACCGATGACGACGACCTTAAGCGGCTGATCGAAAGCGAGCGCAAGAGCGGTGTCTTCCTGTCGGTGTTCGGCTTCGGCCGCGGCAATCTGAACGACCAGATGATGCAGACCATCGCGCAGAACGGCAACGGCACCGCCGCCTATATCGATACGCTGGCCGAGGCCGAAAAGGTGCTGGTCGAGGATGCTTCGTCGACGTTGTTCACTATCGCAAAGGACGTGAAGATCCAGGTCGAGTTCAACCCGAACAAGGTCTCGGAATATCGCCTGATCGGCTACGAGACCCGCGCCTTGAACCGCGAGGATTTCAACAACGACCGCGTCGATGCCGGCGACATTGGTTCGGGCCATTCCGTTACCGCGATCTATGAAATCACGCCAAAGGGCAGCGGCGGCGAGCAGATCGATCCGCTGCGCTACGGCCAGGCGTCGGTGGACAATGGCGGCGTCGCCAACGCGGACGAATATGCCTTCGTCAAGATCCGCTACAAGCTGCCGAATGAAGACGTCTCGAAGCTGATCACCACGCCGGTGACCTCGGCCAACGAGATTTCGTCCTTCGACCAGGCCAGCGCCGATCAGCGCTTCTCCGTCGCGGTTGCCGCCTTCGGCCAGAAGCTGCGCGACGAGGATGCGACCGCGAAGTTTGGCTACGACAAGATCATGGAGATCGCCACTGCCGCTCGAGGAGCCGACCCGTTTGGGTACAGGTCCGAGTTCCTTTCACTTGTGCGCCTTGCCTCGGCGCTGGGCGGTAACCGGTAGTGGTGATGACGGCCGGTTTCTTTCAGATGGGATCGTTCTGACAGGGGAAACCGACCTACGGGCGGGTGAGGCAGGCCGGCGAGGGAAATCTTGCCGGCCTTTTTTCGCGGATTTTCCGGGTCGTTAAATTGCGCGGCATTTCCGGTACTGGATGGCAACCCTCTCCTTGTTACGCAGGACAGGTGTACTGGGCTTGAGGGAGCCGAAATTGCAGATCAGGACTATCGCCAACTCGATACCCCCAGCGCCAGACGCCTCGGCGGTTTCATCGGCCCCATCATCGGAATCCAGGCGTATCAGTGACGATGTCGCGCAGGCGCGCCATACCGCCCTGTCGGCACTGACCAACGACCGGTTCCGCATCATGCTGGAACAGATCACCGACCCCAGCGCTTCAGGCGCGCTGATGACGATGCGCGGCGACAATGTGGTCGACTTCAAGTCGGCGCAGTCGAGCTACGCCGACAACAGCGAATAGTCGAAAACCGATGGGTCAGGCCCGGCTGCGGCGGCGCTCGCGGCGGGCTTCGCTGGTCTCGGCGGTGTTTTCCGTCGCCACCTTGTTGCGCATCGGACCGATGCGTTCGACGATCGCGGCAACCGTCGGACGATCCGCCCTGGTGTGCGCGTCGAGCGCCTTGCGCATGGCGGCGAGGTGCTGGAACGAGGTGCCGCAGCAGCCGCCGATAATTTTGGCGCCGCCATCGACGGCGAGCCTGACATAGTCGGCCATCAGTTCGGGTGTGCCGGAATAATGGATCTCGGTGCCGCGGAATTCGGGAATGCCGCAATTCCCCTTGACGATCACCGTCGCTTCCGGCTTCGCCTCGGTCATGTCGAGCAGCGAGGCCAGGATGTCGGAGGCGCCGACGCCGCAATTGGCGCCAACGCCGAGCGGCGCCTGCGACAGCCCGTCGGTGACGCCGTGGATATCCTTCGGCAGCAGACCCATCATGGTGCGGCCGGCGGTGTCGAAGGAACCGGTGTAGGTGTAGGGCAAGCCGACGCGGATGGCCGCCTCGGCGGCGGCGCGGATCTCGTCGGGAGCCGACATCGTCTCGATCCAGGCAACTTCGGCGCCGCCGGCCTTGAGACCCTCGATCTGTTCGGCGAAGGCGTCGACCGCCTCGTGATAGGTCATGGCGCCCAGCGGCACCAGCAATTCGCCGGTCGGGCCGACCGAACCGGCGACGATCACCTTGCGGCCGGCTCTGTCGGCGACGGCACGAGCAAGCTCGGCGGCGCGCTTGTTCAGCGCATGCGCGCGGTCCTGCGCATGGTGAAGCTTCAAACGGTGACGGGTGCCGCCGAACGAATTGGTGAGGATGATGTCTGCGCCGGCATCGACGAAATTCTGGTGCAGGCTGGTGATGGTGTCGGGCGCCGTCTCGTTCAGCAGTTCGGGCGCCTCGCCGGCCTCCAGACCCATGGCGAATAGATTGGTGCCGGTGGCGCCATCGGCCAGCAGCACGCCCTTTTCAGCCAGCAGCGCATCGATCGGGTTGGTGGTCGTCATCGGATTGGCTTTCATGTTCGAAGTCGGATAAGGATATAAAGAAGTCTTTATGTGTAGTCAATGAATAGCTAGGACGGAGTTCGCCCATGCGGCGCCTTGAGCCATGGCGCGGTGGTGATCTTGGCTGCCGAAAATCAGACAGTGCCTGTTGGGAACGACATGCCGGCCAGCCTGTGCGCAAAGCCGGACGCCTCGTGCGCATTGATGTCGGCAGCCCGGATCAGATTGTCGAAATGCTGGATCAGCGTCTGGATCGGCTGGGTGGCGTTGAGCACCAGATACATGTCGCCGACATAGATGGCGGCACGATAGGGGCCGAAGATGGTGTAGGGGATCGAATAGCGCATCCGCCCATCATAGAGAAACAGCCGGAAGGTCGGGTAGAGGTCGTCGAGCAGCGTCGCCATGTGCAGCAACTGGGCGCGCCGGTCGGCTTCGGGGAAACGGTCCCAGACACCCAGCCCGCGGGCGAAGATCTCCAGCGTGTGGCGCGGCATGCAGACTTCCATGTCGGTTTCCGGGCGCCTGTTGTAGTCGATGCGGTATTGCGTTTCTCCGGCCTGCGCCAGGCGGCTCTTGTTGGTGATGCCGGCTTCGTAGTCGACCAGCGCTTCGGTGCGCAGAAGATCGGGAATGCCGGCAGGCACGTAGCGGATCTTGGTGCCGGCCGCCTCGGCATGCCATTTGGCCAGCAGGGTGCGGTCGAAGCCGTCGGGTGCCTCCTCGATCTCCAGGCTCTCGCGGATTTCGCCGGTGAGGCCCTCGTCCTGGCTGAGACCGAGTAGCCAGTCCAGCGACACTTTGAACTCGGCGGCGATGTTGAGCAGCGTTTCGGCGCGGGGCAGGCGGGTCGAGGCGCCGGACAGCAGCTGCGATAGCGCCGAGCGGTCGATGCCGACCGCGGTCGCGAAGGCCGACTGGTTCAGGTCGGAGCGTGTCAAGAGCATTTTCAGGCGTTCGCGGAAGATCGTCGACAGGTCGCGCTTGTCCATGTGCGGGCTCCACCTCGATTGAGGAAAAATTTGCGCCGAATCGCTTCCGAGCGCGCCTCAGGCGTAAATGAATCCCTAAGTTTGTTTACAATGTATAACATGTGCGGCCGAAAATGCGCAATCGCAACAGTTTGTGCACTTTGTCTCGTTGAGTGGAATCATTTCTCCTGACACTATGCTGTCAGGAGCCAATTGGGGTTTCCGGCGACTGAGGGACAGTGGTCGATAGCATGACGAGCAAGAGCATCAGGCGACACAGCGCACCGGCCATCGAGTGGCCGACCGTGGTACTCGCCTTTTTCTGTTACGCAACTTGGCTCGCCACCGGTTTCCTGCTCTGGCCATCCTACCCCGTCCTGGCGCTCGCCATCCTGGCTTTGACCGCCGCACTGCAATCGTCGATCATGCACGAAGTGCTGCACGGGCATCCGACACGCAATGCACGGGTCAACGAAGCCTTCGTGTTCCTGCCGATCGGTCTGGTCTGGCCATTCCGCCGCTTCAAGACCATCCATCTGCGCCACCACGCCGACGAGCGGCTGACCGACCCGTTGGACGATCCAGAGAGTTATTACCAGGCGCTCTGGCAGCATGACGAGCTGCCGCCGACGATGAAATTCCTGCTCAAGATCAACAACACCATGGCCGGCCGCTTCGTGCTCGGCCCGTGGCTGTCCTGCGTCGGCTTCTTCATCGACGACGCCAAGCAGATGTTCGCCGGCGACAAGGCGATCCGCAAGGCGTGGCTGCTGCACGCGATCGGCCTTGCCGTCGTGCTGCCGATCGTCCAGTTCGGCTTCGGCATCCCGCTGTGGCTTTACATTCTCGTGCCGGTCTGGCTCGGCCAGTCGCTGATCTCGATCCGCACGTTCGCCGAGCATCAATGGTCGGAACATCCGGAAGGTCGCACGGTGATCGTCGAGCGTTCGCCGCTGTCGTTCCTGTTCCTCAACAACAATCTGCACTTCGTCCACCACAAGACCCCGACCGTGGCCTGGTACAAGCTACCCAAGCTGTTTCGTGACCGCCGTGAGGAATGGCTGCGGATGAACAATGGCTATGCCTATCCGAACTATTTCGCGCTGATCAAGGCTTACGCCTTCAAGGCAAAAGAGCCGATCGTGCACCCGGTGCTGCGGCGTCAAGCCGAGCCGGGCAGGGCCTTCAAGCCGCGCATCAGGGCGCGCAGCATCAGCGGGCTTGGCAGTGCGCCGGTTCCCGCCGAGCCGCCCAAGGAATAATCCGGCCTATCCGGGGGTCCGTGTCGGCCAATTCTGATTGGACGCCGCGTTTTTGCGATCCTTTTTCCCGACATGATGATTTGATATCGGCATGAGTGAATTGGTTGCGGCGTTGCCGATGTATGATTGGCCCGAAGTGCGCGGCGAGGTCGACGCGCAATGGGTGCTGCTGCGCGATGCTTTCCGGGGAAAGGGCATTGACGCGCCGGAAACCATCGCGCGTCGCAATGGTGACCTGCCGCCGGTGCCGGGCGGAATTCGTGATGCTGCCGGTGCATTGATCGCACCCGATCCAGCGACATTGCCGCCGGACGAACTCGATTTTCACAGACTGTGGCTGCACCCGGCGCTGCTGTTCGCGCAGACCTGCTGGGGGCCGATGGAACTCGGCCTGTCCAGGCATGTGCAGGTGGTCGCCCAGCCAAGCTACGACGCCTACGAAGGCGGGCAGGGCGAGCTCTATTCCAGCGCTATCGTCATGCTGGCGGATGGCGCGCCGTCGGTTGCCTCGCCCAATGACGGCAGCCCGCTGGTCCCACTCGATCGCATCCGTGGCAAGCGCTTCACCTTCAACAGCCTCGATTCGATGTCGGGGTTCCTCGGTTTGACGCGCGACCTGGAGGCGATGGGCGAGAGCCTTGACCTCTTTGCCTCGCGCAGCGAAAGCGGTGGGCACCGTTCCTCGATCGTGGCAATTGCCGAGGGCAAGGCCGATATAGCGGCCATCGACTGCGAGAGCTGGGCACTGGCGCAGCGTTTCGAGCCGGCGGCGAAAAAGGTGGTGGTCATCGGCTGGACCGGGCGGCGCAAAGGCCTGCCTTACATCACCGCCGCGGTGACACCGGAAAAGACGGTTGGGGCGTTGCGCGAGGCCCTTGCCGGGCTAGCCGAGCAGCCTCGCATCCAACGGGTAGGTTGAGAGCTGTTCGTTGCCGGTCTCGGTAATCAGGATCTGTTCCTCGATCTTGACGCCTTCGCGCCCGCCAAGCCGGCCGATATAGCTTTCCACGCACAGCACCATGCCCGGTTCCAGCACGCCGTCCGGCGTGTCCGATGTCCAGTCGCTGGCATGCGGTAGTGTCGGATACTCGTCGGCCAGGCCGACGCCATGATAGAGCACGCCGTATCGCGTCGGGAAGCAGTCTCCCGGTGGCACGGCCGAGCGCTCGACGAGGTCGCGAAACGAGATGCCCGGCTGCATCAGTGCCGTGTTGTGCTCGATCTGATCGGCGGCGATACGGAACAGGTCGCGCTGTTCATTGGTCGGCTTTGCATCGCCGCACAGCCATGTCCGCGACAGGTCGGCGCAGAAGCCGTAGGGGCCGATAAGGTCGGTGTCGAAGGCGACGAGGTCGCCTGATACAATCTTGCGTGACGAGCATTCCTGGAACCATGGGTTGGTGCGCGGACCTGACGTCAGCAGCCGGGTCTCGATCCATTCGCCGCCGCGCGCGATGTTGCCGCGATGCAGTTCCGCCCACAACTCATTTTCGGAAATGCCAGGCTTCAGCGCCTGTTCCATTTCGCCCATCGCCGCCTCGCAGGCGACGATGGCGCGGCGCATGGCGAGGATTTCGTCAGGCGACTTGATCAGCCGCGCATTTTCCATCACCGCTTCGCCATTGCCGATGGAGATACCAAGCCGCGCCAGTTCCTCGACGCCTTCCGGGTTGATGTGATCGACGGCGATGCGGCTGTTGCCGCCGCCATGCTCTTTCACCAGATCGGCGATCCCGGCGGCCCAGCGGCGGACTTTTTGCTCGGTCAACTCGCCGCTATAGAGGTACATCCACGACACCGCCGGCCGCACCTCGTCGACGACGCCGGAATGATCGGACAGGTGCTCGCAGGAAAAATAGTCGAACAGCACCACCGGGCCGTCGGTGGCGACAAAGCAATGCCGCGTCGGGTTGTGCGCCACCCACAGCTGCATGTTGGTCGAGTCGGTGGCGTAGCGGATGTTGACGGGGTCGTAGAGCAGGGCGCCGGCATAGCCGCGCCGCTTCAGCTCGGCGCGGATACGCTCCAGCCGGTATTGACGCATGGCAGGCAGATCGGGCGCGGCAATGCCTGCCGCGGCCCATTCAGCTTCGGCCTGCGCGCCATAGCCCAGCACATGCTGGTTGAGCGAAGCCGCCTTCCGGCGGGAGGCGTCGCGGAGGGCCTCGATCGAGCCTGGCTCGAACGGCATGATCTTGCGATGGCGGCCAAAGCTGCCCTTCGGCCCCGCGCTGTCCATGGTCGAACCTCAGGTCCGCATCTTCTCGCCGCTCGGGTCGAAAGGCGCTTCGACGTTGATGCGGGCCGGCCGGCGGTGTCCGAGGATCTCGATCTCGAACAGGCCCGCGCTTTCGTCCTCGGCAAGAGCCGCCGGCACATAGCCTTGCGCCATCGACTTCTGCACATAATGCGCATAGCCGCCCGACGTGACCCAGCCAACCACGCGCCAGTCGCCGTCGACGATGCCGCGCACGGCGGACGCGCCTTCGGCAGCCTTGGAGCCGCGTATTTCCTTGCCGCCCTTGTCGAAGCGTGGCGCGCCATAGCCATGCGGCTTTTCCACCGTGCCGTAGTCCTTGCTGACCTTGGCCCAGATCGGTTCGTCGCCCATGACGTCGGCGTCGGCGGCATCGACGATGAAGGAGACGCGGCGCAGCTTCGGACCCTCGACCTGTTCCTTGGCGGCAGCCTCGCGGCCGATGAAGTCGTTCTTCTCCAGTTTGATGAAGCGGTCCATCGCCCCTTCGAACGGGCCGTAGATCGGCCGCAACTCGCGGAACCAGGTCGGAAAATTCTTTTCGAGGCGCATGGAGAGCAGCGCGCGCATGCCGAAATCGACAAGGCCGAATTCCTCGCCGGCGTCCTTGATCGCTTTGTAAACCAGGCGCTCGTAGGCCGGCGCCATCCAGATTTCATAGCCGAGGTCGCCGGTGTAGGTGATGCGGTTGACCATGCAGGGCGCCCCGCCGACCGCCATCTCGCGGAAATCCATGAAGCGGAAGGCTTTTGTCGAGACGTCGACATCGACCAGTTTCTGCAGCAAGTCCCGTGATTTCGGCCCGGCGATCGACAGGCCGACCAGGGTCTGGTCGAAGCGGTGGATGCGCACCGTTCCGTCCTTCGGCAGGTGCTTCTCGAACCAGCGCATGTGGTATTTCTGCGCCGCCGACGAGCCCCAGATCATGAAGCGGTCTTCTGCCGCCTTGGCGATGGTGAAGTCGCCGATCAGCTTGCCGAATTCGTTGAGCATCGGCGTCAACACGATGCGGCGGGTCTTCGGCATGCGGTTGGTCATCAGCCGGTTGAGGAAATCCTCGGCCGCGGGTCCCGAGACTTCGTATTTGGCAAAATTGGCGATCTCGGTGACACCGACACGCTCACGCGTGGCGCGCACTTCCTCGCCGATCGGCCCAAAATCGTTGGAGCGGTGGAAGGAGACGATATCCCTGGGTTCCTTGCCTTCAGGTGCGAACCAGAGCGGTGTCTCAAGTCCCCAGCTGTCGCCCATGACGGCGTTGTTGGCCAGCATCGTGTCGTAGAGCGGGGTCGTCTGCGCCGGGCGTGCCGCCGGGAGTTCCTCATTGGGGAAGCGGATGGAGAAGCGGCGCGAATAGTTTTCGCGCACCTTGGCGTTGGTGTAGCGCAGGCCGGCCCATTCGCCGAAGCGGGTGACATCCATGCCCCAGACGTCGAAGCCGGGATCGCCATGGACCATCCAGTTCGACAGCGCCAAGCCGACGCCGCCGCCCTGGCTGAAGCCGGCCATCACGGCGCAGGCGCACCAAAAATTGGTCAGGCCCTGCACCGGGCCGACCAGCGGGTTGCCGTCGAGCGCGAAGGTGAAGGGGCCGTTGATGATCTGCTTGATGCCGGCCTTCTCGATGCCGGGGAAATGCGTGAAGCCGATTTCCAGCGACGGCGCGATGCGGTCGAGGTCGGGCGGCAGCAATTCATGGCCGAAATCCCACGGCGTGTTGACCGGCGACCACGGCTTGCAGGCCTTCTCATAGGTGCCGAGCAGGATGCCGTTGCGCTCCTGGCGGGTGTAGATCTCGCCCTTGAAGTCGAGCACGCCGATCATTTCGCGGCCGGTCGACTTGTTGAACTCCTCGACCTCCGGCATCGGCTCGGTCAAGAGATACATGTGCTCCATGGCCAGAACCGGCAGCTCGACGCCGACCATGCGGCCGATCTCGCGCGCCCACAGGCCGCCGCAGTTGACGACATGCTCGGCCTTCACCGTGCCCTGTTCGGTGACGACGTTCCAGGTGCCGTCGACCTCCTGTGTCAGTTCCACAACGCGGTTGCGCAGCACGATCTCGGCGCCGAGTTTTTTTGCCGCCTTGGAGTAGGCGATGGTGGTGCCCGACGGATCGAGATGGCCTTCCACCGGATCCCACATGGCGCCGACGAAATTGGTCTCGTCCATCAGCGGAAACATCGCCTTGGCTTCGGACGGGGTGATCAGCTCTGTGTCCATGCCGAGATAGCGGCCCTTGGCGTGGGCCAGCCGCAGGAAATCCATGCGCTCTGGCGTATCAGCCATCATCACGCCGCCGGTCAGGTGCAGCGAGCAGGACTGGCCGGATATCTCCTCGATCTCCTTGTAGAGCTGCACCGTATAGGCCTGCAGCTTGGCGACGTTGGGGTCGCCGTTCAGCGTGTGGAAGCCTCCCGCCGCATGCCAGGACGAGCCGGAGGTGAGCTCCGAGCGCTCGATCAGCATGATGTCGGTCCAGCCGGCCTTGGCCAGATGGTAGAGAACCGAGCAGCCGACGACGCCGCCGCCGATGACAACCGCTTTTACGTGAGATTTCATCTAGATAAGTCCGTTTTTGAAGAGATTGAATCGGATGACCCCTCCGGGGGGAGAGGAAGGGCGCCAGCCGGCATAAGCTCGCGCCTTCCCTCTCCGCCGTCGATTGGAGGAGAGGTGTCGAGCGCAGCTCGACGGAGTGGGGGTCGACTGTTCATCAACAACACGGCCGATCAAAAATCGGTCGGCGCGCCGCCTTCGGACCGCCGCTTGGCGACGAAGGCGTTGAGTTCCTCGCGGATGGCCGGGTCCATGTAAGGCTCCTCATAGGACGCCAGCCGCTCCTTCCAGACCTTGTTGGCCTTTTCGAGCGCCGTCGGCGAGCCGGCTTCCGCCCAGGTCTCGTAATTGCGCCAGTCGGAGAGGATCGGCGAGTAGAAGGCGGTCTTGTAGCGGTCCTGCGTGTGCTGGGTGCCGAAGAAATGGCCGCCAGGACCGACCGACTGGATGGCGTCGAAGCCGAGTGCCTCTTCGGAAAGATCGAGAGGGGTCAGGAATTCGGCGACCATCTGCAGCAGGTCGATGTCCAGAATGGTCTTCTCGTAGGAGCAGCGCAGGCCGCCCTCGAGCCAGCCGGCGGCATGCATCATCAGATTGCCGCCGCCCTGGATGGCGCCCCACAGCGAGAACACGCTTTCATAAGCCGCCTGCGCGTCGACCGTGTTGGCGGCGCAAGTGTTGGAGGTGCGGTAGGGGATGTTGTAGCGGCGGGCAAGCTGGCCGCCGACAAGCTGCGCCTTCATGTATTCCGGCGTGCCGAACGCCGGCGAACCGGACTTCATGTCGACATTGGAGGTGAAGCCGCCATAGCCGACGGGCGCGCCCTTGCGCACCATCTGGGCGAAGGCGATGCCGGCAAGCGCCTCGGCGTTCTGCTGCACCAGTGCGCCGGCGATGGTGACAGGCGCCATGGCCCCCGACAGGGTGAACGGCGTCACGACGACGACCTGGCCCTTGCTCGACATCTGGATGATGCCTTCCATCATCGGCACATCGAGTTTCAGCGGCGAATTGGTGTTGATGATAGTGAAGACCGACGGCTCTTCCAGCATCTGCTCGTGGCTGATGCCGCGCGCGATCCTGGCGATCTCGATGCCGTCGACATTGCGCTCCTTGCCGAGCGAATAGATGTGGAACACCTTGTCGGTGAGCACGCTGAGATCGCGGATGCATTCGAGGTGGCGGACGGACGGATGGATATCGGTCGGCTCGACCGGATAGCCGCCCGTGCAGTTCAGGATGTTGTGCATCTGCGCAAGCTTGAGGAAGTTGCGGTAGTCCTGCTGGTTGCCGGGCCGGCGGCCGCGATCGATGTCGGAGCAATTGGGCGCCGACGCCATCATCGAGATGATCACATTGTTGCCGCCGAAGCGCACATTGTGCGCGGGGTTGCGGGCATGGATGGTGAACTCCGACGGGCAGTGCGACACCAGTTCGAGGATCATGTCGCTATCGAAGCGCACCCGCTCGCTGCCGTCGCGCACGTCGGCGCCATGCGCCTTCATGATGCTGCGGGCTTCGTCATGCAGCACGTCGACGCCGATTTCCCGCAGCACGCGCAGGGAAGCGAGGTGGATCGATTCCAGCTCGTCGTCGGAGACCAGCCTGGTCGGCGCCAGCGGGTTCTTCAGCTGGCGAAAAGCCGGCTGCTCGAACGCGGCCGAGCCGCCGGCGCGCTTTCCGGCGCGGCCGCCGCGACGGGCGCGGTCGGTAGCCAATGCCGGTTCCAAGGGTTGTAGGGCGGCGGTCATGATGGTCCTCGTGGGATGCGATAGCGGGCGGCATAATGGACCGGCGGCTGTCCAGCCATTGCGGAGGCGGCGACCACTAGGGCGAGGGAAGCGACATGCCGGAACGGCAGTTGCGCGGCCACGACATCGGCCTGATCCCGCCGCCTCGTTGGCTTAAGCGGATTTCGGCGGCCGGCCCTTCCTTTCCCGGGATCGAACCGATAGCTACTCGGCTTGCCGGCCTGATGGCCAGCAGTTCATTTGGATGGCAGCATGGTCGCGACCGGCTCGAGCGAAGGCGAAGCAGGAACGCAATGGGCAGCGCTTGCCGGCGTCACCGCGGCACTTGCCATGTTTGGCGCTGCGCAAGGGCTGAGTTCGCCGCTGTTCACGCTCTTGATGCAGAAGCAAGGCATGTCGCCAGCGCTGATCGGCTTGTCGGCGGCGATGATGCCGCTCGGGCTGATCCTTTCTGCTTCTTTCGTGCCCGCGGCTGTGCGGCTTGTCGGTGCACGCAACCTGGCGGTCGGCTGCTCGCTGATCGGCGCGCTCTGCTTCCTGGGCATCGGCTATCTGCAGGACTGGGTGGCGTGGTTCGTCATCCGCTTTATCATCGGCGTCGTCATCAACCCGCTCTACATCCTTGGCGAGGTTTGGGCACTGTCGCTGGCGCCGCCATCGCGGCGTGGCCGGGTGATGGGCGTGTTCAACACGCTAATGGGCGCCGGTTACGCCGCCGGACCATTCGCGCTGACCCTGCTCGGTACGTCGGGCTGGGCGCCCTTCATGGTCGGCGTCGCCGGTTTCGCGCTCTGCGCGGTGATCCTGCGCGCCGTCTCGTCTAAGCTCACCGGTTTCGAGGATGACGGCCAGCCTGCCAGCGGCCTTGTCGGCTTCGCCGGGATGGCGCCGGCGCTGTTGCTTGCCGTGCTTGTCTCGGCGGCGGTCCAGCAGAGCACCTATGCGCTGGTGCCGGTCTTCGGCGCCAGCTACGGCTTGGCGGAAGCCGTTCTGGCCTCGCTGGTGATGGCGCTTTCACTCGGCAACATCCTGCTGCAGATACCACTCGGCCTTCTGGCGGAGCGTTTTGGCGGCCGCCCCATGATCATCGTCTGCGCGCTGGCAACAACCGTTTGCGCGCTTTTGCTGCCTCTGCTGATCACAACGCCGTTGATCTGGGTCGTGCTGCTGGTGATGGGCGCGGTCGGTTACGGCGTCTACACCATGGCATTGGTCGAACTCGGCAGCCGGTTCAAGGGCTCTGTGCTGGTCGCCGGCAACGCTGCCTTTGCACTGATGTGGGGCGTCGGTGGCATCGTCGGCCCACCCGGTGCCGGCCTGCTCATGCAAGGCATCGGCCCGCTCGGGCTGCCGGTCGTGATCGCCGGCCTCGACGCGGTGCTGGTGATGTTCGCGCTGTATCGGTCGTCCGTGCGCCGAGCTTCCTGACGAGCCCAACCTCCTGACAGGCACTGTCTGGAGCAAGCGGTTTTCTCCCGCCAGGGGACTTACCACCACGCAACCCAATCGCTAATCCTGCAGCCTCGATAGCGGTGCGCACATGAATTTGGTTGAATCGAACAAGAACGAAACGATGCAATGGGCTGCGATCACCGGTGTGATCGCGACCGTCTCGGTGTTCGCCATCGCGCAAGGGCTGTCCTATCCGCTGTTGAGCTTCATCCTGCAGCGCCAGGGTGTTTCGCCGGCGATGATCGGCCTGTCGGCGGCGATGACGCCGGTCGGCTTCATCGTGTCATCGCCGCTGATCCCGGCGCTGGCGCGGCGGTTCGGGGCAGGGCGCACGGCGCTTACCTGTGCGGCCCTTTCGGCTGTCGTGCTGGCGCTGATCGGCTGGACGCAAAATGTCTATTTGTGGTTTCCGCTGCGCTTCCTGATCGGCGTGGTGACCAACCCGCTCTATGTGCTGAGCGAGATCTGGGTCATCGCGCTGGCGCCGCCGGCGCGGCGAGGGCGCGTCATGAGTGTCTATTCGACGATCATCTCGGCCGGTTTCGCGGCCGGGCCGCTATGCCTGCTTGCAGTCGGCACCGAGGGCTGGCCGCCCTTCCTCGTCGGCATCTCCGCCTTCGTGCTGTGCGGCATCTGCCTGGGCTTGGTGCTGCCGCGCTTGCCCAAGGTCGACGAGGCCGGGCATCAAGTTTCCGTCCTGGGTTTCGTGCCGCTGGCGTGGCTGCTTTTGTTTGCCGTCATAGTCGCCGCCGGTTTCGAACAGGGCGCGCTGGCGTTGCTGCCTGTCTATGGCACCCATCACGGCATTACCGAGATCCGCATGTCGGCGCTGCTGTCGGTGATGATTGCCGGCAATATCGCCATGCAGGTGCCGCTAGGCCTGCTGGCGGAAAGGCTTTCCGCGCGCCTGGTGCGGCTCGCCTGCGTCGCGATCACGGTGCTCGGCTGCGTCCTGCTTCCGCTTTTCATCGAATCGCCGCTCATCTGGCCAATGATCTTTGTCTGGGGCGCGGTTTCCTACGGCATCTACGCGATGTCGATCATCGAGCTCGGCGAACGCTTCACCGGCTCCGCACTGGTTGCCGGTAATGCGGCCTTTTCCTTGATGTGGGGCGTCGGCGGTATCGCCGTGCCGCCGCTGGCGGGCGGCGCCATGGATATTCTGGGTGCCGGCGGGCTGCCGATCACGCTTGGGCTGCTGTGCCTGGCGCTGGCTATTGCTAGCCTCGCTGGTGGGCGGAAAGCCTCAATCGTGCGCTGAACATAGTGAATATCGATACGGCCTATCGGCGTTGGCTTTTTCAAAGCAACGCGTTTATCGGAGACCTCATGACCAAGCCTGCCACCCAGACGCCGAATTCCACCCCGTCGACCGACGATCCCTTCCTCTGGCTGGAGGACAGGACAGCCAAACAGTCATTGGACTGGGTACATCGCCAGAACGAGGTCACGGTTGGCGAATTGCAGGGCGATCCGTCCTATCAGGCGTCGTTCCAGACCGCGCTCGACCTGATGACGGCCGAGGACAACATCGCGGTCGGCGCCGCCATTGCCGGCCATGTCTACAATTTCTGGCAGGACAAGACCAATGTGCTCGGCCTCTGGCGCCGCACGACCGTCGCTTCCTACAAGACCGAGAAGCCCGACTGGGAAACGATCATCGACTTCGACCAGCTTGCGGCGAAGGAGGGGGTAAAATGGGTTTTTGGCGGCGCAAGCCGACTCTATCCGGACTTCAACCGTTGCCTGGTGAGTATGTCGCCGGATGGCGGCGACGCCAGCGAGATGCGCGAATTCGACATCGCGACCAAGTCGTTTGTCGAGGGTGGGTTTCGTGCACCCGCTTCCAAGTCGGGCTTCAGCTGGCTGGACAAGGACACCGTGATTGTTTCGGCCGCTTTCGACGAGGCCGACAAGACCGAGTCCGGCTATCCGCGAGTCATAAAGCTGTGGAAGCGCGGTACCAAGCTGGAAGACGCGACGCCGATCTTCGAGGCGCAGAAAGAGGATCTCGCCGTTGGTGCCGCTGTCGAGTACGACGGTGACAGACGCTATCTGGTCCTGGCTCGAACGCTGAATTTCTTCGCTTCGCACATCTTCCTTCGGCTGCCTTCCGGCGAAAACAAACAACTGCCGCTACCGGACGACATGACCGATACGGCAATCTTCAGGGATCAGCTCGTGTTCGGCGTGCGCAGTCCATGGACGGCGCCCGACGGCACGGTTTGCAAGCCCGACGGCCTCTATTCGCTGGATCTCGCGCACTGGGCCAAGATCGGCGCGCTCGGACCTGTCGAAACCTTGTTCGAGCCGGCATATCGCGTTTCCATAGCCGGCGTTGCCCGCACGCGGGACCGGCTGTTCATCAGCCTGATGGACAATGTGCGCGGCAAGGTCGTCGTCTGCGAGCGCAAGGATGGCAACTGGTCGCTGAAACCGGTGGCGCTGCCCGAAAATGGCAATGTCGGCATCAGCCATGCCGAGCAGTTCGGCTCGAGCGTGTCCTTCTCCTTCACCGATTTCCTGACCCCGAGTTCGATCATCTGGTCTGACGACAATGGCGAGACGCTAGAAACCGTGAAGTCGCAGCCGGCGCGTTTCGATGCCTCGCCGCTGATCTCGGAACAGTTCGAGGCGCGCTCCAAGGACGGCACGATGATCCCTTATTTCGTCGTCAGGCGGCGCGATCAGAAGGGGCCGGTGCCGACGCTGCTTTACGGCTATGGCGGTTTCGAAGTGCCGCTGCTGCCCGGCTATGCCGGCGTGCGCGGCAGGCTATGGCTGGAAAAGGGCAATGCCTATGTGCAGGCCTGCATCCGTGGCGGCGGCGAGTTCGGCCCGGCCTGGCATCAAGCGGCGCTCAAGGGCAATCGCCAAAATGGATTCGATGATTTCGCAGCGGTCGCGCAGGACGTCGTCAAGCGCGGCATCGCGACAGCAAGCTCACTCGGCATCCAGGGTGGTTCGAATGGCGGCTTGCTGACCGGCGTTTCCTTGACGCAGCATCCCGAGCTTTTCGGCGCCGTCATCATCGAGGTGCCGCTGCTCGACATGCTGCGTTACGCCGAATTGCCGCCCGGCGCCTCGTGGATGGCCGAATACGGCGATCCGTCGAAACCCGAAGACGCGAGGTGGCTTTCAGCCTACTCGCCCTACCAGCATGTCGACGCCGCTGCCGCCTATCCGCCGGTGCTGCTGACCACATCGACCGCTGACGATCGGGTCCATCCCGGCCATGCGCGCAAGATGGCCGCCCGCCTGCAGGAAGCCGGCCATGCCAGGACGCTGTTCTTCGAGGAGACCGAGGGCGGCCATGGCGGGCGTGGCGACCGCCGGCCGCAGGCGGCGCAGACGGCGATGAAATATGTCTTCCTGCAGAGGGCGCTGACAGCCAAGGCCTAGACTCATTCCGTTATGGGCCAAGCAAAGGGTGGTTCTCCTCGACCAGCCTTTGCTCTAAGATGGCTTCCATGGCTCTCGTCAGGATGTTGGTTGACGCATTTGAGGCTCGCGCGCTGCGGGTGGCGGTGACACCGTCACCGCGTACGCTGCGCGCCGAGCTTTTGCGGCTGTGTGCCCGCATCGGCTATTCGCCACCTCTGTGCCTCTGAAGCATTCGCCCCGGCTTGCCGGATAGAATCCAGAGGGAAGATCAGACATGACCTATCAGAATTATTCGCTGAAGCAGCTTCAGCAGATCGACGCCGCGCATCATCTGCATCCGTTCACCGACCACAAGGAAATGCGCGGGGCCGGGTCGCGCATCATCACCCATGCCAACGGCCCTTTCATCTACGATTCCGAAGGGACAGAAATCCTCGACGGCATGGCCGGGCTGTGGTGCGTCAACATCGGCTATGGCCGTGACGAGCTGGCCGAGGCCGCCTATGCCCAGATGAAGGAACTGCCTTATTACAACTCCTTCTTCAAATGCTCGACGCCAACGCCAGTGCTGCTGTCCAAGAAGCTGGCGGAGATCGCGCCGAAGCACGTCAACCAGGTGTTCTATGGCTCGTCGGGCTCGGAGGCCAATGACACGGCACTGCGCCTTGTGCGCCACTATTGGGTGCTGGAAGGCCAGCCAGAGAAGAACCGCATCATCTCGCGCAAGATGGCCTATCACGGCTCGACCGTTGCCGGCACCTCGCTCGGTGGCATGGATGGTATGCACAAGCAGCTCAACGGTGCGGTGCCCAACATCGTCCATGTGATGATGCCCTACGCCTATGAACTGGCGCTGCCTGGCGAGAGCGATCATGATTTCGGCCTGCGCGCGGCCGGGGCTGTCGAGGAGGCGATCCTCGAAGCCGGCGCCGACAAGGTTGCCGCGTTTATCGGCGAGCCGGTCATGGGGGCGGGCGGCGTGAAGATACCGCCGGCAAGCTACTGGCCGGAAGTGCAGCGCATCTGCCGCAAATACGATGTCCTGTTGATGCTGGACGAAGTCATCACCGGTTATGGCCGCACCGGCGAATGGTTCGCCGCCCAGACGCTTGGCATCGAGCCCGACACGATCACCACCGCCAAGGCTCTGACCTCGGGCTATCAACCGCTGTCGGCATTGCTGGTTGGCGACCGCATCGCCTCGACGCTGGTCGAGAAGGGCGGCGAGTTCAACCATGGCTACACCTATTCCGGCCACCCGGTGGCCTGCGCCGTGGCGCTGAAGAACCTCGAGATCATCGAGCGCGAAGGGCTGGTCGACCGCGTCAGGAACGACACCGGTCCTTATTTCGCCAAGGCGTTGCAGGAGCGCATTGCCGGACATGATCTGGTCGGCGAGGTGCGTTCGATCGGACTGATGGGCGCGATCGAGATCGTCAAGGACAAGGCGACCAAGGAGCGGTTCCTGCCGGCTGGAAGTGCGGCGGTAACCGTGCGCGATCATGCCATCGCGAATGGCATGATGCTGCGCGCCACCGGCGACACGATGATCCTGTCGCCGCCGCTGATCTGGACCCGTGAGACGATCGATATGGCCTGCGACCGCATCTCGAAGGCGCTGGATCTGGCGCAAGCCGATCTTCGCAAGCGGTAGAACTCGATCCCTTGGCTGGGCGCTCCTTGAGGGAGCGCCCAGCCTTGAGACCATGCTGAAGCGGGGAGCGAACGAATTCCACCACAAGCGCGTAGTGTGTGGGGCTGCGGCTGATTCGGCCGCGACAAGGGGTTTGTTTCCATGAGAAAGACCGGCAAAAGCCGACGGACGCAAGAAGCGGCCAGCATCGGCGACGACCTGATGCTGGCGCCGCTGGTGGCGATGATGCGGCTGCCGTTGATGGCCATGGATGGCGGGAGCAGCCAGCCATGGAGCACGGAGACCGCGCGTGCGGTCAACGAGAAGACCGTTGCCATGGCCGAAGGTGCGCTTGCGGCGCAAATGTCTTTCCTGCAATCGGCATCGCGGTTCTGGCCGGAAATCTTTTCCGGCCGCACGCCGTCGCTGTTTAACGGTGTCGCCGCTGAACGCTCGATCAGCGCCGCGCTGAAGCCGGCAAGCCGTGCCGTGAAAGCGAACTTTCGCCGGCTATCCAACAAGACCTGACAGAAGTTGCAGAACTTTGATTTTGCGCATTGACGGGCTCATGCGCTAGAATCAGTCGGTACGTCACCGATGGGGGACACGATGGCCGGACAACCGCTCAACCAGCCGGCTGAAATTCCAGCCGAACTCGACCGCTGGAACTGGGGCGCTTTCTTCCTCAACTGGATCTGGGGCATCGGCAACAGCACTTTCATCGCGTTGCTGGCGCTGATCCCTGTCGTCAACATCATCATGATCATCGTGCTGGGCGCGCGCGGCAGCCGCTGGGCTTGGCAGAACCGCGCCTGGCATGACGCGGAACAGTTTCGCAAGACGCAGCGCAACTGGGCAATCGCCGGCCTTGCCGTCTGGGTTGTCGGGATTGGCGGCTGCGCGACGATGGTGGGCAGCATTCCCTACGTCCTGAAAGGCAGCGATGCCTATCACATGACGATGGACAGGCTTCGCGCCGACGACCGCGTCAAGGCGGCGTTGGGTGATGATTTGACCGACAGTTTCTGGGTCGGCGGCCATCTCAACGTCAATGCAAATGGGGCCGGCGACGCCCAGTTCGGCATTCCGGTCCATGGCGCCAAGGGCAAGGGCACGGCCTATTCGACCGCTGTCCGGACAGCCGGCACATGGAGCTTGCGCCTGCTGGTCGTCAGGGTCGAGGGAACCAATGCGCCGATCGTGCTGATCAACGAAGATCATGTCCCGATCCCGAATGCTGCAATCGGAATATAGCTGGGCAAAACGCAAAAAAAGCAACCTAAACACGGGCGCGAAGGCTGACAGTTCGGTCGGCTTTGTGGCCCAACAATCGGGTCACCACTGCTGCGTTCCAGACAAGGAAATATGCTGAAAAGCCGGATGCTGTCTGACAGTATGCGCATGCGTTCATGTGGGCCGGTGGCAATTTCATACAAGGGCACGCGCATATGGTGAGTTCCTTTCGTGCGGTCGTGGTCGGTGGCGGCTGTGTGGGTGCCGGCATTCTCTACGGCCTGGCAAAGCGCGGCTGGACCGATGTGGCATTGTTGGAGCGAACGCAGCTTACGGCCGGGTCGACATGGCATGCCGCGGGGCTCATCCCCTCTTACGCGCGCAGCCGCAATGTCGGCCGCATGATCGCCAGGTCGATCGAAATCTATGAGGGGCTGGAGGCGGAGACGGGCCAGAACGTCGGCTGGCACAAATGCGGCCAGCTGCGCATTGCCAACACGCGCGACAGGCTGGACGAGTACAGAAGCTACATGGACGTTGCCGAGGTCCAGGGTGTGCGGGCCCGGATCGTATCGCCCGCGGAGGCGCGAGAGATCTGGCCGCTGCTCGACAACAACAGCATGCTGGGCGCCCTCTACCATCCCGATGACGGCCACATTGCACCCGCCGATGTCACCCAGGCCATGGCCAAGGGTGCACGCGACCTCGGCGCGAAGATCCATCTTGATACCGAGGTCGTGGGTTTCGAGCGGATGCCGAGCGGCGAGTGGAGGGTCAATACCTCGCGCGGTGACATCGTTTGCGAACATGTCATCCTTGCGACCGGCAATTACGCACGCCAGACAGGCGCCATGCTGGGCCTGGACATTCCCGCGATCCCGATCCTGCATCAGTACTGGATCACCGAGTCGGTTCCCGAGGTGGTGGAACGCAAACGGCTTGGTCTTCCGGAGATGCCGATCCTCAGGGACGAGGGTTATGAGGGCTATCTGCGCGAAGAGGGGGACGGGCTGATGTTCGGCCCCTATGAGCGTACCGAGCAGCTCAAGCTGTTCGCCGAAAACGGCGTCCCGGAATGGTTCGGCGCCGATCTGCTCGATGAAGATTTCGACGCCGTTTCCTGGAACTGGGAGCGCGCGACCGAACTGGTCCCCGCACTAGGCCGCGCCGGCATCAAGCGGAATGTGCGAGGGCCTTTCCAGATGACGGCCGATGAACTGCCGCTGATGGGGCAGGCGTGGGGCCTGGAGAATGTCTGGCTCGCCGAAGGGGTGCCGGGGGGCATCCTTTGGGGCGGTGCGATTGGCTACTACCTCTCCGAACGGATCGTGGAGGGTGGCAACAGCATCGACACGGCGGAGCTGGATCCCCGTCGGTTCGGCCAATATGCCAACAAGAACTGGACCCGGGCAAAGGTCCGGGAAGCCTGGGGCACCCACGCCGCACAGCACTATCCAGGCCAGGACATGCCGGCGGCACGACCGCAGAAAACGGCCCCTTCCTATGACCGTCTAAGCCAGCTCGGCGCGGTGTGGGATGTGTTGAACGGCTGGGAGATGCCGAGCTGGTTTGCGCCTGCCGGTGTCGAAGCGCGCAACGTCTGCAGCTGGCGCTGGACCCCCAAAGGGAACCACGTCGCCGCGGAGGTCCAGGCTGTCCGCCAGACCGCTGGCCTGGTCGAGATGACACCAATGACCAAGTTCGAGGTCAGCGGACCGGGCGCAAGGGACTGGCTCGACGGAATCCTAGCCAACAGACTGCCGCGTCCCGGTCGCGTCGCTCTTGCCCATCACCTGACGCCGGCCGGCGGCGTGCGGGCCGAGTATGTGGTGGCGCGGCTGCAGAGCGACCTGTTCTATCTCATATCGACGCCGCGCGCAGAGCGCTGTAACCTTGACGATCTCCGCCGGCTGTTGCCGAAGGACGGCAGCGTGCATCTGCGCAACGTCACGGAGGATCGCGGCAGCTTCACGGTGGTTGGGCCGAAGGCGCGCGACATATTGCAGCCGCTGACGGAAATAGATCTCTCCAACGAGGCCTTCCCCTGGTTCAGCGTGCAGTCCGGCACTGTCGGCATGGCCAGCGACGTGCGACTGCTGCGCGTCAACTATTCGGGCGAATTGGGATGGGAGCTCTATCATCCGCTCTGCTATCAGCGGCATTTGCTGGATGCGCTCCTGGCCTCGGGGGAGGCGCACGGACTGAGGCTGGTCGGACTTCAAGCGCTGGAATCGCTTCGTCTCGATAAATCCTACCGCGCCATGTATCGCGACATGAATCTCGAACTGTCGGCCTGGGAGAGCGGCCTCGACCGATTCATGAGCCTCGACAAAGGGGACTTCATCGGCCGCGCGGCACTGGTCGCAAAACAGAAGCAGGGGGCGGCACGCCGGATCGCCACGCTGTCGATCGATACGGACGGTGCGAGCGCGTTCGCCTTCGAGGGCGTCTACCGCGAAGGCGAGCTCGTCGGCCACATCACCTCTGCGGGCTACTCCTACACTTTCGGTCACGACATCGCACTTGCGCTGTTGCCCCTGGAACTTGTGTCGCCCGGTATCGAGCTCGAGGTGTCCATCCTCGGCGAGCGCCGCGCGGCCAAGGTGATCGCGGACTCGCCCTATGATCCGGAAGGCGCCCGCGGGCGCATGTGAGGCATCCCGGAGTACAGTTTCCGGGTTATCGATGTCTCAAAACGTGCTGCAGGGCAAAACGCAAAAACCGCGCTCCATCAGGAACGCGGCTTTGCCAGATACGCATGGCGCTTCGCTACGCAAACACTTTGCGAAACTTATGGCACTTGTCGAAACTTACGGGCTCCGGTACGCGAGACCTGATCCGGAGCGCCGGGCGGATGAGATATGTCCGCCTCGCAGTCCGTTTTATAGGGACATCGTTACCGCGGAGTTATCGAGAGCTTAAGCAAATCTAAATTTGCATTTTTTCCACCGAAGGAAACCGGAAAAACCCGCCAAATCCAAGGGTTACGCTGGGTTACCCCTGAGAAAATTAATTATGCCGGAGAAATCGACGCCGCCATGTCCCTGGGCGTTGAACAAGGCATAGAGCTGGGCTGCTTCGGCACCAAGCGGCGTTACAGCACCCGCACTTTGCGCGGCTTCCTGGGACAATTTCAGGTCTTTCAGCATCAGTGCTGCTGCAAATCCTGGGTTGTAGTCCCTGTTTGCGGGCGAAGTCGGCACCGGGCCGGGCACCGGGCAATAGGTGGTCAAGGACCAGCATTGCCCCGACGAGGTTGAGGCGACGTCGAACAGCGCCTGGTGTGACAGGCCGAGCTTTTCCGCCAGCACGAAGGCTTCGGCGACACCGATCATCGAAATGCCGAGGATCATGTTGTTGCAGATCTTTGCCGCCTGGCCGGCGCCGTCGCCGCCGCAATGGACGATGCGGCCGGCCATCGGCTTCAGGATCGGCTCGGCAGTTGCAAAGGCGTCATCGTAGCCTCCGGCCATGAAGGTCAGCGTGCCGGCTGCGGCACCGCCGGTGCCGCCTGAGACGGGCGCATCGACGGACAGCAGGCCGTGTTTGGCGGCTATGGCGTGCACCTTGCGCGCCGACTCCACATCGATGGTGGAGGAATCGATGAACAGCGCCCCCTTTTTCGCCTTGGGCGCGATGTCTTCATAGACTGACAGCACATGCTTGCCGGCAGGCAGCATGGTGATCACCACGTCGGCATCCTTCACCGCAGCCGGCCCGTTGGCCATGATGACGACGCCATGCTCGCGCGCGACGGTCAAATTCTCGGGCATCAAGTCGAAGCCATGCACTTGGTGCCCGGCCTTGACCAGATTGGCGGCCATTGGATTGCCCATGTTGCCGAGGCCGATGAAGGCGATCGTCGTCATTGTCTCTCTCCCGATTTTGTAACGTCAGCGACCGATCAGCGCCCGCGCGATGATGACGCGCATGATCTCGTTCGTGCCTTCGAGGATCTGGTGTACCCGCAGGTCCCGCACCAGCTTCTCGATGCCGTAGTCGTGCAGGTAGCCGTAGCCGCCGAGCAGTTGCAGTGCGTCGTTGGCGACATTGAAGCCGGTGTCGGTGACGAAGCGCTTGGCCATCGCCGACCATTTGCCGGCATCCGGCGCCTTGCTGTCGAGCTTCGAGGCGGCGGTATAAAGGAAAATACGCGCCGCCTGCAGCTCGGTCTCCATGTCGGCCAGCCTGAACTGCAGCGCCTGGAACTGATTGATCTTCGAGCCGAAGGCCTTGCGCTCGGCGGTGTAGGAAAGCGCCTTGTCGAGCGCCGACTGCGCGCCGCCCAGCGAACAGGCTGATATGTTCAGCCGGCCGCCGTCGAGCCCGGCCATGGCGATGCCGAAGCCCGCGCCTTCGCCGGACAAAAGGTTTTCCGCCGGCACCTTGCAATCCTCGAAAATCACCTGGCGGGTCGACTGCATGTGCCAGCCCATCTTGTGCTCGTTGGCGCCGAAGGAGAGGCCTGGCGCGTCTTTCGGCACGATGATGGTGGAAATGCCTTTCGGCCCCTCGGCACCGGTGCGCACCATGACGGCGTAGACATCGCTGTCGCCAGCGCCGGAGATGAACTGCTTGGTGCCGTTGAGGACATAGTCGTCGCCGCTCCTGACCGCACGTGTCTTGAGCGCCGCGGCATCGGAGCCGGAGCCGGGCTCGGTCAGGCAGTAGCTCGCCAGCCATTCCATCGACGTGAGCTTGGGCAGGAAGCGCTGGCGCTGCTCGTCATTGCCGAAACGGTCGATCATCGAGGCCACCATGTTGTGGATCGAGATGAAGGACGAGAAGGCCGGATCGGCGTGCGCAAGCGCCTCGAAGATCAGTACGGCATCGAGCCGGCCGAGCGCGGAACCACCGACGTCATCGCTGATATAGATGCCGCCAAGGCCGAGCGGCCCGGTCTCGCGGATCACGTCGGCCGGGAAATGCTTGTTGCGGTCCCAGTCTAACGCATTCGGCGCGACACGGTCTGCGGCGAAGGCCTGCGCCATCTCCTGGATGGCGCGCTGCTCCTCGTTAAGTTCGAACTGGCTGGTGCTCGCATCGACCGCGGCGTCCATGGCGTGCTCCCTAATCTTCGACCTGTTGGCCTGTCGTTTTTGGCTTTGCGCGCGCACCAATCTAGACCAATGATGCCGCCGCGCAACCCGAGCCTATCAACCGGCCATTTGGGGAGCGGCTGTGCATCAATGCATGTCCGGAGCACAATGTGACGACAAAATTCGATGAACTGCTGGGCCGGTTCCACGCATACCTTGCGTCCGTGGATCACGCCTTGGTGCGCGAAGCCGTGGCGCGCATTGGCTGGGGCATGCCGGCCCGCACGCTGGAGCCACATCCGCTTGCCTGCCTGCGCCATCTTGATCGCGCCGCCGAACTGGCGCCGTCGGATGCCAAGCCGCTGGTGCAACTGCTTGCCGAGCGTCGGAATGATTTCCGCTGGGGGCAGACCTACAGCGAGGCGGATTTCGGAAAAGAGTTCATCGACAATTACGGCTGGCTGGAAGTGTTCGGCAACCGAGGCCACTTCGCCAATGACGCGGTCGCCGCCGGCGTGCTGATCCTTGGGCCTGATATCGTCTATCCCGACCACCATCACATTGCCGAGGAAATCTACATTCCGCTGACCGGCGGTACCGAATGGCGCATGGGCGAGAGCGGCTTTTGCATGCGCACGGCCGGCGAGGTCGTCCACCACGCGTCCAACGTCAATCACGCCATGCGCACCGGCAAGGACCCATTGCTGGCGCTCTACATCTGGCGCGGCGGGCCGCTGGCGCAGAAATCCGATATTACCGGAACCGTGGCGCAGGGCAGGGGCTGATGGCCAAAGCGATCATGCTGCAAGGCACGGGTTCGGATGTCGGCAAGACGGTGCTGGTCGCCGGCCTCTGCCGGGCGGCAAAAAAGCGTGGGCTGAAGGTGCGGCCATTCAAGCCGCAGAACATGTCGAACAACGCCGCCGTCGCCGACATTCCGGGCGACAACAATCATGGCGGCGGCGAGATCGGCCGCGCGCAATGGCTGCAGGCGATCGCTTGCGGTGTTGCGCCATCGGTTCACATGAACCCGGTGCTGCTCAAGCCGCAGACCGATGTCGGCGCGCAGGTCATCGTGCAGGGCAAAATGTTCGGCGAAGCGCGGGCGCGCGACTACCAGGCGATGAAGGGCCGGCTGATGGATGCCGTGCTGGACTCCTGGGGCAAGGTCGGCGAGGGCGCCGATCTGGTCATCGTAGAGGGCGCCGGTTCGCCGGCCGAGATCAACCTGCGCAGCCGCGACATCGCCAATATGGGCTTTGCCACGCGCGCCGACGTGCCCGTGGTGCTGGTCGGCGACATCGATCGCGGCGGCGTCATCGCTTCGGTCGTCGGCACGCATCTGATCCTGCCGGAAGAGGACCGGCGCATGATCGTCGGCTACCTCATCAACAAGTTTCGCGGCGACGTTTCGCTGTTCGACGACGGTCTGAAGTCGATCGAGACATTCACGGGATGGCGCTGTTTCGGTGTCGTGCCGTGGCTGAAGGCGGCGGCACGCCTGCCTTCGGAAGATTCGGTGGTGCTGGAACGGCTGGCATCCGGCGAAGCGCGCGCGCTGAAGGTGGCGGTGCCGATGCTTGGCCGCATCGCCAATTTCGACGATCTCGACCCGCTCAAGGCCGAACCGCAGGTCGAGGTGGTGTTCGTGCCGCCGGGAAGGCCGCTGCCGGCCGATGCCGGACTGGTGGTCATTCCGGGCTCCAAGTCGACCATCGGCGATCTCCTGAAATTCCGCGAGAACGGCTGGGATCGCGACTTGCTGGCCCATCGCAAGCGCGGCGGCCATGTCGTCGGCATTTGCGGTGGTTTCCAGATGCTCGGCCGTGCTGTCCGCGATCCCGACGGCGTCGAGGGCAGCGTCACCGAAGCCGAAGGGCTAGGCCTGCTCGACGTCGAAACGGTGATGGAACCGGAAAAGACGGTGCGCAATATCAGCGCCCGTTCGGTGCAATTCGACCTGCCGCTCGAAGGCTACGAAATCCATCTCGGCCGCACCACCGGACCGGATACGCTGCGGCCGTCGGCAATCATCAATGGCATCGAGGATGGGGCGGTGTCGGCCGACGGCAAGGTGTTGGGTACTTATATGCATGGCCTGTTTGGCGCCGATGGCTTTCGCGCTGCCTACCTTGCGAGCCTTGGCGTCAGCGGCGGCGGCGTCGATTATCGCGCCGAGGTCGAGAAAGCGCTGGACGAGATCGCGGCCGAGCTGGAGACTAATCTCGACTGTGACGCGATTTTTGGGTTGGCTCGATAGATCCCCGTTGGCGAACCACCTTGGCAATTAGCGATAAACGCCGATCACGTCGTCATCCACGGGCGGAGCAAGGAGCGTAGCGACGCGGCGCAGACCCGAGGATCCATGCCGCAACTTCGAAGCGTTGCTTCGGTGCAGAATTCTGCACCGCTGCACTCTACGACTGAGGTCGCGGCATGGATCCTAGGGTCTCCGCGACGGAGCTTCGCTCCTGCTTCGCCCTAGGATGACGAAGTTGAGGACGCCTCGGTCAATCCCCAGCCAGCAGCGCAATAACTCAGGCCTTCTCGCCAGCCTTCGGCCAGTAGGTGCCAAACGACCAGACATTGCCTTCCGGGTCGCGGCAGATGAACTCGCGGCTGCCATAGTCGCGGTTGGTCAATTCCTGGATGATTGTGGCGCCGGCCTTCTTGGCCTTGGCATAGGCGGCATCGGCATCATCGACTGCAATGTAGATCGACTTGCCGCCGCCTGAGCCGGGCTCGCCGACCATCTTGCCGTAGTCGTCGTCGCGCACCGTGCCCAGCATGATCATTGAGGAGCCGAAGACCAGTTCGGCATGGTGCACGACATCGCCTTCGCCATAGCGGGCCCGGACGCTGAAGCCGAAAGCTTCGCCCAGCCAGTCGATCATTCTTGCCGCGTTCTTGTAGCGCAAAGCGGGATAGAGGCGGGGCGTTTCAGTGGTGGTTGGCATGGGAACCTCCTTCATTTGGGTTGGTCGACAACCCACCCTGCTCAAAGGCCGTTCCGGCGTCTTGAAGAAATGTTACCTGACAGAGAGCGCGGTCGGCGTTTCGCCGGCGAGGTCGCGAAACTCGCGCACCAGATGCGCCTGGTCGGCATAGCCGCAATCGGCGGCGATATCCGCCCAGTCGGCTGCCGGCTGTCTCGACAGGCCGAGCGCCCGGTTGAAGCGGACGATGCGCGACAGCGTCTTGGGGCCGATGCCGATGGCGTTGGAAAAACTGCCGGCGAGATGTTTGCGGCTCCAGCCCAGTCTTTCGGCGATCGATGCAATGCGGGTCCGGCCGCCGGATGTGATGATGCGGTCATAGGCCCAGGCGATTTCGAGCGGCGTTTCCGCGGCGTTCTCGAGACGGGCGGTGACGAAGGCTTCGGCCACGTCGAAACGCGTGGCCCAGTCCGGCGCGTTGCCAAGCCGTTCACGCAGCGCCATGCCTTGCGCGCCAAGCACGTCGTCGAGGGCGACCATGCTGTCAGCCAGCTCGCTCATCGGCAGGCGGAAGAAACGGCGTGCGCCAAGCGGCGTGAAGTTGACCTGGACGCAGCAGGCGCCGCCGAAGGATTCGATCACCACCGGTCCGGCATAGAGACCGGCGGCGAAACTGGCGAAGCGGTCATTGTCGCCGGGCGCCTTGCCGAGGCCGATGGCGAAGGGTTCGGCGAAGCTGATGACCAGCGGTACGGTGAGCGACGCGTATTCGACGTTGCGCATATGGCCGGGCGCCATTTCGCGATAGCCGCAAATGTCTGACACAATGCCCTCAAGTCGAGGGTCGGGCAGGCGCCGGCGCATCTCGAACCGCCCGGCGACGGATCGGTCCTGCTCTTGCTGGGGTTGCATATCGACGGGCATTGGCCATCCTTGCGCCAAGTCAAATCTAGCAGACTCGAGGCCGGAATCAAAAGCGCCCGGCTTTTGGCCGGGCGCTCCTCGTCCCCACTTCAAGGGAAATGGTCAGGCGCCGCGCATCAAGCAGCCGCCGGCAAGCACGATGAAAGCAATAAGTACGATCCACACCGATGCGAGTGGAATGAATGCAAGAACGCCAAGCGCGGCGAGGACGCCGATGATGGCGATAACAACGGAGATGATAAAAACGATCTGGGTAGGTGCGCTAAGATTCATGTCTGCCTCTCCAACATGATTCGAACAGCGGCATTCTATCAGGGCGCGTGATCACACACCAATCAAGGCGCGCAGTGGGTTCGCCGGGTCGGCCAGCAGCTTCACAGCAAGCGCCAGGCACACGATTACCAGCAGCGGCTTGATCAGTTTCGCGCCGATGCGCATGGCCAGGCTGGCGCCGACGCGGGCGCCGAGGAACTGGGCAACGCCCATCATCAGGCCGATCTTCCAGTAGACGACGCCGAAGGCCGCGAAGACGATGAAGCCGCCGATGTTGGAGGCGAAGTTGAGCAGCTTGGTATGCGCCGTCGCCTTGAGCACGCCATAGCCGGCGAGCGCCACGAAGGCCAGCATGTAGAAGGAGCCTGCGCCCGGTCCAAACAGGCCATCGTAGAAGCCGATGGCGGGCACAAGGATCAGTCCGAACAGGAAGGGCGACAGCCGCTCGGCGCGGTCGATGTCGTTCATGTTGGGCTTAAACGCGAAGTAGAGCGCGATGGCGATCAGCACGATAGGCAGGGCAGCACGCAGAATGTCACCCGGCACGATCGTTGCCAGCAAGGCGCCGATGGCGCTTCCGACAAGGGCCAGAAGCGCCGACGGCAATTGCCGGCGCAGATCGACATGACCCTTCGATGCGTAGTGGATGGTCGCCGAGCCCGAGCCGAACATGCCTTGCAGTTTGTTGGTGGCGAGCGCCTGGACCGGTGTGAAGCCGGCAAGCAGCAGCGCCGGCACCGTGATCAGCCCGCCACCGCCGGCGATCGAATCGACAAAACCCGCGGCAAAGGCGGCGAAGGCGAGCATGGCGACGGTCTGGATGCTAAGGTCGATCATCTGATGTATGGGGGTATCCGGCCGGCTGAAATATCGGGCGTTCGACCACGGCCACCCTGTTTGCGCAAGGTCGATTCCGCGCTACCTCTATCCAAGCGCATCGCGCTTGGATTTGTATTTGTGTGGTTAACCCGGAAAGAGGCTCCTGATGGCATTCGCATTGCTGGACCAGATACGTCAAATATTCGACGGCGACCCGGGTGTGCGCAAGGTGGCGGACGATCCGGTCCTGTCGGCGGAACTGCTGATGTTGTTTCGCATGATCCTGGCCGACGGGTCTGTCAGCGAGAGCGAGATGGTTGCCTTCCGGCGCATCTGCAAGGACGCCTTCGGCATTGCGGAAAGCAGTATCGACAGCGTCATCGAATATCTCAACGAGTTCGGCTACGAGACCAATGGTTCGCAGGCGATCGCACTGTTCCGCGACCTCGATGTCGAGCGGCGCCGGCAATTGGCCAAACATATGGCGGAGATTGCCAAGGCGAATTCGCAACTGGCCGAGAGCGAGATACGCCTGCTGCGCCGCACGCTCGACCTGCTCGATATCAGCCCGGTCGATGTGGTGAAGCCGCAGGAGTGATTGGGCCGCCTTCTCTCCTGATCAGCCTTGCTCTCGCAGCCGCTTCGCGATTGCCCGGTGCAAGTCAGGGGCGGCGGTGACAAGCGCCTTGGCAGCCTCGGATTGCGGGTGGTCGAGCACCTCGCTCGTCTTGCCGCGCTCGACAACCTTGCCGTCATGCATGACCAGCACCTCGTCCGTGATGGCGCGCGCGACGGTCAGGTCGTGGGTGATGAAGAGGTAGGCGATGCCGAGCTTCTGGTTGAGTTCGGCGAACAGATCGAGGATCTGGGCGCGGATCGAGACATCGAGCGCCGAGACCGGCTCGTCGGCGACGACCAGCTTGGGGCGGGTGATGATGGCGCGGGCGATCGACAGGCGCTGGCGCTGGCCGCCGGAAAATTCGTGCGGGTATTTGTCCATGTCGCTGATGCCGAGACCGACTTCGTGCAGCGCATGCGCCACCATCTCGCGGCGTTCGGCGCGCGTCGGCTTTTTCTCCAGCACATGCAGGGGTTCGGCGATCAGTTTTTCGACTTTCTGGCGCGGGTCGAAGGAACCGTAGGGATCCTGGAAGACGACCTGCATGTTACGTCGCGCCGGCTTCAGCTCGGCTTCGCTCTTGCCGGTGACGGTCTCGCCTCGGAACCGGATCGTGCCCGAGCTTGGCTGGTCCAGCGCCAGGATCATGCGGGCGAGCGTTGACTTGCCGCAACCGGAGCGGCCGACCAGCGCCACTGACTGACCCGGCGCCATCGACAGGGAGACATCGTCGACGGCTCGGATACCAGGCGCGCGTTTGAACAATGAGGTGCGTCGGCCGGGATAGTCGCGGGTCACGCTTTCGACCTGAAGCAAAGGTTGGCCCGTCTCGATGTCATGCGGCCTGGCGCGCGCCGGCACATGCATCGAGGCCTGCGCCAGCTGGCGCGTGTAGGGGTGGGTCTGTTCGGACAGCGTGCGCGCCGTGTCGCCGGCCTCCATCACCTCGCCATGGCGCAGGATGGTGATGCGGTCGGCCATCTCGGTCACCACGGCGAGGTCATGCGAGATCAGGAGCAGGCCCATGCGGCTTTCGGCGACGAGGTCGCGCAACAGGTCGAGGATCTGTGCCTGCAGCACCACGTCGAGCGCCGTCGTCGGTTCGTCGGCGATCAGCAGCTTCGGCTTCAGCGCGCAGGCGATGGCGATGACGACGCGCTGGCGCTGGCCGCCGGACAGTTCGTGCGGAAAGCGCGCCATCGGGAATTTCGCCTCGGGCAAGCCGACGCGGTCGAGCATCTTTCGCGCCCGGTCTTCGGCTTCGGCGCGGTTGGCCTTGGTGTGCCAGCGGATGCCTTCGGCGACTTGTTCGCCGATGGTCTTGACCGGGTTAAGCGCGGTCATCGGCTCCTGAAACACCATGCCGATGTCGTCGCCGCGCAGCGCACACATCTGGTCCTCGGTTGCTGCCAGGATGTCGATACCGTCGAATGTGACGCGTCCGGTGGCGCGCGCGGCATGGGGCAGAAGCTGCATCACCGTCAGCGCGGTCATCGATTTGCCCGAACCGGATTCGCCGACCAGCCCCATTACCTCACCGGGCGCGACGGAAAGCTCCATACCCCTGAGGATCTGCGTGTCGCCGATAGTCAGCGACAGGTTCTCAATGTCGAGCAGGCTCATCGCTGCCGCCGCGATTTCGGATCGAGGATGTCGGCAATGCCGTCGCCCAGCAGGTTCAGTCCCAGCACGGCGACGACGATCGCCATGCCCGGAAAGATCGCCATCCATGGCGCCACCACCATGCGGGTCTGCGCGTCGAACAGCATGCGGCCCCAGCTCGGCATCGGCGGCTGGGCACCCAGGCCCAGATAGGAAAGCCCGGCCTCGGCCAGGATGCCCAGCGCGAACTGGATGGTGCCCTGCACCAGGAGCAGCGTGGCGATGTTGGGCAGCACATGTTCGATTGTGATCTGCGTGCTGCTCTTGCCGGCGGCGCGCGCGGCCAGAATGAACTCGCGCGGCCAGATCGCCAGCGCGCCGGCGCGGGCGACACGGGCAAAGACCGGAATGTTGAAGATGCCGATGGCGATGATGGCGTTGATCGCGCCCGGCCCGAAGATGGCGGTGATCATGATCGCCGACAGCAAAGCCGGGAAGGCGAAGACGAGATCGTTCAGCCGCATCAGTGCCTCGTCGACGAGGCCGCCGCGTGCCGCGGCAAAGGCGCCGAGCGGCACGCCGACCCCCATGCCGATGCCAACCGCGACCAGCGCCACGGCAATCGAATTGCGGGCGCCGACCATGACCATCGACAGGATGTCGCGGCCGAAATGATCGGTGCCGAACCAGTGCGTCAGAGAGGGGGCTTGCGTCTTGTCCGATATCACCAGTTTGGTGACGTCGTAGGGCGTCCACGCATAGGAGACGATTGCCATTGCCAGGATCAGCAGGGTGATGACGAAACCGGCCACGAAGGCGGTGTTCCTGAATGCCTTGGCCAGGATGCTGCCGAACGTCTCCTCTGGGATGTCGATGTGCAGTGTCATTGCCGGCTTCTCAGGCGCGGATCGACAACCGCATAGGAAAGATCGACGAGAAGGTTGACGGCGATGACGGCGGCGACCAGCAGCATGACGACGCTTTCGACGACGATCAGATCGCGCTGGGTGATCGCCTGGAATACCAGCCGGCCGAGGCCGGGCAGATAGAAAACATTCTCGATGATGATGGTGCCGGCAAGCAGGAAGGCGAATTGCAGGCCCAGAATGGTCAGGACCGGGATCATGGCGTTGCGCAGTGCATGCCGCCACAAGACTGCGCGATAGGGCAGGCCCTTGGCGCGGGCGGTGCGGATGTAGTCTTCGCTCAGCACCTCGATCAGCGCCGAGCGGGTGACGCGCGCCAGGATCGCGGCTTGCGGCAAGGCAAGTGCGACCGCCGGCAGCAGCAGCGATTTCAGGGCTGGCCAGACGCCGGCACTCCAGCCGGGAAACCCACCGGCCGGGACCAGCCGCAGCCAGACGGCGAACACATAGATCAGCATCAGCGCGAACCAGAAATTGGGCACGGCGACGCCAAGCTGTGCGGCACCCATCGAAATCGTATCACCGGCGCGTCCACGCCGGCTGGCGGAAAACAGGCCAACGGGAATCGCGATGATGGTGGAGAGCGCAAGTGCAATCAGCGCCAGCGGCAGCGAGACGGCAAGCCGCTCGCTCACCAGGTCGATGACCGGCACCGAATAGGTGTAGGAACGGCCGAAATCGAGGCTGAGCAGGCCGCCGGCCCAGTGCAGATAGCGCAAGGCCAGTGGCGCGTTGAGGCCCATCTGGTTGCGGAGAAGTTCGATCTGGTCGGCGCTTGCGTTCATGCCCAGCATCAGCCGTGCCGGATCGCCGGGCAGGATCTCCAGCACGGCGAACACCACCATGGAAGCCAGCAGCAGCGTGGCGATGGCGACGGCGATGCGTTTTAGGAGATAGGCGGTCATGGAAGCGGAGGCACTGTTATTTTGTCCACCGGGCAAAGGTTGCGTTCCCGCACACCCCCTCTGTCCTGCCGGACATCTCCCCCCGCAAGGGGGGAGATTGTGCTCTCATCGAGGCTTTCGCCAATCGTTGACGGTGCGCAGACCAAGAAGGTTGCAAAGGGTGCACCATCGGCCAAACTGCCGATCTCCCCCCTTGCGGGGGAGATGCCCGGCAGGGCAGAGGGGGGTGTGACGGAGCGCAAGTTCCGCCAGGCAGCCTGAGTCTTCAATCCGACCACTTCACCTTGGTCAAATCATTGGCCTGGATCGGCGCGTTTTCCCACAGCCCTTGCAGCTTGGCGTCCCAGACTCCGACCTTCGGCAATTCGTAGAGGAAGCCGACCACGGCGTCGTCGGCCAGGATCTTCTGCGCTTGCCCCAGCAATTCCTTGCGCTTGGCTTCGTCGGAGGTGACACCGAGGTCGGCAATCACCTTGTCGAAGGCCGGGTTGTCGTAGTTGAAATAATAGTCCTTGCGCGAATAGATATCGATGTCGTTGGGCTCGGTGTGGGAGACGATGGTCAGGTCGTAATCCTTCTTGGTGAACACCTGATCCAGCCACTGTGCCCATTCGACCGGGATGATTTCCAGATCGATGCCGACGTCGCGAAGTTGTGAGGCGATGATCTCGCCGCCGAGCCGCGCATAGGCGGGCGGCGGCAGTTTCAGCGTCGCCTTGAAGCCGTTCTCGAGGCCTGCCTCCTTCAGCAGTTCCTTGGCCTTGGCGACATCATGCGGGTAGCGGCCGGTGAGGTCGACATAGTCCTTGTTGGCCGGCGACATATGCGAGCCGATCGGCTGCCCGAGGCCGGCCGAGGCGCCGTCGATGATCGCCTTGCGGTCGAGCGCGTAGGAGATCGCCTGTCTTACCTGCAGCTTGTCGAAAGGCGGCTTCTTGTTGTTGATCGACAGGATGGTCTCACCCTCGGTCGCGCCGATCACAACCTTGAAGCGCGGGTCGTCCTTGACCTGGGCGACGCTGTCGGCATCGAAGAACGGGAAAGCCTGGATGTCGCCCGAGAGCAGCGCCGGCACATAGGCGGCTGCATCCGGCACGATGCGGAACTCGGCCTTGTCGAGGGACGCCGGCGTACCCCAGTAGTTATCCGATTTGACCAAGGTGATCGACGATCCCTTGGCCCAGCTCTGGAACTTGAACGGGCCGGTGCCGATCGGTTTCTCCTTGTTGGTATCGGCAGATTCCGGCGCCACGATTACCGCGTCGCCCCAGCCCATATTGTAGAGGAACGAGCCCTGCGGGTTTTTCAGCGTGACCTTGACGGTTGCCGGGTCGACCACGTCGACTTTGTCGATGGCGGCGAACAGGCCCTTTTGTGCGTTGACGGAATTTTCGGCGCGGGCTCGATCGAGCGAGAATTTCACGTCGCTGGCGTCGAAGTCGGTGCCGTCATGGAATTTCACGCCGGTGTGCAGCTTGAAGGTGTAGACCTTTCCATCATCGGAAATGGTCCAGCTTTCGGCCAGATCCGGCAGCACCTCGCCATTCGGCCCGATGCGCGTCAGGCCTTCGAACACATTGGCGTAGAGAACCTCGTCGATCGCCGCGGCCGCCCCGGCGGTCGGATCGAGATGCGGGGGTTCGAGCGCGATGCCGATGACCAGGTCGGTTCGCGCGGCAAACGCAGAGGTGCCGGCGGCCAGCGACAGCACCGCGGCCGCCAGAATGGTTTTCCACAGTTTCATCGTGCAACTCCCCATGCGTTCAGACACGTGCTCGAACCCGGGCGATAGAAGCGTGATTTCGCCACGGAGTAAATTGCGTTTCGTTCTGCCCATTGGCGTGGCCGGGAATCTTTTTGTCCTGGCGACCGCATCGGCAGGTCGAAGCTTGTCGCGGTGCGCACCTTATTCCGTGGCTGTGCCGCGCAGCAGCACGTTGAGCCCTATTGCCATCACCTTGGCCGATTCTACCATGTCCGATATGCCGACCCATTCGTCCGGCCGATGGGCGAGGTCGAGAATGCCCGGCCCATAGGCAATGCAATCATAGATATGGCCGATGCGGGCTATGTGCTTCTGGTCGTAGGTGCCGGGCGAAATGACGTAGTCGGGTTCGCGGTCGAAGATCGCCATTATGCCTTGCGCAACCGCCTTGACCACCGGGGCGTCGCGCTCGGTCATCAGCGGCAGCACTTCCATCAGGTCGCGGATTTCGTAGTCGAATTTTGTCCGCTCGCGCTTTAGCCGGTCGAGAATACCGGTCACTTCGCCTTTGACGGTGTCGAGATCTTCCTCCAGCAGGAAACGGCGGTCGATGGTCAGCCGGCAGGAGTCGGGCACGTTGGGCGACGGCAGGCCGGGCCGGAAGTCCTCGGTCTGGCCGCCATGGATCGAATTGATGTTCATGGTCGAGCGTTTTGCCCCTTCGGGCACGACCGGCATGCGCGTCATCTTGCGGTCGAGTGCGGGGAACAGCTCGTCCTCGAAAGCCCTCAGCACGGCGCCCATGTGACGTACGGCATTGTCGCCGAGAAACGGCATCGAGCCGTGCGCGATCTCGCCCTTGGTCTCGATCTCCGCCCACCAGACACCGCGATGACCGAGACAGATGCGGTCCTTGTTCAGCGGCTCGGGAATGATGACATGGTCGACCCTGGGCTTCGAGAAATAGCCGAGCCTGGCCAAATGGGCGACGCCGCCGAAACCACCGGACTCCTCGTCGACCGTGCCGGATATTTCGATGGCGCCGGGAAAATCGGGGAAGACTTCCAGGAAGGCTTCGGCTGCGACGATCGAGGCGGCAAGACCGCCCTTCATGTCGCAGGCGCCGCGGCCGTAGACCTTGCCGTCTTTGACGATGCCGGCAAAAGGATCGACGGTCCAGCCGTCGCCAGCTTCGACCACGTCGATGTGTGAGTTGAAGTGGACGCAGGCGCCTGACGATCTTCCGTCGAAACGGGCAACGACATTGACGCGCGGGTAGCGGTCGGTGTCGCCGGGCGTGCCTTCTGCGCGGATGAATTCGGTCTCGAAACCGCTCTTCTTCAGCCGCGCGCCGAGATATTCGGCGCATGGCCGATAGGCCTCGCCGGGTGGATTGATGGTCGGAAAACGGATCAGCTCAGTGGTCAGCGCGACGACATCGTCGCGCCTGTCATCGATTGCCCGGAGGAGTCGCTCGTTCATACCCAGAGTTGAGCAGCGATCTCAGCGGTTTTGCAAGCCCGTTGGTGATCGAGCCTGGGCGGCGTGTCGTTGCGGCAACTATTGCGGGAAATCGTTCAAATTCGCTGCTTTGGATTGGCGAATTGGTCAAGGTGTGTGTGTTAGCCCGTTCATCTGCCATTAAAAAGATGAAAGACAATTTGAGGGCAGACAGGTTAGGGGCAATCAAAGGGGTTTGATCGCATGAAAAAGACAGTTCTCATGGCAGCCGTGTTTGTTGCGATGCTGTTCGGTGCTTCGGGGCAGGGCTGGGCAGCCAGCCTCGTTGCAAATATTGACGTGTCGTCGCAGACGATGACCGTCAGATATGGTGCGTCGGTTTACCGGTGGAGCGTCTCCACCGCGCGCAAAGGCTACATTACCCCGCGCGGCAGCTATCGGCCGCAACGGACGGCGCGGATGTGGTATTCGCGCAAATACGACATGTCGCCGATGCCTCATTCCGTGTTCTTCCGCGGCGGCTATGCCATTCACGGCACCGGCGCGGTGAGGCAGCTCGGGCGCCCGGCATCGCATGGCTGTGTGCGCTTGCACCCGACCAACGCCGCCGCCTTCTATGCGATGGTTCGGCAAGCCGGCTTCGGCAATACGCGGATTGTCGTGACGAACTGAAGAGATTCAGGTTCGCTGTTGTCGGCTGGCGCAGGGCTAACACCCTCGCCAGCAGTTCTGTTTAAGCGTTTGGGACCGCTTTTGCCTGCGAGGGCCGCTTTCGACGCCCGCCGCTGATCTCCCACCTTTTGTGGAACCACATCCACTGGCCGGGATCTTCTCGCACCCAGCGTTCGACGACATCGTTGAGACGCTGGGTGGTGGCGTGGACATCGACGCTGCCGTCAGCGGTGCGCGGCAATGTCAGCTTGTCCTCGATTTCGAGCCGGAAGCGGTTGCCTGGCAGCCTGATGCAGCGCGCCGGATAGACGTCGCAGTCATAGTGACGGGCAAGGGTGGCCAGCACCCGATTGCTCTGGCACGGACGGCCGAAGAACGTCGTATCCAGTCCATTGGAGAATTTCTGGTCGACAAGGATGCCGATGTTGCCGCCGTTCTCCAGGACCCCGGCCAAGGCGAATGAAGCACCGGCCATCGATGGCAGCAACGAGCCCATGGTCGAGCGGCGCGTCGAGAGGATGTAGTCGGCAAGATAAGGATTGTTGGGCGGCCGAAACAGCGCCGTGATGTTCATGCCGAAGGTCGCCGCCGCCACCGGCAGCAATTCGAAATTGCCGAGATGGCCGGTAAAGACGATGTGCGGCTTCTGTTCGCCAGCGATTTCGACGAAGTGGTCCGCTCCTTTGACCTCGATGCGGGCGGGCTTGATGGCCGTGGGGTCATAGTCGAAGAGGGCGTCGAGAAAGATGTATTCCGCGGCAAGACGGGCCATGTTGCCCCACATGTCGGAGGCGATCGCCTGGATCTCGGCTTCGCTCTTTTCCGGATAGGCCTTGCGCAGATTGTCGACGGCAACCTGATGGCGTCCCACCCGGGGGCCGACTAGGCGTGCGACGCGGTCGGCGAAATTCAGCGCACTGTCGGCCGGCAGCAGACGCAGGACCGAGATGATCATCATCGCCGCCCGCGCCACCAGCCAGTAATTGAGCTGGCGCAGTTGCCTGCCGTAACGAAATTTTAGATCCCGGCGGAACTTCTTGAACACAGAGGTCAAGGCTCTAGCCGACGCGCAGGATGATCTTGCCGAACACGTCGCGGCCTTCCATGCGCTTCAGCGCGGCATCTATACCGTCGAAGTCGACTTCGGTGTCGATGACAGGTGCGACCTGTCCCGCCGCCATTTTCTGCATGGCGTTTGCCATGTTCTCCATGCGGCAGCCAAAGGAGCCAAGCAGTTTCAATTGCTGCTGGAACAGCTGCATGAGGTTGATCTGCGTCGACACGCCGGAAGTCGAACCGCAGGTCACCAGGCGGCCGCCACGCTTCAGGCACAACATCGAGGCGGCAAAAGTGTCGGCGCCGACATGTTCGAAGACGACATCGACGCCCTTCTTCTTGGTCAGCTTGCGCACGACGCCCTCGAAACGGTCGTCGCGGTAGTTGATGACATGGTCGGCGCCGAGCGCCTTGGCCTTGTCGATCTTGTCGTTGGAGCCGACCGTGGTGATGATGGTGCAGCCCATCCGCCTGGCCAGCTGGATGGCCGCCGAGCCGATGCCGGATCCGCCGGCATGGATAAGGATCGTCTCGCCGGGCTGTAGCCTGGCGTTGTCGAATAGCATGTGCTCGACCGTGCCGAAGGTGACGGGCGCGACCGCCGCGCCGATGTCGGTCACGCCGGGCGGGGCAGGGACCAGCAGGCGAGCCGGCAGGTTGATCTTCTCTTGCGCGAAACCGTCGAGATGGAAACCGTGCACACCCGAAACATGTTCACAGAGGTTGTCGTGGCCTTCGCGGCAGGCTCGGCAGAGGCCGCAGGTGCGCGCGCCGTAGATCGATACCAATTGTCCGGGCAGCAGGCTGGAAACGCCGGGGCCTACCGCCTCGACCTCGCCGGAGGCTTCGGCGCCGACGACCAGAGGCAGCTTGCGCTTGGCGAAGGCCATGCCGCGCCAGCCCCAGACGTCGATATGGTTCAGCGCCACCGCCTTGATGCGCAGCGTGACTTCGCCAAGTGCCGGCGGTGAGGGGGGCGGCAGGTCCACCGTTTCAAGACGGCGGTCCTCGATAAGTTGCAATGCGCGCATTGGGCCTGTCGGTTTCGGTCTGGCTGAAAAAGGTCGCTTAGACCGGTTCCCGCGCCATGACAAGGCAAGTGTTCTGGCCGCCGAAGCCGAAGGAGTTCGACAGAACGGTGCGAACCTCGGCATTGCGCTTCTTGTTCGGCACCACGTCGAGCACGATCGCGGGGTCGGGATTGTCATAGTTGATGGTCGGCGGAATGACGCTTTCGCGCATCGTCATCAGCGAGAACGCCGCCTCGACGGCGCCCGCCGCCGACAGCGTGTGGCCGATCATCGATTTGTTCGACGAAACCGGCATCGAGCCGATCCGCTCGCCGAACACGGTCGACAGCGACAGATGCTCCATCTTGTCGTTTTCGGGCGTCGAAGTGCCGTGAGCGTTCACGTAGTCGATCTCGTCTTCGCTCAAGCCGGCATCGGCAAGCACAGCACGGACCGCCGCGATCGCCGGCGAAGCGTCCGGCTTCGAGCGGGTGCGGTGGAAATCGTCCGCCTTTTCGCCGCAGCCGCGCAGGATGCCAAGAATCGTGGCGCCGCGTGCCATCGCAGCTTCCAGCGATTCCAGCACGAGAGCGCCGGAGCCCTCGGCCAGCACAAAGCCGTCGCGCTCCTTGGAGAAGGGTTTTGACGCCTTTTCGGGAATGTCGTTGTGGGTCGACAGCGCCGACAGCAGCGAGAAGCGGATCAGCGCCTCGGCGGTTGCCGAACCGTCGGCGCCGATCGACAGCGCCCGGTCGCATTCGCCGCGGCGGATCGCCTCGACACCGAGCTGGATGGCGGTGGCGCCGGAAGCGCAAGCGGTCGACAGCGTGATCGGCAGCCCGCGTGTGCCGAAACGGTCGGCAAGCCGGTCGGCGATCGAGCCGAACTGCGTGGTCTCGAAAATGTCTAGTTCCTTCAATCCGCGCGCCACCCGCAGCAGCCGTTCGCCGCCGGAGTCCAGTTTGTTGGAATTGTAGAGCGCGAAGCGGTCGTGCCAGTCGAGTTCGACCGGCGGTGAAGCGAGGAAGAGAGGACCACCGAAATCACCGGAATCGAGGCCGGATTCGGCCACGGCCTCACGCGCGGCGGTTTCCGCCAGTTCATAGGTGAGGTGGCTGGAGCCCTTCGAGCTCGATGGCAGGAAGTCGACCATGCCGGAGATGCGGGTGTTGAGATGATCGACCGGAAAACGGGTGATCGGGTGGATGCCCGACTTGCCCGAGGTCAGCGCCGCCCAATTGTCGGCCTTGCCGACGCCAAGCGAGGTCACCACGCCGATGCCGGTGACGGCAACGATCGGCCTGCCCATATGATCGTTCAAATTGGCCATGCGGTAGCCCTCGATCGTCTATCGTTGCGGCATGGATCGTGGACCACCGCCTCAGGCGGCGTTGACGAGCGCCATGCCCTCGAATTGGTGATAGCCGATCGCCGTTGCAAGGACGGTTGCGGGAACCCCTTCGAACGGCTTCTCGGCTGCGGCATCAAAAACGGGGTAGGCGGCCTTGCGATCGACGGCCAGCGCCGCCAGTGCCACAGCGAAGGGAAACTGTGCTTCCTTCATGTGTCCGGTCAGCGTCGAGAAACCGCGCGCGGCAATCGCCGGATTGGCGTCGAGCGCGGCTTTCTCGGCGATGGTTGCCGTATGGGCGCCCGACGCGCCCGACAGGGCCAGCAATTTGCCGTTCGGCATTGCAGCCTGCTTGAGCAGTGCGGCGATCTCGGCGTCGAGTTCTCCCCGTGGGCGCCTGGCGCGGCCGGAGACGACCGGCCCAAGCTCGGCATAGATCTTGCGGCCGCGGCTCATCGCGTGTTCGCGCTGCTCCAGCACCAGGAAGGCACCGCCGGATCCAGTCACGACGCCGCCGCCCTCAGCCCCCTGTCTTTGCCAGACCGGCCTCCACGGGCCGCGATGCAAATAGCCGGCGAGTTCATAGCCGAGCAGCATGTCGGAATGTTCGGTCTGGAAGGCGCCGCCAACCAGGATGTGCGTCGACTGGCCGGAGCGGATGCGCGCGGCTGCTGTCTCGACGGCGGCGACACCGGCACCTTCCTCGCCCATGAAGGTTCTGGATGAGCCCGTCACCTTGTGGACGATGGAGATGTTGCCGGCGAGCAGATTGGAAAGCTGGGCCAGGAACAATGTCGGCCGCAATTCGGTGGTCAATTTCTCGTTGAGCAGCACATCGCGGTCGTTGCGGTTTTCCGAAGCGGCGAGAATGGCGGCATCGACTGCCTCGTCGCGTTCGCCGCCGCCTGCGGCCACGACCATGTCCATGGTCGTGCAGAGTTCGTCATTGCCTTTGATGCCGGCGTCGTCCAGCGCCAGGCCTGCGGCATAGGTGCCGAGCCTCTGCCAGGTTTCCATCTGGCGCTGATCGCCGCGTTTGGCGATCTGCAGGTTCCAGTCGATCTCCGGCAATGGATGGACGGTATAGGGTGCAAAGCGCGCCGCTTCGAGCACCGGTTCCAGGCCCGGCTGCGCGAGCTTCTGCCAATGGGCGTCCGGACCTTCCCCCAGCGAGGAGACAAGGCCGATACCAGTGATGACGACGTCGCGGGGGCTGCTCATGAGCGGCTTTGTGGGTCAGGCGGCAGGGCGCGTCAAGATCACGCGCTCAACCGAAGTCAGGCGGTCTTGGCGGCAACCAGTGCGTCGATCTTGGCGCACAGGTTCTTCATGACGAAGTAATCGTCGGTCGAAGCCTTGCCGTCATTGACTTCCTGGGTCCATTTTTCCAGCGGCACCTTGATGCCGAATTCCTTGTCGATGGCGAAGACGATGTCGAGGAAATCGAGGCTGTCGATGCCGAGATCGTCGATCGTGTGGCTCTCGGGCGTGATGGTTTCGATATCGATCTCGCTGGTGTCGGCAATGATCTTGGCGACTTTGTCGAACGTGGTGGACAAGGGCTTTTCCTTCGGTTGCGGGCGGAATCTGTCCGCATCTTGTTTGGGCGCTGTCTAATCGGTTTTTCCCGGCAGGAAAAGGGCTGATACGCCGGGCGCAGATGGGTAGGGTGTCTGGAAAACGCAAGAAGGCCCCCGGTTTCCCCGGGGGCCCTTCTTGTTGACGCTACGTCAGCCTTTGTTTCGAGGCATGTCGTTTTCCCAAAACCGGACTCACTTTGGGCGACATGCATCAACTGTCGCGGAGCTTGACCAGATCGTTCAGCAGCCCGCCCGTTCCGTTGTGGACGGTCAGCCGCTCGACCTTGCCGGCTATGGTTTCCAGAGCCTCAAGCTCCTTCAACCGCAGCATCACCGGGTTTTCCGCCATCACCCTGGCCGTGTTGAGGAGGGAACGCGTCGCGTTCGTCTCCTCGCGGCGACGGATGATGTTGGCCTCGGCCTGCTTTTCGGCCGACACCACCTGGTTCAGGATCTCGCGCATCTCGCCCGGCAGGATGACATCCTTGAGGGCGATATCGCTGACCTCCACCCCGATCTCGGCCATATCGGCGCGGACCTTGCCAGCGGCTTCTTCGTCGATCGTCACCTTCTTTTCAAGGATCTGATCGAGTGTCAGCGCGCCAAGGGTCTTGCGGAAGGCGTACTGCAGGGCGCGGTAAAGGGCTTCGGAGAAGTCCTTCACCATGCTCACCGCCTTGACAGGATCGACGACCCGGTATTCGGCTGCGATGTTGACGCGGATCGTCACGCGATCCTTGGTCAGCACTTCCTGCCCGGCAACGTCGAGCGACTGGCGCTTGAGGTCGACGACCTTGATCTGCACCATGCGTCCGACGTTCCAGAAGCCATGCACGCCCGCCGTCAGCGTCCTGACCAGGACACCGTCGATGAACAGCAGTCCGGCCTGACCGTCGACGACCGGGTGGACGGACATCAATTCCGCCTTCCGGGCCTGGCCGAGCCGGCGCATGACCGCCGCATCGATGGCGAGATCGACCGATGTGTCGATCAGCGTCACCTTCCACGGACCGGCATCCGTCCACAGCACGAGCTTGCGGTCCGGCGCCAGAACGGCGTGCAGATTGCCGTCACGCTCGATGATGGCGACATCCGTGCGCCCGGTGCGAACGACGGTGAAATGACGCGCGGCCACATCCGGGAGCTTGTCGAACAACGCCTTCTCGTATGCCGAAACGAATTCCGGGTTCTTCAGATCGTGCCGGGACACTTCAAGGCTGCCGCGCCGGTTGGCGAGCCAATGTTCGCCCGGCAGCAGGACAGTCTTGATCTCACCCTTGTGGAGGGTGAGGGCACGTTCGTTTTCCTTTACGAGGACGCGCTCGCGTCCAAGAACCTTGTCGAGAATTGTCATTGTTTCACTCCTGTCGGGCATGGCCCCATGCGAGGCGTCAAGTCATGCGTCGATCGTTCCTTTCGTTTCTCGTTTCACATCGTCGTCTTGCGTCATCGTCCGGGCACGAATGATCCGGGGACTGGTGGCATCAATCCGTGGCGGGCCTTCGGGAGCGGATCGCGGGGCAGCGAAGCGGGCGCCGGAGGCCGAGCTTCCTTTGCCGGCGACACTGCGCCTTGATCGTCACCGCGGGCCTGGCCGCGAGCCGATGGCGAAAGACGCTTGGGATGATCCGCGCCCGAGGGCTTGGGCCATCCGTTCAGTCTTTCGCATTCCAGTCCCCTGACCGTTTTTCGGATGGCTTTTCAGGCCAATGGAGAAGGAATCGAACCTTCGACAGTCAGATTAACAATCTGATGCTCTAACCAAACTGAGCTATCCGTGGTGCAGATGAAGGGAATTGAACCCCCGACCTCCGGACCCAAATCCGGCGCTCTCCCGCTGAGCTACATCCGCGATCTCAATCCCCAAAGCGGCGCCGTATACAGGGCGGCAAAGCCGCCTGCACGGGCGGAGGCGAAAGCTCCAACCGTTGTGCTCGCTTCGGTTCTCGTGACCGGGAGCGCGCCTATAGCCCCTGCGACGGGTTGTCGCAAGCGGCATTGTCGTGGCGGATTTGCGGCTTCTTGCGGCGGTGGCATTTCGGCAACACCGCTTTCGACGTCAGCGATCGCGCGCAGGGAGCTCAGAAGGTGACGCGGCCGAGCACGCGCAGGCTATCGCCCTGCGGCTCCACGACCACGGCCTCGCCTTCGCGCGGCGAGATGCCGGTCAGCGCCACGATGTCTTCCAGATGGGTGACCATGACCAGATTGTCGGAGCCGGAATAGGCGCGGATTTCTTTCAGGATCGCCGCGATCTGCGCGGCTTTCTGCGCCTCGTCGCCCTTCAGGAGATCGAGCGGAGCAAACAGCTCCGGCTCGGCCTCGAAGGCGATGCGGGCAGTATCGAGGCAGCGGCAATAGCGGCTGGACAACACGCGCTCGATCGGTGCCGCACGGGCGGCAAACAGAGCGCCGATCTTGCTCGCCTGTTGCTTGCCACGGGCCGACAGGTTCATCTGGGTGGCGCAACTGTCGATGTCGAAATTGGCCGGGTCGGTGGTGCCGGTGACCATGGCATGGCGCAGCAGCACGACATGTCCGCCATCGCGCAGCAGCGCCCAGCCTGCATCCGTGGCGTGGGCCACGCCGGGAATAAGAAACAGGAACAACGCCAAGGCAAATCGAATCATCCGCTATCCTTCTCCGGTTCCCGGCAATGGGTTCCGGTGACGGGACATATAGGGACGGTAAAGCCAGCCGAAAGACAAGGCGCGGTCGGCGGGATGCGTAGACCTACTTCTTCGCCATCTGCTTCTTCACCAGATCGATCTTCTGGTCGGTGAGCGGGATGGGGATTGTGTAGCCGGCTTCGGTAAAGCCCTGCTTGGCGTTCTCGAAGAATTCGATCGCCTTTTGATATTCGGCCTTGCCCCCGCCATAGCTGGCTCGGTTCCAGCTGACGTCACCGAGATTGTTCTGCGCGAAGGCCCATTGCATGGGCAGGCTTTCCCTGGTGAATACCTTCAGCGTGGCCGCGAAGGCGGCCTCGGCATCACCGAGGTATTTGCCGGTGCGTTCGAGATTGCCGAGGTTGAGCAGGCTCATGCCGATGCCGTTCTGGGCGTTGGCCCAGTCGACCGGTGCCGCGTCGACGGTGAGCACTTCGAGGGCTGCCCGGCGGGCCGCGATGGACTCCAGCAAGGTCCTCGGGTCGGCATTGCTCATGCTCAGCCAGTGCAGCGTCGAGCCGAGGCCGGCCTGGGCCAGCGCCCATTGGCGCGGGTTCGTCTCGCGCTTGTACTCGCGCAACGCATCGCGGTAGGCGGCAATGGCCTCACCGTAATGTTCCGGCTTGTCGGTCACGCCGCCCAGAAGCTGCAGCGTGTTGCCGAGATTGTAGTGGCTCATTGCCCAGTCCTGCGGGAATTTCCGTCTGACATAGACCTGTCGCGTGGTCCGGAACGCCGCCGCCGATTGCTCCAGCTTGGCCGCGTCGCGGGTACGCTGGCCAAGTGTCTGGTAGATCGACCCGAGATTGTTCTGCGCCGACGCCCAGTCCCTCGGGAAACGCTGCCGGGTAAACACCGTCAGTGCATCGTCATAGGCGGCCGCGGCCTCTTCAAGCGCGCCGGTGCCCATATCGAAACGGGCGACACCGCTCAGCGCGTTGCCGAGGTTGAGCCTGCTGGTCGCCCATGAGACGGGGAAGGTTTCACGGGTTCGCACTTCAAGCGCGGCACGGAACGCGTTGGCCGCCTCGTTTATCTTCGCCTTGTCGTTGAGCTGAATGCCGAGCGACACCAGCGTGTTGCCGAGATTGTTCTCGACCATCGCCCATTCAACCGGCGCCTTTTCGCGTGTGTATTCCTCAAGCGCCAGCCGGTAGGCCGCCTCGGCTTGCGTCAGATGTTCGCCGGCGGCCTCGCGCTCGGAAAGCGCATAGAGCGCCAGGCCGATATTGTTCTGCGAAGCGGCCCAGTCGAGCGGGACCTTGTCGCGCGGGCGTTTTTCGAGTGTGGCGCGCATCGCCGCCACCGCCTCGTTCAGGCGCTTCGGGTCGCTCTCGCGTTCGCCGATCTTCAACAGCACATTGGCCAGGTTGTTCTGCGCGGCGGCCCAGTTGAGATCGTCCTTCTCGCGCTCGAACACGACAAGCGAATCGCGAAAGATCCGCGCTGCCTCTTCAAGGCGCGCGGTCTCCGTCTCTCGCTCGCCGATGGTCTGCAGCACTACCGCCATGTTGTTGCGAGTGATGGCCCAATCGCGGTTTTGTTCGCCATTTGGGATGAAGTTCAGGATGGTGCGATAGGCCTCGATGGAGTGCTGCAGCGCATCGAGATCGCCGGTGGCGTAGCCGTAGGCGTTCAACGCCTCGGCTTCCTGGTTCTTGTAGTTCCAGCGCAGCTTGTCGTCCCATTTTTCGGCCAGCGAAAACGCCTTGGCATAGTCGCCGGCGGCGGATCTGTAGTCGAAGACCAGCCCCGAGGCGTCGGCCCGCCTGGCGTAGATCGCGGCATCGGCAAGACGCTTCTGCTTGACGAGGTCTTCGGCTTCATCGACCCCATCGTCGGTCTGCTCGACCCGGCCGACTGCATCGTCGAGGAATTTCCGCGCCGTCACGATGGCGCCCTGGCCGATCGCCTTGTCGGCGGAGGCGATCAGGCGTTTGATCTCCGGATCGTCGGTGCGCAGCGCGGCGCGCTCGGACATTATCTTCTTCAGGCGCTCGGCCTGGGCGTCGAGCATCTTTTGCAGGTCGGACGGATCCTCCGGGATCTTTTCCGTGCCGAGCGCTTTCAGCACGCCATAAAGCGCATCGAGCGGCACGCCTTCCTGCAGCGAGGCCAGTTCCACCTGCGCCCGTTTCGGGTCGGGCAGGTCGGAAATCGTCAGCAGGAGTTGGCGCCTTTCGCCGGTGATCAGCCCGTCGTCGCCGGTAGGCTCCGCCGGCGCGACGCCGAAATAGAGCAGCCGGCGCAAGCTTTCATTGACCCAGGGGCGCTGCTTTGCCTTTGTGTCGAGATAGACCTCCTCGGTCACCATGCGCATGACCGAGCCGAATTCGGTGCCCTTCATTGCCGCGAGGTGGCGCAGCAAAGCGGACGCATAAGGGCTGTTTTCGCCGGCGGCGCCATCGAGCGCCGGACGACCCGGTTCTGCGGCAAAGCCGATCACCGTACCCAGGCTCGCGTCGGCCGCCGGCGCATTGCCGAGCGCCTTCGCGCCGCGCACAGGTTCCAGCCCGCCGGCACCGATGGGCGAGGCGGAAGCGGTCGGTGAGCGCCGGACCATGGCATCCGCGGGGAATGGATTGGTGCGGCAGGCGTCGAGCAGCATGATCGTCACCGGCACTGTCTTTTTCAATGCCTCCATGACGGCCGATATCGGCACAAGGCTGGTGCCGGCATCCTTCAGCGACGGGACGTCGGCATCGACCGGAACCAGATAGTTTTCGCCGCCGGCCTCGATGCCATGACCGGAGTAGTAGATGAAGGCGACGTCGGCGCCGTCGGCATCTTCGGTGAACCGCTCCAGGTCGCGCTTCAGCTTGGTGGCGTCACGGTCGGTGACGCTGCGCGCGTCGAAGCCAAGGTCGGTCAGCATCTTGGCCATGTCACGGGCGTCGTTGGCGGGGTTGGGGAGGGCGGCGATATGCAGGTAATTCGACTGGCCGATGATCAGCGCCACGCCTTTGAGGCTTTTCGTCTCTGCAACTGCAAGCGCGGTCGCGGCAAGGCAAAGCAGTGCGGCGATGAAAGCCGTCAGCCATGCCCGCCGCAAAAGATTAAGCTTCGAGGTTTCGACAAAGGTCATTTGTCGTTCGCATCCGCCCTGATGATCCAAGCCCTCTATAACGCTGCCAATGGACCATGATCAAATTTGGCCATGATCAAATTAGGGCATGATCAAATTCGGGCGCGATTGCGCCGCGGCCGTGGCTCGCCTATCCCTGAAAAATGTCGCCGCTCACCGAAACCGTTCTTTTCGTCTTCAGCCTCGTCGCGCTCGGCTATCTCACCGGGCTCACCGGCTATCTAAAGCCGGCCAGCGGGGACGGCATCTCCGAATTCGCCATCAACGTGGCGATGCCGCTGCTGCTGTTTCGGACGATGGTGAATTCCGATTTCCATGGCGTGGCGCCATGGTCGCTGTGGGGCGCTTACTTCACCGCGGTTGCAATGACATGGGCTGCCGGCCATCTGGTGACGACGCGAATCTTCGGGCGGGACGCACGCACAGGTATCGTCGGTGGAGTGTCGTCGTCCTTCTCGAATGTGGTGTTGCTGGGCATTCCCTTCGTTCTCGGCGTATTCGGGTCCAGCGGATTCGAAGTGCTGTCGCTGCTCGTTTCCGTGCATCTGCCGACCATGATGATGGCGTCGATCATCATGTTCGAGATATTTGGCCGCGGTGGCAGCGAGCCCGTACACCCGCTGCGCATCATCCAGAGCTTTCTGAGAAGACTGTTCACCAATCCCCTGATCATCGGCATCCTGGCCGGGCTGGCATGGCGCCTAACCGGCGCGCCGCTGCCGAACCTTGCCACGCGGCTGGTCGATGCGCTGGCTGACACTGCCGGGCCAGTGGCGCTGTTCGCCATGGGCCTCAGCCTGCGCCGCTTCGGTATCTCCGGCAATGTCCGGCCGGCTCTGGCGCTTTCGGTGCTGAAATTGTTCCTGATGCCGGCTCTGGTTCTCGGTCTGGTCTGGCTGCTTGGCCTGCCGCCATTGACGGCCAAAGTGGCGGTGGTGGTGGCGGCGCTACCATCCGGCATCAATTCCTATCTCATCGCCGTGCAGTTCAACAGCGGCCAGGCGCTGGCGTCGAACCAGATGACAATCGCCACGGCGAGCGCGGTTGTTACAACCGCCTTCTGGCTGACGGTGGTGCTCCACGTTTTCGGATAGGATATGTCGATAGTCAGATGGTGCGGCCAGCGATCGGCACGGCATATGTCCGGCCTGCTCTCGCCTCGGGCTGGTCCAACCCCTATATGCCATCTTGCGATTGCTTGCGGGCCTTGCCCTCGGTAAAGAGCAGTGGCTCCGGCGTGCCGGCTTCAGTCCATGGCGCACGCTCACCGAAGATTTCACAGACCGGCCCGTCAGCGCGCCGAACGGAGGATAGACCATGCTTCAGAAAACCAGCCATTTCATGCGGCAGGCCAATCTCATCAATGGCGAATGGGTGCAGGCCGACAGCGGCCAGACGGTCGACGTCAACAACCCGGCCACCGGTCTCAAGATCGGCACCGTGCCGAAGTCGGGCAAAGCCGAGACCCGCCGCGCCATCGAAGCCGCCGCGGAAGCTTTCAAGACCTGGCGCAAGACGACCGCGCTCGAGCGCTCGAAGCTGCTGCGCAAGCTGCATGACGCGATGATGGACAATCAGGACGTGCTGGCCGAACTGCTGACCATCGAACAGGGCAAGTCGCTGTTCGAATCGAAGGGCGAGATCGGCTCCGCCGCGGCCTATATATTGTGGTTCGCCGAGGAAGGCCGCCGCACCTATGGCGACGTGGTGCCGTCGCCGTGGGCGGATCGCCGTATCCTGGTGACCAAGGAACCGGTCGGCGTCATCGCCGCCATCACGCCGTGGAATTTCCCGTCCTCGATGCTGGCCCGCAAGCTCGGCCCGGCGCTCGCCGCCGGCTGCACCGCAGTGGTCAAGCCGGCCTCGCAGACGCCATATTCGGGCCTCGCCTGGGGTGCGCTCGCAGCGGAGGTCGGCTTCCCCAAGGGCGTCGTCAACATCCTGACCGGTTCGGCAAGCGAGATCGGCGACGAGATCTGCGCCAATCCGCTGGTGTCGAAGATCACCTTCACCGGATCGACCGAAGTCGGCAAGCTTCTCATCCAGAAGTCGTCGGTCACCGTCAAGAAAGTGTCGATGGAGCTCGGTGGCAACGCGCCGTTCATTGTCTTCGATGACGCCGACCTCGAGCGTGCGGTCGCTGGTGCGATCACCGCCAAGTATCGCAATTCCGGCCAGACCTGCGTCTGCACCAACCGCTTCCTTGTCCAGGCTGGTGTCTATGACAAGTTCGTCGAGAAGCTCGCTGCCGCCAGCAACGGGCTGAAGGTCGGCTCCGGCCTCGAGGACGGCGTGCAGCAGGGGCCGCTGATCGACGAGAAGGCGGTCGAGAAGGTCGAAGAACTGATCGCCGACGCCACATCCAAGGGCGGCAAGATCGTTGCCGGCGGCAAGCGCCATGCGCTCGGCGGTTCGTTCTTCCAGCCGACGGTCATTGCCAATGCGACGCCCAAGATGCGCTTCATGAAGGAAGAGATCTTTGGCCCGGTCGCACCGGTGTTCAAGTTCGAGACCGAAGAGGAGGCGATAGCACTCGCCAACGACACCGAATTCGGCCTCGCCTGCTATTTCTACACCGGCGATCTCGGCCGCGCCTTCCGCGTCATGGAAGGGCTGAAATACGGCATGGTCGGCGTCAATGAAGGCCTCATCACCACGCCGGAGGCGCCGTTCGGCGGCGTTAAGGAATCCGGCCTCGGCAAGGAAGGCGGACATCAGGGCATCGAGGATTACCTCGACACCAAATATGTCTGCATCGGCGGCCTCGGCCTCTGATATTCTATCCCGGAGATGAGCAGGCCGATAGCCTGCCCATCTCTCATGGGAAAACCAGCCGAAGTCTTCTGGATCAACTGGCATTTACGGGCATGGCGATGAAGGACGGCGAGGTTTTCGGCACGACGCAGGCAGGCGAGCCGGTGCGTCGCTTCACGATCAGGGGCGGCGGTATCACCGCCAACATCATCGGTCTGGGCGCGATCATCCAGGATCTGCGCCTGACCGGGCACGATGCGCCGCTGGTGCTTGGCTACGACAATCTGGCGGCCTACGAGACGGATACGGGCTTCTTTGGAGCGGTTGTCGGCCGCTATGCCAACCGCATCCGCGACGGCCGCTTTACCATCGCCGGCAGCCGCTACCAGACCGAGCAAAACTTCCTCGACAAGCATACGCTGCATGGCGGCTCGCAAGGCTATTCCCACAGGCCGTGGACGGTTTCGCTGCATGGCAGGGATTTCGTCACGCTGACGTTGCACGATCCCGACGGCGCGATGGGTTTTCCCGGCGCGCTCGATGTCACCTGCACCTACCGGTTGAAGATCCCCGGCACGCTCAGCGTCGAGCTGACCGCCACCTGCGAGGAGCCGACGCTGTGCAATCTGACCCAGCATTCCTATTTCAACCTGGATGATGGCGGCGCCGGCGACATTCTCGACCACAGGATGATGCTGAATGCCGGCGCCTACCTGCCGGTCGATGGCGACATGATCCCGACCGGCGTGGTCAAGCCGGTTGACGGTACGCCGTTCGATTTCCGCCAGGCGCGGCCGCTGCGCATGGAGACCGAGGGCGAACAGCTGCCCTACGACCAGAATTTCTGCCTCGCTTCGGCACGCGGGCCGCTCAAGCAGGCGGCATGGGCGCAAGGCGCCAGTTCCGGTGTCGAGATGGAGGTCTGGACCACTGAGCCGGGCGTCCAGCTCTATACCGGCCAGTACGTGACGCCGCGCACCGGGTTGGAAGGCCGCGACTACAAGGCTTTTTGCGGCTTCTGCCTGGAGCCGCAGATTTGGCCGGACGCGCCGAACCGGCCTTATTTCCCGCAGGCGACGCTGTGGCCGGGCGCGATCTACCACCACGTGACGGAATACAGATTCCGTCTGCCCTGAGGCCTGCCAATGTTCAGGTGAAGCCCGCCTGACCAGAATCGCAACAGACTTTAGCCGGCGAAGGCCGCGCGCAGCGTCTCGAACGGCGCCAGCGCGCCGCGCACCTGCACCACGGCGGCGGCGACGCGATGCGCACGGCGTGCTGCTTCAAGCGGGTCGTGGCCGGCAAGTCGAGCCGCAAGATAGCCGCCGTTGAAGGAATCGCCGGCGCCCGTCGTATCGGCGGGAGCGGCGACATGGATTGCCGGGACTTCGCGCAGCGTTCCTGCTTGGGCAATCAGTGCCGGTGCTTCGCCGTTCTTGACGACGACCTCGCCGACGAGTTGCCCAAGCCGCTTCGCTGTGGCTTGCGGTGTTGGATCGCCGAACAGCATCTGCTCGTCGGGGAAGGTCGGCAATGCGATGTCGGTGGCGGCAAGGGCTTCGACGATCGCTGCCTGCGCATCCTCGCGCTCACGCCAGAGCCGCGGCCGATAGTTGGGGTCGAAGGCGATAAGTGAACCAGCCGAACGCGCCTTGGCGACGGCGGCCAGCAACTCAGCGCGCGCGGCTTCGTCCAGAATTGCCAAAGTGATTCCGGAAAAATAGACAAGTGCCTGATTTTCCAGGTTTTTCGATAATGCGGCCGGGTCCGAGACAAGCTGCCGCGCGGCGGCGTCGCCACGCCAATAGGTGAAGGAACGTTCGGCTCCCGTCAGCGTGATGGCATAGAGGCCGGGCCGCGCGCCCGCTATGAGCGGGCTGGAGCCGATGCCGATGCCGTTTTCAGCGAAGAAATCGATCTGGCCTTGCGAGAATGGATCGTCGCCGAAGGCCGAGACATAGGTTGCCGGCCGCTCAGCGCTCAGTGCATGCAGCGCCCACAGCGTGTTGAACGTGTCGCCGGCAAAGCCTATGCGCCAGTTCGGTCCCGTCTGGCCCGACAGTTCGAGCATGCATTCGCCGATCGAGGCGACGCCGTTTCCCGCCATCTGCAATCCTCCAGTGATCTCGGTGCTGTAGCTTTTTGCCACCGGCAGCGCCATGCTTGGCAAGCAGGGTTTTTTCCGCCACAGCGTTTTCCCACAGGCTGGCGGGATGCGATCCGTTCGGCAGAGCGTTGTCTGCAGAAGAGGAACCGGTTTGGCATCGATATGGCGTTATCTTCTGGCAGGTCTTGGTCTGGCTGCCTTGCTGGTCGGCATTCTCGCGGTCGTTTACCTGACGGCGCCGCGGTCGGCGCGGCCCGCCGGCCCGGATGTCTCTCGGACGAAGAACACCGCCAACGGGCTGTTCGTGGCAAGCTTCGCGCCGGAGCGAGGCGTTGTGCGGCTAGGCCAACTGCAATCCTGGCTGCTGACGCTGAAGACAAAGGCTGGAGCTCCGGTGGAAGGGGCGGCGATCGCGATCTCCGGCGGCATGCCGCTGCACAGTCACGGCCTGCCGACCAGCCCGCAAGCGACCGACTATCTCGGCGACGGGCGTTACCGGATCGAAGGGGTGAAATTCACCATGAGCGGCTGGTGGCAGCTGCATTTCGCCATCTCGGCCACCGCAGGCTCCGATACGGTGCTCTTCAACGTGGTGCTGTGAGCAGGACATGAGGCGGCGTTCGCGTTTTCTGGCGCTAATGGTGGCCGTTGTCCTTACCGGCTGCACGAAGCCGGATTTTTCCGACGCCGAGAAGACGACCATCGCCTCGCTGGCGCTGTCGTCGCTGCCGGCGCTCAAGCCCGACACCACCGATCGTTTTGCCGACGTGCCGGCGGCTGCCGCACTCGGCTCGACGCTGTTCTTCGACCAGGGCATGAGCGGTGACGGGTCGATATCCTGTTCGACATGCCACAAGATCGACCGCCAGTTCCAGGACGACCTGCCGCAAGCCGTCGGCGTCGGCCGTACCAGCCGGCGGACCATGCCGCTGGCCGGCGTCGCGCGCGATCCCTGGTTCTTCTGGGACGGCCGCCGCGACAGCCTGTGGGCGCAAGCGCTGACGCCGCTCGAAAACCCGCTGGAGCAGGCGGGAAACCGCACCGCCTACGCGCATTACATCAAGGCGCGCTTCGGCGAGCGCTATGAGCGCATCTTCGGGCCGCTGCCCGATCTTTCGGGCATGCCGTCGAATGCCAGCCCGCTTGGAAACGATGCCGAGAAGGCGGCCTGGAATGCGATGAGCGGCGCGCAGCGCAGCGCAATCGACGGCGTCTTTGCCAATATCGGCAAGGCGATCGCCGCCTTCGAACGCTCGATCGAGCCGGCGCCGACGCGTTTCGACCGTTTTGCGCTGGATCTCGTCACCGGCGCTGAGCCGAAAGGCCATGCGGTCTTTTCCAAGCAAGAAATCCTTGGGCTGAAACTGTTCATCGGCAAGGCCAATTGCGTGACCTGTCACAACGGCCCGCGCTTCACCGACAACAGCTTTCACAACACCGGCGTGCCACCCATTGCGGGCCTGCCGCCGGACCGCGGCCGCATCGATGCCGTGCGCCAAGTCGAGGCGGACCCGTTCAACTGCTTCGGCGCCTATCGCGATGGCGACGCCAGCGCCTGCGGCGAGTTGCGCTTCATGGTCAAGGATGCGCCCGAACTCGTTCGCGCCTACAAGACGCCATCGCTGCGCGGTGCGGCAACGCGGTCGCCCTACATGCATGCCGGGCAGTTTTCGTCGCTCGACGAGGTCGTGGCGCACTACGCCAAGGCTGCACCCAGCGTGGAGGGTACGTCCGAAGTTCATCCGCTGGGGCTGTCGGATCGTGAACGTGCGGCGCTGGTGGCTTTCCTGAAGACGCTTTCGGAGTGAGTTAGAGCCCGATCCATCCCGATGTATCGGGATGGGGCTCTACGTTTGACCATGATCTTGTCCGAAAACCGGCTTCCACTTTTCGGGATCATGGTCATCGATCCTTGACTGTCTCCATCGCCACGAAGGTCGAGGTCTGGGCGACGTGGGGCAGGGCCGAGATGCGTTCGCCGAGGACGCGGCGGTAGGCGGCGATGTCCCTGGTGCGGACTTTCAGCAGATAGTCGAAGCTCGACGCCATCATGTGGCACTGCTCGATTTCCGGCACGGCCTGCACGGATCGGTTGAAGGCATCGAGCGCGGCGGACCTGGTGTCGGACAATTTCACCTGGACGAATGCAACATGGCCTTCGCCCATGCGCTCGCGGTCGATGATCGCCTGGTAGCCCCTGATGTAGCCGTCCTTCTCCAGCCGCTTCACCCGCGCCTGCACCGGCGTTTTCGACAGGCCGACGTTTGCCGCCAGTTCTGACATCGAAAGCCGGCCATCGCTTGCCAGCGCCGCCAGGATATTCCTGTCGATGCGGTCCAATTGGTCTTCTGTCATCGAAAATGCAGTCCATATGTCGGTTTTGAGCTGCTACGATAGATCGAATGACCTGCAATGTCGATTTCTTCGGACCGATTGAAAATTCGCATCTGTGCTAGCTTCCACCATTCGGTCCGGTGACCGCCGGCCCGATCCCTTTGCTCGATCCATGGGACCGCCATGCCAGCGCTCGATGCCATCCGCCAGCAGATCCGCGCCAACTACCTGCCCGATGAAGACGAGGCCGTGAAGCGGCTTGCCGACGCGACGGCGCTCTCCGGGAAAGACCGCAAGGCGATCTCGGCCCGCGCCGCCGATCTGGTGCGGGCGGTGCGCGGTTCGTCCGATCCCCGGCTGATGGAAGTCTTCCTCTCGGCCTATGGTCTCTCCACCAAGGAAGGCGTCGCGCTGATGTGCCTGGCCGAGGCACTGTTGCGCGTGCCCGATACCGAAACGATGGACGACCTCATCGCCGACAAGATCGCGCCGCACGACTGGTCGGCGCATTCGGGCGGTTCGAGCTCCATCTTCGTCAACGCCTCGACTTGGGCGCTGATGCTGACCGGCCGCGTCCTCGATGAGGGCGAGGGCGGCATCGAAGGCACGCTGCGCTCGATGGTGCGGCGGTTGGGCGAGCCGGTCATCCGCAAGGCGGTGGCCGCCGCCATGCGCGAGATGGGCGAGCAGTTCGTGCTCGGCCGCACCATCACGGAAGCCGTCAAGCGCGGCCGGCCGATGACGCAGAAGGGCTACCTCTATTCCTTCGACATGCTGGGCGAGGCGGCCCGCACCGAGGCCGACGCCTTGCGCTATCACAAGGCCTATGCCGACGCGATTTCGTCGCTCGATTCCGGCTCCAACGGTCCTGACATCAGGCAGAACCACGGCATTTCGGTCAAGCTTTCGGCGCTGCATCCTCGCTACGAGGTGGCGCAGAAGGAAGAGATGCTGCCTGTGATGGCCGAGCGGCTCTTGTCGCTGGCGCTTGCCGCGCGCCATTCGCGTATGGGCCTCAACATCGATGCCGAGGAGGCCGATCGCCTCGATCTGTCGCTCGACGTCATCGAGCGGGTGCTGGCCGAGCCGGAGCTCGCCGGCTGGAACGGCTTCGGCGTGGTGGTGCAAGCGTATGGGCCACGCGCGGCCTTCGCCATCGATTGGCTCTATGCGCTGGCCAGGAAATACGACCGCAACATCATGGTGCGGCTGGTCAAGGGTGCCTATTGGGACACCGAGATTAAGCGGGCGCAGACGCTCGGACTGTCAGGCTATCCCGTCTTCACCCGCAAGACCAACACCGACGTTTCCTACATGGCTTGCGCGAAAAAGCTGCTATCGATGACCGACCGCATCTATCCGCAATTCGCCACCCACAATGCCCACACCGTCGCCGCCATCTTGGCGATGGCGGATAATCGCGATTCCTTCGAGTTCCAGCGCCTGCACGGCATGGGCGAGGCGCTGCACAAGACGGTGCGACGGTCCGAAGGCACACGCTGCCGCATCTACGCGCCGGTCGGTGCGCATTCCGATCTGCTGGCCTATCTGGTCCGCCGGTTGCTGGAGAACGGCGCCAATTCCTCCTTCGTGCACCAACTGACCGACGAGGACGTCGAGCCGGAGGACATTGCGCGCGATCCGCTCGAAACGGTCGAGAGCCAGGGTCCGGCCACCAATCCGGCGATTGCCCGGCCTTCCGAGATTTTTGGGGCCGGGCGTCGCAATTCGAAAGGATTCGACATCACCGACACGGTGACGCTGGCGGCGATCGACAAGGCCAGGGTGGCCTTCGCTGGGCCGGATCGTTGGCATGCCAAGCCGATCACCCGTGCCGCCGGCTACGGCAAGCAGCGTCCCATAGTCAACCCAGCAAAGCCTTCCGAAGTGGTCGGTACGGTCAGCGAAGCCGCCGCCAAGCAAGTCGCGACCGCCGTGCGCTTTGCGGTGGAAGCGCAGCCGGCATGGGCAAAACGTTCCGTCGCCGAGCGCGCTGCCATCCTCAACCGTGCCGCCGTTCTCTATGAATCCAAAGCCGTCGAGTTCTTTGCACTCGCCACCCGCGAGGCCGGCAAATCGCTGGCCGACGGCGTCGCCGAAGTGCGCGAGGCGGTCGACTTCCTGCGCTACTACGCCACCGAGGCGGCCAATGCGGAGGCGGGCACGCAAGCGCGCGGCGCCATCGTGTGCATTTCGCCGTGGAATTTCCCGCTCGCCATCTTCACCGGCCAGATCGCGGCCGCACTTGTCACCGGCAATTCGGTCATCGCCAAGCCGGCCGAGCAGACGCCGCTGATCGCCTTCCGGGCTGTCGAGCTGCTGCGCGAGGCCGGTGTGCCGGAAGACGTCATCCAGTTGCTCCCTGGCGACGGCCCGTCGGTCGGCGGGCCGCTTACATCAGATCCGCGCATCGCCGGCGTCTGCTTTACCGGCTCGACCGAGGTCGCCAAGCTGATCGAGAAGCAACTGGCCAAGACGGCCGCGCCCAACGCCATGCTGATCGCCGAGACGGGCGGCCTCAACGCCATGATCGTTGATTCCACCGCGCTGCCCGAACAGGCGGTGCGCGACATCCTCGCCTCGGCATTCCAGAGTGCCGGCCAGCGTTGCTCGGCACTGCGCGTGCTCTATGTGCAGAAGGACGTGGAGAAGAAAATGCTGGAGATGCTGAAGGGCGCCATGGAGGCGCTCAGCATCGGCGATCCCTGGCGGATTTCGACCGATGTCGGCCCTGTCATCGACGACGAGGCGCAAAGCTCTATCCGCGAGTACTGCACGAAAATGGGCTTGCAGGGCCGGCTGATTGCCAAGCTCGAAGCGCCGAAGGAAGGTCGCTTCGTTGCGCCGCATGTTTTCCGCGTCAAGGGCATCGAGGACATGGAGCGCGAGGTGTTCGGGCCGGTGCTGCATGTCGCTACGTTCGACGCCGACGAAATCGACGCGGTCATCGCCGCCATCAACCGCAAGGGCTATGGCCTGACCTTCGGCCTGCACACCCGTATCGAGGGCCGCGTGCAGCATTTCGTCGACGGCATCCATGCCGGCAACATCTACGTCAACCGCAACCAGATCGGCGCCGTGGTCGGCTCGCAGCCGTTTGGTGGCGAGGGGCTTTCAGGCACCGGGCCGAAGGCCGGCGGCCCGCACTACCTCCGCCGGTTCCGCAAAGGGCCGGAGGCTGGCACCCATTTGCAGGATGGCCATAAGGTCACGGCGACCGAGCTTGCCGACAATCTGCCTGATCCCACACTTGGCGGCTGGTCGACGCGTCCGGACCGGATCGCCATTCTGAGGAAGCATCTGCGCGGCAAGGGTGCTGCGGCCATAGGTGCGGCCGCCGGCATCGATTTCGGCCAGATCGACCTGCCCGGGCCGACCGGCGAGGCCAACACGCTCTCGCTCTCGCCACGCGGACGGGTGCTGTGCCTCGGTCCCGATGGCGATACGCTGCTGGCGCAGACGATCCAGGCGCTCGCCGCCGGCAATGCGGTGCTGGCCGTGGCGCCCGGCGCACCGGCTGCCCTTTCCCCATTGACCGGCAAGGGCTTGCCGCTGGCCGCCATCGATGGTCGGCCGGATCCGGTCGAAGCACGCTCACTGCGCGTCGATGTCGTCGCCTTTTCGGGCACGCCGGAGGCTGCACGCATCGTGCGCAAGGTCATCGCCGACCGCTCCGGCCCGATCGTGCCGCTGGTCAGCGAGGTACTGAACCCGGCGGCCTATGCACATGAACGGGCTGTCTGCGTCGACACCACCGCCGCCGGCGGCAATGCGAGCCTGCTGGCCGGAGCTTGAGCCCGGCCAGTATTTAAGCGCCTTCGACGACCGAAAAACCTTCGAACTGGGGGTGACCGAGATAGTGGACCTTCGTCGTGCCGACATTTCGATGGGCGGCGCGGAAATTCTCCGACTTGGTCCAGGCGATGAAATCCTCGTGGCTCGCCCACACCGTGTGCGACGCAAACAGCGTGTAGCCTTCGGTCTCGTTGACCGGGCCACGCAGCAGGTGGAATTCCCGAAAACCCTTCATCTCAGCGAGGCTGGAATCGCGGTTCTTCCACACGGCTTCGAAATCGTTCTCCGAGCCGGTCTGCACCTTGAAGCGGTTCATGGCGATGTACATGGCGGTTCCTTTCGTGCGGATGTTGATGATTGGCGGCTGCAGCGTTTGTTCTGCGCACATTCAAAATGGGCCGATTTCGGTCTCGAACTCCAAATTTGCGCTTGCTGCCTGTGGTGGAATTGGAGGGAAGGGGGCTGCCTTGCGGACAATGCCAAGCGCCGCCTGATCGAAAGCCGCCGACCCTGAGGTCTCCAGGATGCGCAACTCGTTTATGTTGCCCTTCCTGCCTATGACGAATGTGACAACCGCATTGTTGCGTGCCGCCAGCTGTAGGGAAGGCGGGAGGGTGCGATTGACGCTGCCGAGTTTTCTAAAAACATCGCCGCGGTAATTGTCTTCCGCGGCCGTGCCTGCCTCTTTTTGCCTTTTGCCCTTGCTGGCTGCTTGCGCCGACCGGTCCTCGCCATTCGCCGTGCCGCGCTTCTCATCCGCCGTCTTTGAAGGGGCAGCTGCCGACGTTGGCCTGGCGCTGGGGATCGGTGGCTGCTCTGGAACGGCGACAGGCACTTCGGCGCTCTCGGCCTGCACGATCGGCTGCGCCGGCGTTTCGGCCTTGGGAGCCACGCTCTGGTCATCGGGGCGAGGGGCGCCGGCCACCAATATGTCGGGCGTCACCGTCTGCTGTTTGGCAGGTTCCGGCAAAGGCTTGAGCGGCTTTGCTGCGTCCTTCGCGGGTTGCGAAGGCTCTGTTGGCGGCGTTGGCTTGGGCGGCGTTGCCGGCTGTGGTTTGGCGGGTTGCGGGTTCGGCACCAGTGCAACGTTTATTGCCGTCGGGTCCTTGTCCAGCGCGCTGCCGACCACGTTGGTGCCCGACTGTTCACTGCCTTCCGGCTGCTCGGCATCTTGGAAACTGGAAGTCCCCGTAGGGGAGATCAGAAAGGCCGCTGCCACCGCGGCATGGAGCAGGCAGGAGACGACGATCGCCGCCGTCCACTTGCGGTTCCAGGCCGATGGCCGCGGTAGCGCGAGCGGCTCGGTTGGCTCTATCGCCAGCTCGGCGCTGGCTTCGGGGAGGGGACTGATATCCTGCATGTCTCGCCGCGAGACCTGCAGCGACAAGAGCAGAATTGTCAAATCAAGATCGTTCGCTCGCAGCGGCAGTCGGCAGTGGCCGGCAACTGGCCACGCCGCATTGTTTTGCAGGAATGCGGGATGCAGTCCCACCTTAGACTCCGAAAGCGATCCCGGTCTTGGTGTCCGTCTTCAGCTTGCGCATGCAGGCGTTCGGTTCGACGCCGGTACCGGTGCATTCGGTCGCGCTGTTGATCAGCACGCGGCTGACTTTCGAGCACTCGGTGCCGGCCAGATCGAAACGCGTCACCTTGGTCTTGCCCGCCGGCAATTCCTTGAAATCGAGCACGGTCAGCCGGTCGACGACGCCTGCCTCGTTGAACAAGGCGATCTCGAACGCAGCCTTGGACAGGTCGGCGCCGAGATTGTTGTTGACCACGAACGTCAGGCGGCAACCCTTGTCGGAAGGTTGCGCACCATTGAGTTCTAGGGTGAGTGCGGGGACCGGCGCGGACTCTTGTGCCCACGCCGGAACCATCGCAAGCGACATCGCCAGCATCGAGGTCAGCAGACGAAGGGATGTCATCAAGCTCGTCATGGTCATCAGCCTCCAAATCGCATCGTCGCCGCCAGCTTCAGGGTGACGCCGGGCTCGTAGGCCGCGAAGACCGGCTGCGGCGGCTGGCCGGCCGTGGTCAGGTTGAGCGGGTTGGCGTATTTGACATCGAACAGATTGTCGGCGCGGAAATCAATCTTCAAATTGTCCGTCGCCTGGTAGCTGGCAAAAGCATTGACCAGCGTGTAGTCCTCGGCGATCGGGTTGCCCTTGGGCTTGCCATTGTATTGCACTTCGCCGCCCACGGTTAGCTTGTCCTCGAGGAAGCGCAAGCCGAGCTGCGCGGTGACCTGGGATGAGGGGATGGTCAGCAGATCGGCCCGAACGTCCCTGTAGGAAATGGTATGACCATTGGTGATTGAGGCCGAAAGCCCGGCATAGCCCCATCCGGCATCATAGACGCCCTCAAGTTCGAAGCCGTCGATCTTCGCCTTGGCAAAATTCTGGTACTGGAAGCATATCGGGATACCGGGTCCGCTCGGGCAGCCGGCTGTCGGGTCAAACCGCGACAGGGTAACGCCATCGATGTAGTCTTCGACATCGTTGTTGAAATAGGCTGCCTTGATGCGCAGCGCATCGTCGGCTTCGAGGATATCATTCTGCTTGTAGTTGACGCCGAATTCGACGGTCTTTCCGGTTTCCGGCCGCAGATTGGGATTGGGCAGGAACGGGAAGGTGACACCCGCCGGATGGCGACCGCTGATCAGTGTTTCCGACAGGGAGGGTGACCGGTATCCTTCCGCATAGGTGCCGTAGAATTGCAGGCCGGCAAGGCTGGCGCTGTCGAAAGGCGAGACGCCGACGGTGATGCGCGGCGACAACCGGTCCCCCGACGTTTCGTGTGTGTCATCCTTGAGGCTGTAATTGTCGTAACGCAGCCCGGCGATGACTTCGAGCCACTCCCAGGTGAGCTTGTCCTGGACATAGGCGCCGGAGACGTTCCGCTTACCGGAAGGCGTATAGAAGCTGTCGCCACCGGCCGTGCCGCCGGTCTCGACGTTATCGCCGGCCCAGTCGCCGCCATAGGTCAGTTCGTGCGCGATTCCCGCGGTCTCGAATCTGGACGTGTTCCAAATGTCGATGCTGGTCGTGCCGATGTCGAATGTCGATGTCGAGCCAGCCGGCAAAACAACTGGAAGGCCGGTGCTCGGATCAAACCGGTTGAGAGGCACGAGGCTGGTCAGATCGAGATTGGTCTTGTTGTAGGAGGTGTTGATATGGAGATCGAGCCAGCTCTTGTCCTCATCCGTAATGTTGTAGCGGGCGGTGAAGGTGTTCGACTTCAGGTCGACGTCATTGACCGGCACGCCGCCGCTGATCTCGTTCCAGCCGTCGCTCGAGCCGACCCAACCGAGCTTCAGTTCGCTGTTGTCGGTCGGGCGGATGGTGGTCTTGAGCAGACCGCTCAGCACATCGAAGCCGGTGCCCTTGACCGTGTCGCCACCGCCATCCTTGTAGTCGTCATAGTTGCGGTAGACGATGTTGCCGAGCACATCCCAGTTCTCGTTGAGGCGGTAGGCACCGGATGCGCTTGTTGTCCAGCCCTTGCCGTTGCTCTCATAGCGTCCCGTGACGGAGCCGGCCCATGTTTCTTCCGGCTTGAGGAAATCCCCGGCGTCCTTGGTATCGAAGAAGACAACGCCGCCGATGGCGCCCGAGCCGTAGGTGTTGGCGACAGGACCGCGGATCACGTCGACGGATTTGACGAGTTCGGGGTCGATGTAGAAGGTCGACTGCGTGCCGTGGTCTGAGCGCTGGAAATTCTGGCGCGCGCCGTCGACAATGACCGCGACGCGGCCGAAATCCTGCAAGCCGCGGATGTTGATGCTGGTGCTGACACGCCTGGCGTCGGCCTGCGCGGCGACACCGGGCACGCCGAGCAGCATCTCGTTCGGCGTCGTCGCCATGCGGCGGTCGAGCTGTTCCTGGCCGACATGGCTGGTCGATGCCAGCGATTCGATCGCCGTTTCGCCGGTGCGGCTGATGACGAGGATCTTGTCGAGCAGCGTTGCGCCCGCTTGTGCCGCCTTTTCTTCGTCGGCCTTCTTCGTTTGATCTGTCTGCTGGTCCGCCGGCTGCGCCGCCTGCTGAGCGTTGGCCAGCTGCGCCGACAAGGCGATCGCCGCCACGCTTGCCAGCAAAGCCGCTGCGCCGTTCGCCGCCGACCGGCCGCGCCATTCCCAAGTCACAAACCCCATGCCCCAACTCCAAAGTCCAGGTTTCATGCTGGCTGGCCCGGGGCTGGCTGGCATTTTTGATCATGTCCGGGGTCTTAAATGTTGACTCATTTAATCCGGTATTGCACTGACTAGTAAACATGATTATTCAAGTCAAGAAATGAATCGGATTACGCAACGCCTAGCCAGACGCCCGGCACAGGAAAGGGATCCATCCAGATGAACACCCACAATCCCAACGATTTTCGCTATCGCGTCCGCCGTTCCGACGATGCCTCCGCCCGTTTCGACCGGGTTCCGCTGGCGGTGCGAACCCTGTCCAGCAACACCCTGTTCCAGGGCGAGCACGAGATCGGCATCGAGCATCATGGCGCGCTCTATCGGCTGAAGATCACCCGCCAGGGCAAGCTCATTCTCAACAAGTAAGGCAAGGCCACAGGGACCAAGACATGGACCAGCGCGTAAAACCCGCCCCGCATGAAATCCGGCGGGCACGGACAGACAATCCGAAGACGCGCGAGCGTGATCTCGCCGCCCAGCTCGGCATTTCGGAGGCCGAGCTGGTCGCAGCCCACTGCGGCGACGGCGTCGTCCGTGTCGAGCCACGCGTCAACGATCTTTTGACCGGTCTCGAAGCCGTCGGCGAGGTCATGGCGCTGACCCGCAATGAAAGCGCGGTGCACGAGAAGATCGGCGTCTATGACAAAGTCGTCACCGGCAACCACAATGCCATGGTGCTTGGCGAAAACATCGACCTGCGCATCTTCCCGAAGGTCTGGGCACACGGCTTTGCCGTCGAGAAGCGAGACGGCGACGAAATCCGCCGCAGCCTGCAGTTTTTCGATGCGGCGGGCGAGGCCGTGCACAAGGTGCATTTGCGTCCGGCCTCCAGCCTCTATGCCTATCAGAAACTGGTTGCCGCGCTCGAATCGTCCAATCAGGAGCCGACGGTCGACATTTCAGGACCACTCCCCGATGACGAGATCCATGGCGACGAAGCGAGCGCCAATCTCGACGATCTGCGCGACCGCTGGAGCCGGCTGACCGACGTGCACCAGTTCTTCGGCATGCTGAAGACGCTGAAGCTGAGCCGCCGGCAGGCGGTCCGCCTGGTCGGGCAAGACTATGCCTGGCAACTCGACAATGATGGCGTCCGTGCCATGTTCCATCACGCCGCGGAGGGCGAGATGCCGATCATGTGCTTTGTGGGAAACCGCGGATGCATCCAGATCCATTCCGGTCCGATCAAGTCGATCAAGCCGATGGGGCCATGGATCAACGTGCTGGACGAAACCTTCCACCTGCATTTGCGGACCGACCACATCCAGGAGGTCTGGGCGGTGCGCAAGCCGACCAAGGACGGTCATGTCACCTCGCTTGAGGTCTATGACGCCGACGGCAAGATGTTCATCCAGTTCTTCGGCAAGCGTCATGAAGGCGAAAGCGAGCGGGACGACTGGCGCTTCCTGGCGGAAAACCTGCCGCGCATCCCAAGCCCGACCGCAGCCTGAGGAAAATGCGATGCGTTTTTTCCCAAGATTGTCGACCGTGCGCGGATCTATTTTCGGGCCGGTGATCGGTCTCTCCATGGCTGTTATCGCACTGCAATCCGCCAGCGCCATGGAAGGCACGGCCGTGTTTGCCGATCCTTCGAAAATCGTGGCCGTTGGCGGCTCGATCACCGAGATCGTCTATGCGCTCGGCGAGGAAAAGCATCTGGTGGCTCGCGATTCCACCAGCCGGTACCCAAAGGCGGCGCTTGAGCTGCCCGATGTCGGCTACATGCGCGGGCTGTCGCCGGAGGGGGTGCTGTCGGTTAACCCGACCGGCATCCTGGCGCTGCATGGCAGCGGTCCCAAGCAAGCCGTCGATGTCTTGAAGAAGACGAGCGTCCCGTTCATCGAAGTGCCCGAGCACTATAGCCACGAAGGCATCCTCGAAAAGGTCCGTATCGTCGGCAAGGCGCTCGGCGTCGATGCCAAGGCCGAGGTGCTCGCCGGGGAGCTCGATGCCAAGCTCACGGCAGCTGAGAAGCAGACGGCGTCGATCAAGGAGCGCAAGCGCATCCTGTTCGTGCTGTCGATACAGGGCGGCAAGATCCTGGCGGCCGGCAGCGAGACCGCGGCCGACGGTATGGTCAAGCTGGCTGGCGGCGTCAACGCGGTCGAGGGCTTTTCCGGCTACAAGCAAATGTCCGACGAGGCGATCATAACCGCCAGACCGGACGTGATCCTGATGATGAGCAATGCCGGGCCTCCGGTGTCGGACGACGAACTGTTCGGCAATCCGTCGATCGCCTCGACGCCGGCCGGAACGGCGCGCAAGCTGATCCGCATCGACGGTGCCTATCTGCTCGGCTTCGGGCCACGCACGGCCGATGCCATCCACGACCTCGCTGTCTCGCTTTATGGCGGGCAGGTCACGGACTGAACGGGCGGATCATGGTCGATCAATCGATCGCCGGCCCGGTGATGGCAAGCGTATCCGAAGGCGACCGGTCGGGCCGCGCCCGCATCGTCATCCTTCTGCTGTGCCTGGGGCTCGCGGCTGCCATTTTTCTGTCGCTGACATCGGGGGCTTCGGACGCTTCGGCCGTCAACGTCATTGGCGACTGGCTGTTCGGCACAGTGCCTGATGACGCCGCGGTGAGCGCCCGCGACAGCCTGATTGTCTACGACATCCGCCTGCCGCGCATCATTCTCGGCATGCTGGTCGGCGCGGCGCTCGCGGTCTCCGGCGCGGTCATGCAGGGACTGTTCCGCAATCCGCTGGCCGACCCCGGCCTGATCGGCGTCTCGGGCGGCTCCAGCCTCGGCGCGGTTGCCGTCATCGTGCTCGGCGCCACGATATTGGCTCCGGTGACCGTCTTGCTCGGCACGCTCGCATTGCCGCTGGCGGCCTTCTGTGGCGGGCTCGCCACCACGCTGGTGCTTTATCAGGTCGCGACGCGGCGGGGGCAAACCTCGGTTGCCACAATGCTGCTTGCCGGCATCGCGCTGGCGGCGCTCGCCATGGCGCTGACCGGCATCCTCATCTTCATGGCCGACGATCGCCAGTTGCGCGACCTGACCTTCTGGCAACTCGGATCGCTCGGTGGCGCGACCTGGGCGAAGATCGCGTCGGTAGGGCCGATCATCGTGCTGGCGCTGGCGGCGATGCCGTTCCTGGCACGCGGCCTCAACGCGCTGGCGCTTGGCGAGGCGACCGCCGGTCATCTCGGCATTCCGGTGCAGCGGTTGAAATACACGGCTATCGTCGGCGTCTCTGCCGCGGTCGGCGCATCCGTCGCCGTCAGCGGCGGCATCGGCTTCGTCGGCATCGTGGTGCCGCATCTGCTGCGCCTGCTGATTGGTCCGGACAATCGCTATCTGCTGCCGGCGTCGGCGCTGCTCGGCGCCTCGCTGCTGCTTCTGGCCGATGCGGTCGCACGCACCATCGTTGCGCCGGCCGAACTGCCGATAGGCATCGTCACCGCGATAGCGGGCGCGCCGTTTTTCCTTTGGATCCTGCTGCGCAAGCGCGGCGTGGTTGATTTGTGAGGCTTGATGATCGAGGCCAAGGATGTTTCGGTTGATATCGCCGGCAAGCCTATCGTCAGTGGTGTCGATTTCCACGCGCGGCCCGGCGAGATCGCCGCCATCGTCGGCCCCAATGGTTCGGGCAAGACGACCTTCCTCAAAGCACTCTCCGGCGAACTCGCCTATACCGGGCGCGTTGCCCTCAACGGCCGAGATCTCTCGACGATGAAGCCGGTCGAGGTGGCCGTCCATCGCGCTGTGCTGCCGCAGGCGACGACGCTGTCGTTCCCGTTCACCGTGCGGGAAGTGGTCAAGCTTGGCCTTGTCGGCGGCCGCTCAGGCGTCCTGCCGGGCGAGGATGCGCGGCTGCCGGAACGGGCGCTGGCGCGTGTCGATCTCGACGGCTTTGCCGGCCGTTTCTACCAGGAGCTTTCGGGCGGCGAGCAACAGCGCGTTCAGCTCGCACGCGTGCTGTGCCAGGTCTGGGCGCCGGTGCTCGACGGCAAGCCGCGCTTTCTGTTCCTCGACGAGCCGGTTTCCAGTCTCGACATCAAGCACCAGCTGATCATCATGAACATTGCCCGCGACTTCGCCAGAAGGGGCGGCGGCGTGGTCGCCATCCTGCACGACCTCAATCTGACGGCCATGTATGCCGACCGGATCTTCGTCATGCATCGCGGCCGGCTCGCCGCCACCGGGTCGCCGCGGGATGTGCTGAGCGATGACCTGATCGAAAAAGTGTTCGACTGCCGGCTCAGGGTCGGCGTGCTGCCGGCCGGCAATATGCCGTTCGTGCTGCCTCAGTCAGCAGCTTAATTTATTGCAAACCTAGCCCGCGCCCCTGGCTGGGCTAGGCAGCCGGGGCGCGGCGCTCCAACATGTCGATGCCGAGCAGGTTGCGCACATTCGGCCGCGCCGCTACCAGATCGGCGATCGTGTAGCGGGCGAGCACGGCGAAGAACGCGTTCAGCGCCTCGCGCAGCGCCGAGTTCAGCGCGCAGCTGTCGACCAGCGGGCATTCGGCGGCATCGTTCTCGAAGCATTCGGCCATGGCGAAGCTCTCTTCTGTCACGCGCACGACATCGAACAGGCTGATGGCTTCGGCGGCACGGCCAAGCTTGACGCCGCCATTCCTGCCCCGCACGGTCTGGACAAGGCCGTGCTCGACCAGGGGCTGCAGGATCTTGAACAGGAAAAGCTCCGACACCGAATACGCGGCCGCGATCTCCGGGATGCGGCTCAATCGGTCATCATTGGCCGCGCAATACATCAAGATGCGCATGGCATAATTGGTCTGGCGCGTAAGCCGCATTTTGTCCTCACAAGGCACTGGTGCGGTGCAACCACGCCAGATCTGGAAATTCTTGCTGATGCGGCTTTGACCCGAATTTCCGGATTCGCCACATTGGCTCGGGCGGAATATGGCCTATACCTTGGAATAATTCCAGACTAGCTTCGTGCGATAGATGAATTTTCTCCTCAACTTTGTGTGCGCAGCCGGAGAAGATGCCGGACGAAACCCGCTGTCGCGGGTATTTCGGCGCTCGGAACACTAAATAGGCTGAGATCGACGAGGAGCGGCTCACCCATGTCACAATCGGCTTCGCCCCTGGCGCCGGTCCGTTTCGATGCCGAAGCGGATGCCAAGCTTTCCGCGTTGCGGCGGACGAAATTCCTCGCGGCCGCCGCGCTGGCGCTTTGCGTGGCGGTGTTTGCGCTCGCCAAATCGTTCGAGCACATCCACCCGTGGCTCGGCTTCGTCGCTGCCTTTGCCGAGGCGGCGACCATCGGCGGGCTGGCCGACTGGTACGCGGTGGTGGCGCTGTTCAGGCGACCTCTGGGGCTGCCGATCCCGCACACCGCCATCATACCCGAGAACCAGAACCGCATCGCCGACAATCTCGGCCGCTTCATCGAGGTCAACTTCCTGGCGCCTGAACCGGTGCGTGAAAAGCTCGCCGAGGTCGATTTCTCGGCACTCGTCGCCGACTGGCTGGCCGATGCGGAGCGCGCCGCCGGCCTGTCGCGCTTCGTCGTGCGGCTGGTGCCGCAGACGCTGGCGGCGATAGAGCAATCCGGCCTGCGCGGCTTCGTCACCAGCCGCATGCTCGAACAGATTGAAAAGGTGCCGCTGGCGCCGCTGGCCGCCGAGCTGTTGTCAGCGCTTACCGACGACCGCCGCCACCAGAAACTGTTCGACGAGTTCACCAAGGTGATCGGCAGGTTCCTCAATGACGAACAGGCGCTGGCGACGATGCGCGAGAAGATCCGCGAGGAACTGCCGTCGCTGTTCAACCTGTTCCGCGCCGACGCCTATCTCCTGAAGAAGATCGTCGCCTCGGCCGGTTCGCTGCTCGACGAGGTGAGGGCCGATCCCGATCACCCGATGCGCGCCGAATTCGACCATTTCGCTCAAGGCTTCATCGAAAAGCTGAGGACATCGAAGCAATACGCCAAACGTGCCGAGAAGCTGAAGCGCGATTTCCTGGCCCGGCCGGAAGTCAGGGGATTGGCCGGCGACATGTGGGCAAGCCTCAGCCAGTTCATCGAGCAGGACGCCAAGGCGCCGAATTCGGTTGTCCGCGCGCATCTTGCCAACATGTTCGTCGAGGTCGGCCGCCATCTTGCCGGCGATGCGCAGATCCGGGCCGACATGAACCAGGGGTTCGTGGTGGCGCTGGCGTCGTTCGTGGAGAGCCAGAAGGCCGGCGTGTCGACATTCATCGCCGACCAGGTCAAGCGCTGGGACCTTGCCCAGCTGACGCGGCTGATCGAGATGAACATCGGCAAGGACCTGCAATACATCCGCTTCAACGGCATGATCATCGGCGGCCTCGCCGGTGTCGTGCTCTATGTGGCCGAGCGGCTGTTCCTCGTGAATTGATGCGCGGCCCGATTGGCGCTCATTCCTCCGCGTTCATGGACTCGCGGCATGCGAGTGCTATTCTCCCGCCGAGGGTGCCCGCATCATGCGGCAAAGGGGAGCAAACGAGCATGGCAAAACAACCGGAATCCGATTCTTTCATGGACATGTTCGGCAGGTTCGGCCGCGACCTGAAGGTGCCCAATGTCGATGTCGAGGCGATCCTCGCCCATCATCGCAAGAACATCGAAGCGCTGGAGAAATCGGCACGAGCCGGTGCCGCCGGCGCCACCTCGCTGTTGTCCCGGCAGCGCGAGATGCTGCAGGATACGCTGCGCGAGGTCACCGATATCGCGCAAAGCTACAGGGCGCCGGGCAATCCGCAGGAACTGATGGCCAAACGGAGGGAGTTTGCCAGGAAGTCCTTCGAGGCCGCGTTGAAGAATGCGGGCGAAGTGGCTGAACTGGTCAAGAAATCCGGTGCCGAATCGGTCGACATCCTGCGCACCCGCATCAAGGAGGCGATGGAGGAAATCCGCGCCGGCTACGAGAAGAAGTAGCGGATGTGGCCGGGGCCGGCTCATTGCTGCCGACAGCGCCCTGAAGCCCGGAAAGCCCGATTTGACCTGCGACTGCGCCGGCGGCGTGGCACGATTGCGGCCGAAATCGACGGAACGGATTCGCGCAGAGCGAATTGACAGAGGCCGTCAGTTCGTGGTCCGGAGGCTCTGGAAGCGATCGGGAAACCAGGAATGAACGAAATACGGCCTAAAACGCCGCCTACCTACGAGCAGTTGAGGACGATGGCCGGGCTGGAACTCGGCGTGTCGGAGTGGACGACGGTCGACCAGAACCGCATCGACCAGTTCGCTGAATGCACCGGCGACCATCAATGGATTCATGTCGACCCTGAAAGGGCGCGGCGGCAAAGCCCGTTCCGCACGACGATCGCGCATGGCTATCTGACGCTGTCGATCATCGGCGCACTGGCGCTCGGCATGGGCATCGTGCCCGAGAATACGCAGGCCGCCTTCAATTATGGCTTCGACAAGGTACGCTTCCTGGCACCGGTCAAGGTCGGTGCCCGCATCAGACTGCGCATCACGCTGCTGTCCATGGAGGACAGGGGCCCCGGCCAGTATCTGATGAAGGCCGCCAACACGGTCGAGATCGAAGGCGAGGAAAAGCCTGCTTTGATGGCCGAAACGCTGGTCATGCTTTATGAACGCCGCAAGCGGGCAGGGGCGTGAGAGGCTGTTCACCTGGAGCGCAAAATCAGAGGTCTTGTGATACTTCCACCAGCCTCTGCCGCTTGAACTCGGCGCGGGCCGAGAGCAGTGCGAGGAACAGTGCAGCCAGCGCCAGCACCGTGGCCGTCTGAAATGTGACCTGCATTCCCCGTGCTGCGGCCTCGGAACTCAGAAGTCCAATGCCTTCCTGCCCTTTGGCCGATGCGACGGCGAATATGGCGCCCATCACCGATGCGCCGGTGATCAGCCCGAGATTGCGCGAAAGGTTGAGCAGGCCGGAAACGACGCCGCGCTGGCCGGCGCCGACACCGGTCATGACGGCTGCATTGTTGGATGTCTGGAACAGGGCATAGCCGATGCAGGTGACGGTGATCGCAACGACATAGCCGGCAATGCCGAGTCTGGTCACGGCGAGCGACAGCAGGAACGTGCCTGTCGCGAGGCTGAGCAGGCCTGCGACCATCATCCTGTGGGCGCCGAAGCGGTCGGCCAGGCGTCCGGCCACCAGCGCCGACAAGGTCGAGACGAGCGGCCCGGTCGACAGCGCGAGGCCGACCATTGCGGCATCGAGCCCAAGTCCTCGCGACAGGTAGAACGGGGCCACCACCAGGGTCGCCATCATCACCGTGGCGACGACGAGGCTCATGGCGAGACTGGCGCTCAGTTGGAGGTCGCGGAAGCTGGCAAGCTGGATCAAGGGGTTTTTCACTCTCGCCTGCGCGGCGGCGAAGAGAAACACGCCGATGCCGGCAGCTATCAGCAGGCTGATGTTGAGTGCGCCGAAATTGCCTCGGCCAAACGTCATGGCCAGTGCATAGGCGGCCAGCGTCAAGGCCAGCAAGGCGGTGCCCACGACATCGAACGTGCCTCGGTCGACCTGCTGCGCTGTCTTGCTGTGTGCCGGCAGGGCACGCCAGGCGAGAGCGAAGGTGAGCACACCCAGCGGGACATTGACGAGGAAGATCGCTCGCCAGCCGAAGCCGGCGATCAAAAGGCCGCCGAGCGAAGGGCCAAGTGTCGTGCCGATCGCGGACATGGCGCCGAGCAGGCCCATGGCGCTGCCAATTCTGTCTTTGGTCACGGTTTCGGCGACAAAGGCCAGCGTCAGCGCCATCATCAGCGCCGCGCCAAGTCCCTGCACGGCGCGTGCGGCAATCAGCAGCCAGAGTGTCGGCGCCAGGCCGCAGAGCACCGATGCCGATGTGAACAGCGCGATGCCGCCAAGCAGCAACGGCCTGCGCCCGAACATGTCGGCCAGCCGTCCGGCGCTGACGATCAGTGTGGTGATGGCGAGCAGATAGGCCAGAACCACCCATTGCACGGACTGGAACGTCGCGTCGAAATCCTGCATCAGCGACGGTAGCCCGACGCTGGCAATGCTGGTTCCCAACGACGACAGCAGCGTGGCGAGCGACAGGCTTGCCAGCGCCCAGCGGGCGGATTGCATCCGTGGCGGCGCCGATGCGCGCCCGTCCAGATTTTGCTCGGCAATTGCCACGGCGATCCCCTTCCATCAGTCCATAACCGGAACTGCTGGAGATCTAGTCCCTTGGCAGATGTGGCGGAAGGCGCAGCGTTTGCATCTTACTCGTGCGTTTGGCGCCATATCATGCCATGATCCGCCGATGACATCGCCCGATCTCAATCTGCTGTTCGCTCTCGACGTCCTGCTGACCGAAGGCAGCGTGGCGCGCGCCGCCAACCGCCTGCGCCTCAGCCCCTCGGCGATGAGTCGGACGCTGGCGCGGCTGCGCCAGGCGACGGGCGATCCGCTGCTGGTTCGCTCCGGTCGCGGCTTGGTGGCGACGCCGCGTGCGGAAGAACTGCGACAACAGGCTGGTCGTGTCGTCCAGGATGCGGAGGCGCTGCTGCGTCCTGCCACCTTGCTCGATCTCCCGAGCCTGGACAGGGTCTTCACGCTGCGCACCAATGAGAGCTTCGTCGAAGAGTTCGCCCCTCGTCTCGTTGCCCGTATCCAGGCCGATGCGCCCGGCGTGCGGCTCCGCTTTGCACCGAAGTCCGATGGAGACGTCATGTCGCTGCGCGATGTGGCGATCGACCTGGACATAGGCGTCGCTGGCGAGACCGGACCGGAGGTGCGCATCCAGGCATTGCTTCGCGACCGCTTCATCGGCGCCGTGCGAATGGGCCATCCGTTGAGCGAGGGCACGGTGACGCCAGAGCGCTATGCCGCAGGCCGGCACATCAGCGTTTCACGGCGTGGCCGCGAGAAAGGGCCGATCGACGAGGCTTTGAACCGGCTCGGGCTGCAGCGGACAATCGTGTGCATGGTGTCCGGGTTCTCGGCAGCCCTTGCCATGGCCCGCACATCAGACCTGATCGCCAGCGTTCCGGAGCGGCACACCGAGGGCGCACGCGTCGGCATGCACAGTTTTGCCCTGCCTGTTGCCACGGCTGGGGTCACCATCTCCATGCTGTGGCACCCGCGCCTGGATGCCGATCCGGCGCAACGCTGGCTGCGCGACTGCGTGCGGGAGATCTGCGCGGCGTCTCGCTGACAACGATGAGAAGCCTGCGCCAATCGCCCAGGCTTCTCATCTGTCCCGTTTATTCGGTTTGGCGTTTCCGCAAATATCTCAGCGCGCTTAGTGTGAGCGTCGCCATGACCGAACAGTAGCCCACCAGCGGCCACGCCGTGTCTCCATCAAGCAGGATGATGAACAGCGTGCCGAGGATGCCGACGACAAGGCTCTGGATGCAGAAGTAGAGCGCGACGGCGGTTCCCGCGACATCGCCGAAGGCCTCGAGTGCGCCGTTCGCGGTGACCGAAACAGTGAAGACGATGCCCACGGCGATGACCCACATCGGGCCGACGAATGTGACGAAGGACGGTGCCGCGAATACCTGTCCGAATGCCAGCAGTGCCGCGCCGAGCAGCAACATCGCCATGCCGCGCGCGACGCTGCCCGCGATGTCCCAGTGTGCAATGAACCTTTTGGCGAAGCGGGTGGTCACGATCATGACCAGTGCCGCGGTGGCAAAGGCAAGGCTGAAACCGAGTTGTGAAAAGCCGGCGCGATCCATGAGCACCCGTGGCGCTGTCGAAAAGAACACGAAGAAGGCGCCCATGGCGGCGCTGAAGCCGAGCGTATAGGTCCAGAAGGCTAAGCTGGAGAGAATGGGACGAAACGCCATTCGCCTGTCGTTGCCATTGGTGGGCCGTGTTTCATGCCATCTCGGCCATGCGTTGAGGGTGGCGGCTACCGCCAGACCGCCGAGCGTCAGGAAGATCGCGCGCCAGCCGAGATTGTCGGCGATCAATGCACCGGCAACCGGCCCCAACGCCGGCACGAAGGCCAGCATCGAACTGAACAGGCCGTAGATGACGGCACTTTCAGGCCTCTGCGCATAAACGTCGCGAACCGTTGCAAAGGTCGCAACGAGAATGGCGGATGCACCGATGGCCTGCACGACCCGCAAGGCGACGAACACCATGGCCAGCGAGGTGCAGGCGAGCAGGCCGGAAGCGCCTGCAAATAAAAGCGCGCCGCCGATCAGCACCGGACGCCTGCCGATCCTGTCGGAAATCGGGCCGAAGACGATTTGGCCGAGCCCAAGACAGATCATGTAGAGGCTCAGCGTCAGCTGGATGACATCAGGCGATGTCTTGAGGATTCCCGGCATCGCCGGGACGATCGGGAGGTAGATATCCATGGCCAGCGAGGCCAGGATGTCGAAGGGCGCCATCAGCACCATGGCTGCTGGCAGGGAAGTGGTCCATGTCGGGTTTTTTGGACAAGGCATGATTGAACATCCGCTCAAATGGCTACATTTGGCGGCGATCTGCCGTTCTCACTGAAAATGGGAAATGACGGGCCGCCGCAACAACGAACTGCTGTTGCGGCCTACTTGTCTGCTGACTTGCTGGTTCCCATAACCACTATCCCGGAATGATTGCGCGGACATTCTCTCGAGTGCGCTCGCGGTTCCCTAGCAGCCGAAGGTTGCCCAGGCAACAGGATCAGCTTGATGGGCATCAACGCGCCATCGCAGCTTCGATCACCGTGAAAATCCGCTCGTCCGTGCATTGGGCGACGTTGAAGCGCAGGAAGCGGCTGGCCGTTCCAGACAGGCTGAACGCGTTGCCGGGCGCCAGCACGATGTTGTCGGCCAAAGCGCGGCGGGCCACTTCAGCCGCATCGACGCCATCCGGCAGGCTGCACCACAGGAACAGGCCGGCCGGCTGGTCGATCCAGGGTGAGATACCGATCGCCTTCAGACGAACGCTGGTCTCGCCCATGGCGCGGGCAAGCTTCGCGCGCAGCAAATCCATATGCTTGCGGTAGCTGCCGTCCTTGAGCAGCGTCAGCACCAGTTCGGCCGCGAGCCGGCCGCCGCCGAAGGTAGTGGCGATCTTGAGGTCGGTCAGGGGCTCGATCCAGTCGCGCGGTGCAGCGATGAAGCCGCAGCGAACCGACGCCGAAAGCGTTTTGGAGAAGCTGCCGATGTGGACAACGCGGTTGAGACCATCGAACGCCGCCAGCCTCGGGGCGGGCGCATGTTCGAAATCGGCGAAGATGTCGTCTTCGACGATGGTCAGATCCGATTGGTCGGCGAGCTTGAGCAGCCGATGGGCGGTGACTGGCGACAGCACCGCGCCGGTCGGGTTGTGGATGGCGGAATTGGTGATGTAGAGGCGCGGCCGGTGCTCGGCCAACGCTTGCGCGAATAGATCGATATCCGGCCCCGACGGCGTGTAGGGGACACTGACGACCTTGGCCCGGTGGGCGCGCAACAGAGCGTGGAAGTTGAAGTAGCAGGGGTCGTCGACCAGCACGGTGTCGCCCGGCTCGATCAGGAACCGGCACAACAGGTCGATGGCCTGCGTGCCTGATTCCGTCAGCATGATCTGCCCGGGAGAGGCCTCGATGCCGTGCCCGGCCATACGCCGCGCCAGCAATTGCCGCAGCGGTGGCAGGCCGAGCGGCGTGCCGTAATCGACCAGTGCGATATCGTCGGCACGCGCTACCGTGCGCAGTGCCCGGCGCAGACCTGCCTGCGGCATCCACGAGGCCGGCAGCCAGCCGCAGCCGGGTTTCAGCATGTCGTCGCCGGCCTCCAGGGACTGGCGTGAGATCCAGAGGGGGTCGACCGCGCGGTCGAGGCGAGGACCAATCTCGGCCAGCGACAGCGGCGCCAGCGATCCGGCGGCATAGAATCCGGAGCCCGGCCGCGAGCGGATCGCACCTTCGGCGGCGAGCCGCTCATAGGCTTCGACCACGGTGGATTTGGACACTCGCATGGATTTGGCAAAGGTGCGGATCGACGGCAATTGCGCTCCCGGCGTCAGGCTGCGCGCCGCGATCCGCTGGCGGATCGTCGCCATGACGCCTTCGACCAGCGTTCCGCTGCTCTCGCTTCCTGTTGTCTGTTTGTCCATCCGTACTGCTCTTCTAAGCATGACAGTTGTGTGTAATTGTACCGCATTGTCTCTGGCGATACTACCGGCTCCGCGCGATACGGAGCCGACAAACGGAGCATACGATGGACAAGACCGCGAGCGGCTGGATGAATGGATTCATCGGCGTGTTGATCTTCAGCGGCTCGCTGCCGGCAACGCGCGTGGCGGTCAGGGATTTCGATCCGACATTCCTGACTTCGGCCCGAGCGGCGATTGCCGGACTGCTTGGCCTGGCACTGCTGCTCCTGTTTCGGCAAAAGCGTCCGGAGCGCGGCGACCTGCTGTCGCTGGTGATCGTCGCGCTTGGCGTGGTGGTCGGCTTTCCCTTGCTGACCGCACTGGCGCTCAAGCACGTCACCACGGCCCATTCCATCATCTTCGTCGGCCTGCTGCCGCTGGCCACTGCGATTTTCGGCGTGCTGCGCGGCGGCGATCGGCCGCGCCCGGCGTTCTGGCTGTTTTCATGCATCGGCAGCGCGCTGGTCGCGGGTTTTGCCCTGACGCAGGGCGTGACGGCCTCGCCGGTGGGTGATGGTTTGATGCTGGCCGCCATCATCGCCTGCGGTCTGGGCTATGCCGAGGGTGCCGCGCTGTCACGCAAGCTTGGCGGCTGGCAAGTGATCTGCTGGGCGCTGGTGCTGTCGCTGCCGATCATGCTGGTGCTGACGCTGATGACCATGCCGCCGTCGTTCGACGGCGTCGGCGTCAGTGCGTGGATAGGGCTTGCCTATGTCTCGCTGTTCAGCATGCTGATCGGCTTCGTGTTCTGGTATCGCGGGCTGGCGCAAGGCGGCATCGCCGCGGTCGGGCAGTTGCAGCTGCTGCAGCCATTTTTCGGACTGGCACTGGCAGCGACGCTGCTGCACGAGCAGGTCAGCCCGCTGATGGTGGTCGTCACGCTTGGCGTCGTGCTTTGCGTCGTCGGCGCCAAGCGATTCGCGAAGCAGGAATTGCCACGACGCGCGATCGCCTGACGACGGTACCGTCCTCGCCTAAAACTTCGTGACCACCCCAATACCAATGCCCTCGAAGCCGCCCATCGCCATCAGGGCCGCGGGCGCCTCGTCGAGGCTGATCCTCTTGCCGACCAGCAGTTCGGGCTTCAGCTTGCCGTTGCGGATCATGTCCATCATCGCCTGGTAGCGGTAGGCCTGCATGCCGTGGCTGCCGAGGATTTCGAGTTCAAAGGCGATCACCTTGTCCATCGGCACCTGCGGCCGGGCATGCTCGCCCAGCATCAGGCCGACCTGCACATGGCGGCCGCGCCGGCGCAGATTGGATATCGAATTGAACGAGGTGGTGGGGTGGCCGAGCGCGTCCATCGACATGTGCGCGCCGCCATTGGTGATCTGCTTGACCGCCTTGACCACGTTCGGTGTCGTGGATGCATTGATGGTGGCGACGGCGCCGATCTTTTTGGCGAAATCCAGTTTCTCGTCGGTGAGATCGATGGCGATGACATTGGCGCCCATTGAGCTGGCGATCATGATCGCCGACAGGCCGACGCCGCCGCAGCCATGCACCGCGACCCATTCGCCCGGCTTCACCCGGCCCTGGTCGACGATGGCTCGAAACGAGGTGACGAAGCGGCAGCCGAGGCTGGCGGCGGTGGCGAATTCCATCTCGTCGGGCAAGCGCACGAGATTGGTATCGGCGTGTTCGATGGCGACATATTCGGCGAACGAGCCCCAGCCGGTGAAGCCAGGCTGTGTCTGGTGTTCGCAGACCTGGTGATTGCCCGAATTGCACTCGAAGCAGCGGCCGCAGCCGACGGCGAACGGCACGGTGACGCGCTCGCCGGCTTTCCAGCGGGTGACCTGCTTGCCGGCGGCAACAACGACGCCGGCCAGCTCGTGGCCCGGCACATGCGGCAGCGTGATGCCGTCGTCATGACCCATCCAGCCATGCCAGTCGCTGCGGCACAGACCGGTCGCCTCGACCTTGATGACGACGCCATCAGCGGCCGGCTTCGGATCAGGAACGGTCTGGATCCTCGGCGCTTCGCCGAATTTCTCGAAGACGACGGCTTTCATCGGTCACTCCACCCTCTGTGCTGCAGGAAACGATAGCCGATTCCCTGTCTGGTCGAGCAGAAATCGATTCCGCCAGGCCTGTTGGCAGGCAGCAGCTCTTAACCGGTTCCGCGGTTGCGAAAGTCGGCAAGCCGGGTTTCGCCGGGGGCAAGCTGCCGCCCGTCCTCGGCATGTACTTCCAGTCGCTTGATCGGCCGGCTGGTGAGATTGTCGACCATGAAGGTATAGGGTTCGCCCGGTCCGGCGAAGTAGGTTTCGCCCCATTGCCGCAGGGCAACCAGGACATAGAACAGGCCGCGTCCCTTTTGCGTCAGCACATATTCATGATGCGCGCTGCCGTCGGGCGCCGGGACCGTTTCGAGGATGCCATGCGCGACAAGATTGCGCAGCCGCGACGACAGGATGTTCTTGGCGACGCCGAGGCTCTTCTGGAATTCGCCGAAGCGCCGCAAGCCGTCGAAGGCGTCACGCACGATGAGCAGCGACCACCAGTCGCCAATCGCGTCCAGTGGTCGCGCTATGAAGCAATCCGCTTCGTGGTGGCTCGTTCGTTTCACCATGGCAGTCGTCGGTCCAATGCTCTAATTTCGGTTGCAACATAAAACTGTTCCGCCTATCCAGCAAGAGGTTTCAAGTTGAAACCTTTTGTGGAGAGAGACATGAACATGCAGGTGGCGAACAGCGGTGCAACAAGCCTCGAGCAATCCGATGGGCCGCATCGGGTGGCGCCGCCGCCTACGGGATTGTCACGATTGACCGCGCTGATCTTCGCCATCGCCTGCGGCCTGAGCGTCGCCAATATCTATTTCGCTCATCCGCTGCTCGACGCCATAGCGCATGATTTTGCTATCGCGCCGGCCTCGGTCGGCATCGTGGTGACGGTCACGCAGATCGGCTATGGGCTCGGCCTGTTCTTCATCGTGCCGCTGGGCGACCTGTTCGATCGCCGCAAGCTGATTGCCGGGCAGGCGATTCTGTCTGCCGTGGCGCTGGTGGCGGTCGGGATCGCGCCCAACGCGGCGATGCTGCTGGCGAGCCTCGCGGTCGTCGGGCTGCTGGCGGTGGTGGTGCAGGTGCTGGTCGCCTTCGCTGCCGACCTCGCTGTAGCATCGGAGCGGGGGCGGGCGGTCGGCACCGTCACCAGCGGCGTCATCCTGGGCATCCTGCTTGCCCGCTTCGCTTCGGGGGTCGTCGCCGATTTCGCCGGCTGGCGCTGGGTTTATCTTGTCTCGGCCATGTTGACGCTCGTCATGGCGATGGTTCTCTACCTGATCCTGCCGCGCCACGAGGCGGAGCGGCCACGCACATCCTATCCACGCCTGCTCGCTTCGGTGCTGCTGCTGTTCGCGCAGGAGCCGCTGCTGCGCGTGCGGGCGGTGCTGGCCATGCTGATCTTCGCCAGCTTCAACGTGCTGTGGGCGCCGCTGGTACTGCCGTTCAGCGTCGCGCCATTTTCACTTTCGCATACCGAGATCGGGCTTTTCGGCCTTGCGGGCGTCGCCGGCGCGCTCGGTGCGCGCTGGACCGGCGGCCTCGTCGATCGTGGATGCGGCCAGTTGGTCACCGGCCTCAGCCTGCTGCTGATGATGGCGGCTTGGCTGCCGATCGCCTTCATGGGCATGTCTCTGTGGTTGCTCGTCGCCGGCATAGTCATGCTGGATCTGGCGATCCAGGCCGTCCACGTCACCAACCAGAGCCTGATCTTCGCCCGGCGGCCGGATGCGCGCAGCCGACTGGTTGGCGGCTACATGATCTTCTACTCGGTCGGCAGCGCCCTGGGCTCCATCGCCTCGACCATGGCTTATGGTGCAATGGGCTGGAATGGCGTCTGTGTGCTTGGCGCCGGCATCGGCCTGTTGGCGCTGCTGTTCTGGGCGTTGACGCTGCGCGTCGGCAGATAAGCCTATGGCCACGGCGCGGTGTCGAGAAGCGGCTGCCAGGCTCGGAACCAGTCGCTCGCCTCGGCCTGCCACGGCCAGATGCCGTCCACAGTGGGATAGATCAGCTGGAGAACACCGAAATCCAGGCCGTCGTAGAACCAGAGGTCCCAGCCGAAATGCTCGCGATAGTGTTCGATATGAACGGCGCCGAATTGACAGTCGAAACCTTCGATAAAACCGGACGATCGCTGCCCTGGTTGGAAAACCTCGCCGGAGCGGACGCGGCTGCAATACTCGTTGATGATGAACTGGGAGATTTCCGGCTTCAGGCCGATGACGATGAGTTCCGGCGCCTTGAAGTTGTGCTCTATTCCAACCGAATAGGTGAAAGGCGGATCGTCGCCTTCCTCCAGCACATGCAAGATGTGGCAGCCATAAGCCTCTATATCGGCCAGCGCCTTGGCTTCACCTGGGTCGGTGGCTTTTCTACTCGGCATCGATCTGGTTCCGGGGCGCGGCTTTCTGGAAGGCCGGCAGCGCCATGCAGGCGGCATTGATGCGCGCGATCGTCGGGTAGGGGGTCAAGTCGACGCCGAAGCGGGCGTTGCTGGCAATCTGCGCGGCGAGGCAGATGTCGGCCAGGCCCGGCGCGTCGCCATGGCAGAATGTACCCCTCTCCGCCGCCGACGCCATGATCTTTTCAAGCGGCTGAAAGCCCTCGTTCACCCAATGGCGGAACCAGTTGGCGATGTCTTCGTCGCCGGCGCCGAACAGCGTGCGCAGCGAGGTCAGCACGCGCAGATTGTTCACCGGGTGGATGTCGCAGGCGATCATCTGCGCCAGCATTCTCACGCGTGCCCGGCCGGCCGGGTCCTTCGGCAGCAGCGGTGGTTCCGGTTTGGTCTCGTCGAGGAACTCGATGATCGCCAGCGATTGCGTCAGCAGCGTGCCGTCGCCGAGCACCAGCGCCGGCACCAGGCCTTGCGGATTGACCGCGAGATAGGCTGGTTCCAGATGTTCGCCATGGCGCAGATGATGCGGGACATAGTCGTAGCTCAGCCCCTTCATCTCCAGCGCGATCCGCACCCGGTAGGAGGTGGAGGAACGGTAGTAATTATGCAGGACGAGGCCGCTCATGCGCTCACTTCGGCTGGCCGATGGTCACTTCGATGGTGCCGATGCCGTCGACGCCGCCGGTCATCGTGTCGCCGGGGCCAACCGCGCCGACGCCTGCCGGCGTACCGGTGAAGATCAGGTCGCCGGGCTCGAGCTCCATCGCCTCGCTGCAGATCGACACGATATCCGATATTGGCCAGATCAGTTCAGCGAGGTCGGCATCCTGCCTGACCTTGCCGTTGACGGCGAGCCAGATGCGGCCCTTCTGTGGGTGGCCGGATTTCGCCGCGGGGATCAGCGGGCCGCAAGGCGCGGAGCGGTCGAAGGCCTTCGACCAGTCCCACGGACGGGCGGCCTTCTTGGCCTCGTCCTGCAGATCGCGGCGAGTGAGGTCGATGCCGACGCCGTAGCCCCAGACGTGGTCCAGCGCCTTGTCGCGGGCAATGCGGAAGCCGGCTTTGCCGATCGCAGCCACCAATTCGATCTCGTGGTGTAGATCGGCCGTCAGCGGCGGGTAGGGGATAGCGGTGCCGGAATCGACCACCGCGTCGGCCGGCTTGGTAAAGAAGAAGGGCGGATCACGCTCGTCATTGCCGAATTCGCGGGCATGCGCCGCGTAGTTGCGGCCGACGCAGTAGATACGGCGCACCGCGAAACGATCGGACGAGCCCGCAATGGCCACCGATGCGGTTGCGGGCAAGGGAAGGACGAATTCTGTCATGTGGGTCTCTGCTTGGTTGCCGGAACATTCGACCGATTTGGGGGCCTGGACAAGGCGATTGGTCGAGAAAGTGCCGGCGGCACTTTCCGCCGGAGATGGCGATATACTATTTGGCAATAATCTGGCCATGCTGACGAGGCTATTCTAATCGCCCACGAACTGAAATGAACCCCTATGACCGCAACCCACGATCGCGCCCGGTTCCTGATCATCGACGATCACCCGCTGTTTCGCGAGGCGCTGCACAGCGCCGTGCAGATGGCCTACCCGGAAGTCGACACCGTGGAGGCGCGCTCGATCACCGAGGCGCTGGACCTTCTGGCCGGCGCCAAGCCGTTCGATCTCGCGCTGCTCGACCTCAACATGCCCGACGTGCATGGCTTTGAAGGCCTGCTGCAGCTCCGGACCCGCTATCCGCGCCTGCCGGTGGTCATCGTCTCGGGCTATGAGGAGCCGAAGATCATTTCCGAGGCGCTGTCCTATGGTGTCGCCGGCTTTATCCCGAAATCGGCGCGCAAGAGCGACCTCGCCGCCGCCATACGCTCGGTGATGGAAGGCGCGATCTATGTGCCGGAAACTTATGAAGGCCGCACACCCGACGCTGAAAGCGTCGACCGCGCCGACATGGTGCAGCGCCTGTCGACGCTGACGCCCCAGCAACTGCGCGTGCTGCAGATGCTGCGCCAGGGCCTGCTCAACAAGCAGATCGCCTACGAGCTGCAGGTGGGAGAGACCACCGTGAAAGCGCATGTCTCGGAGATATTGCGCAAGCTCAATGTCTACAGCCGCACGCAGGCGGTGATCGAGGTTTCGAAGCTGGACAATGCGGAGCTGTTTCGGGATCAGGCTGGGTTTTGAGGCTCGCCGTCCCTCATCCAAGTAGGGTTGTCACCACCACGCTCAACACTGGCTGGGCGAACGTGGTAAAAGTGCACTGTCACCGTAATTCGAAAATCGCAACAATTTCGGCCTCTACATCTATTGGTACAGTAGCTCATCCCTCGCCGCATATGCAGCCATCGTTTCTCTAAATAGTCTTATCATACCAAACGCGCCGATAACCATTTGAGCAGCGCCTCGCCTTCCTTTCAGTTTCTCCATTAATATATCCCTCTTCGCAAGAATGTGGCCTTGAGATGCAGCGCTTTTTAGAAATATTTCAGCATCCGGATCAGTCGGTTCATTTTTCTGTATCAAGCGATAGCACCAGTAGGCGGCGGACGGGTTCCGGGTGGAGATTTTTTTAAACAGCTCTAAAGATTCAATATTGTCGCCAATTCTTTGTTTCAACCCAGCAATTCTATAAGTTGCCATTTCGATTCCGCCACTTTCTGCAATCGAATAGTAACTTACCGCCAGATCATCATCGTGACAATCGGTATTACTGTCATAAACTATCCCCAGAGAATACGCCGCCGCCGCTTTCTTGCTCTCATAGTTCATTGCGTCTAAGAGAATTGATATTGCTTTCTCCACTTCACCCTTGTGGAGGGCTTCCTTGGCTTGAACTAAATGCGTGTCGTCATCGGACATAGGTAGCTCCTCTTTCAATCATCACCTTTGCGCTATCAAATGCGTTGACAGTATGCACTATGGGCCGGGAGGACATATTAAGAGTGCACTGTCACCGTAATTGCCGGATCTCACAGTCGCGCCTGGACGATGCCCCTCATAATCACGGCACCGCGTCAGCGCGCATGAGCGTTACCTTCCTTATCCCATCTGCCGTGCCGCTTTTTATGGGGACGCCAAAATTATCAAGCACGTCCTTGCGACTGGATGAAAAGGAATGTCCAAGAGGTCTCGATCCAAATTGTCAAACTACTGCGTGCGGATACGTAATGTATGCGGACTTCCGGAAGATCATCGTCAACTTTTTTTCGGAATTTCCAATATTTAAACGGTGGCGATCTCAAAAGTGACGCCTCCGTCTTTCCAAGTAGTTAAGCATCGAATTGGTTATTGTCTAAGCCAGCAAATGTGCCAGCAGCGCCCTTAGCTGTGCCGGCTTCAGCGGCTTGCGCATCAGTTCGATGCCGCCGGAGCGGGCGGCTTTGGCGACCGCTTCCGAACTGTCGGCGGTGACGATCAGCGCCGGCACGGCGCGGCCGAGATAATCGCGGACTTCGGCGATGGTCGTGGTGCCGAGATCGCCGCCGTCGAGATGCTGGTCGGCAATGACGATGTCGGGCACCCAGTCGGTGTCGCCAAGCATGTCGAGCGCATCGTCGGTCGAGGTCGCGGCCCGCACCAGGCATTGCCAGCGTTCGAGCAGGAAGGTCATGGCCTGCAGCACTTCGATATCGTTCTCGACCAGCAGCACCTTGGTGCCGAACAGGCCATAGCCGCGCGGCCGTTCCATATCGGCAACGCTAGCGATGGCATCGGCTGGCGCACCGATGCCGACGGGAACATCGATGTGGAAGATCGTGCCGCGTCCGACCTTCGACGAGAATGTCACGGGATGGCCGAGCGCGCTGGCCATGCGGCGCACGATGGCAAGCCCGAGCCCGAGACCGCCACCGTCCAGTTCGGCATTGGCCGGCGAGGTGCCGCGATGGAACTCCTCGAATACCGCCTCGCGCTGGTCGTCGGGAATGCCGCAGCCCGTATCGGCGACGTCGATGCGGATGGTGTCGCCGCGATGTCTGGTGCCGACAAGCACGCCGCCCGAGCGTGTATAGCCCAGCGCGTTGGAAAGAATGTTCTGCAGGATGCGGCGCAGCAGCGTGCGGTCGGAGCGGACCACCGCATGGACCGGCCGGAATTTCAGCGACAGGCCTTTCATCTCCGCCACCGGCAGGAAATCCGAGCGAAGCGACGAGAACAGCGCCTCCAGGCTGACATCGCTTATGTCGGGCTGCACCACGCCGGCATCGAGCTTGGAGATGTCGAGCAGGGTTCGCAGCAGGTCCTCCATCGTTTCCAGCGAGCGCTCGACCTGCCGCACCAGTTTCTTGCCCTCGTCACTGGTCTGAACTTCGGCGAGCGCCGAAACCGAGAGATGGGCCGCGTTCAGCGGCTGCAGCACGTCGTGGCTGGCAGCGGCGAGGAAACGGGTTTTCGACAGGTTCGCCAGTTCGGCGTTTTCCTTGGCGGCGCTGAGGTCGATGTTCGACTGCTCCAGCCGGCGCAAGGTCGAGTGCAGTTCCTCGGTGCGGGTGCGCACCCGGTTTTCCAGCGAAATCGCGGTCTGGAACAGCGAAAAGGCGTTGCCTTGCTGGTCCATAGAGCGCTCGACGCGGCTGACCAGTGCCGCGTTGATCTTCTTCAGCTTTTCAAGATCGTTTATGTCCCTCAGCGGCATCTTGTTGCGCCGTCCTATTCCGCCGCCTGGCGCTCGCCGAAGGCGATGCCGGTAAAAGTCTGATTCAGATGCATCGACCGGTACTGTTCGCCATAGGTGCCGAAGCCGATGACATTGTTGACCCGGTAGAGTTCCGAAATCTCGCGAAACACCTGCCGATTGCGCGCGTCGAGCCGGCGCAGCACGCAGTCGAAGCCGAGGATCATGTCGATGCCGCCAAGCCTCTCCTCGACATCGCGCAGGGCGGCGCGCGTCGATTCGACCATGTCCTTTGGTTGGGCGATCGACAGCACGACGCCATCGTCTATGGCGCAGAAGAACGACAGCGAGCCGTCGGCATGCATCTTCTGGATCGATCGGCAATAATATTGGCCGCCCACCTTCACCACCACGGGATGCGAGGCGAAGCTCAGTGGCGTCAGCATCTGCGCGACGATGCCGACGGACGCGGCATATTCCTGCGCTGCATTGGTGGCGTTGAATTCGCGCACGATGCGGTGATCGGGATCGGAAGCCGTCACCACCAGTTTTTCATCGGTGGGAACGAAGTTGTCGGTCTTGAAGACATGGAAGGGAATTTCGGTCGATATCAGCACGATGATGGCGCTGTCGGAGGTGACCTTGCCGTTCGAGATCAGGCGCGTCGTCTCGAATTTCAGATCGTCGCCGGCGGAGCCGCCAAGCAGCGGTATGTCATCGAGGCCCCAGTGGATGGCTGAACTCACCGCTTCTTCGGCATAAGAGAGCCCGTCGATGAAGCAGAGCGCGAAAGTGCCTTTGGTCCGATCGCAACCGAGGCGCGCGCGCAGCGATCGCCGCAGGGTCTCCACCTCGCCGGTGATCCTGTCCATACCCGACGAGGACAGATTTTCGACCATCACGCTAACGGCGGTGAACGCGGTGGACGGAAGCAGCATGGCCAGCACATGACCATCCTCGAGACCTTGCGGCGTGATCTCGCCGGCAGTCGAACAGCCGGCGTGGTGGAGCGCCGGTGCGTGGGTCATGAGCGCCTGGGAAAGGGCGCTGGCTTCGACTAGGCTCTGGGAAAAGAACAGCAGGGCAAAGCCTGCGTCGATGGCGGCTGCTTCCAGTGCGATCGCCTTGGCGAACGCCTCCATGTCGGGCTCGTCCGTGGTGAGCGCCGACAGGCCGCATGCATAGCGCGTCTGTGAATTGGCCAGCGATGTTCTCCGCATTTCCTCCGACGCTTTTTTGTGCGCGGCTGTTTTTAAATGCTTCTGGCGCGCGGGCGTCGACCGACATTGTTGCCTTCAATCGGCGGTTTGGCAATGGGGCCACCGGCACCGCATGTTTGGGCGCGGCCATGACCGAAAGTACAATGTTCCGCGTTTGCGACGTGCTGTTTTTTGTCCGATGTGCGGTGTACGAATAATGCACCACCGAAGCGCGAATACCGCGTCGGCAGCGTGGATACCAAGGTTGATACCCAGGGAGGGACCATGTCGGACGTTTCGTTGATGGTGAACGGAAAGCGGGTCAGCGGTGCTGCCGAGGACCGAACACTTCTGGTTCACTTCCTACGGGAAAATCTCGGTCTTACCGGCACGCATGTCGGTTGCGACACCTCGCAATGCGGTGCCTGCGTCGTCCACGTTGATGGCAAGGCGGTCAAATCCTGTACGATGCTTGCGGTGCAGGCCTCCGGCTCCACCGTGTTGACGATCGAGGGCCTGGCCAATGGCGCCGACCTGCATCCGGTGCAGGCCGCCTTCAAGGAACATCACGGGCTGCAGTGCGGCTTCTGCACGCCGGGCATGATCATGACGGCGACCGACATGATCAGCCGCCACCCCGAAGGGCTCGACGAGGCGACGGTGCGCGCCGAGCTCGACGGCAACATCTGCCGCTGTACCGGCTACCACAACATCGTCAAGGCGATCCTCGCCGCATCGACGACGATGAAGGGGTCGAAGGGTAAGGCGAAACAAGCTGCTTAGGCAAGGGAATAAGGGAGTAGGGCAGTAGGGGAGTAGGGCAAAAAGGCCAACGCAACGAGGCCTCTTTTTCCCTACTCCCTTACTCCCCTACTGCCCTACTCCCATAAATTCCGGAGGAATTTCTGATGGGCATTGAAGGTGTTGGCGCTCGGGTCGCGCGCAAGGAAGACAAACGGTTCATCACGGGCGCCGGCCGCTATGTCGACGACATGGTGGTTCCCGGCATGAAGCACGCCGCGTTCGTGCGCAGTCCGCACGCGCATGCGCAGATCAAGAAGATCGATGTGAAGAAGGCCCAGGGCATGCCCGGGGTCATCGGCGTGCTGACCGGCAAGGAACTCAAGGCCGACGGCATCGGCAATCTCATCTGTGGCTGGATGATCCACTCCAAGGACGGCTCGCCGATGAAGATGGGGGCATGGTCGCCACTGGCGTTCGACCGGGTCCGTTATGTCGGCGACGCCGTCGTCATCGTCGTCGCCGAGACCAAGGGGCAGGCGCGTGATGCCGCCGAGGCGGTCGAGATCACCTACAAGGAGTTGAAGGCCGTCGTCGATGCCTCCAAGGCGATGGACAAGGGTGCGCCGCAGATCCACCCCGAAGCCGACAACAATCTGATCTTCGACTGGGACATCGGCAATGCCGACGACACCGCGGCGGCCTTCGGGAAGGCGGCCCATGTCGTCAAGATGGACATCATCAACAACCGGCTGGTGCCCAACGCCATGGAGCCGCGCGCCGCACTTGGCCATTACGACAAGGCCGAGGATCACTATACCTGCTGGACGACCTCGCAGAATCCGCATGTGGCGCGGCTGGTGATGAGCGCCTTCTACAATGTCGCGCCGGAAAACAAGCTGCGCGTGATCGCGCCCGATGTCGGCGGCGGCTTCGGCTCGAAGATCTACATCTATCCCGAAGAGATCGTCTGCCTGTGGGCGTCAAAGAAGACCGGCGTGCCGGTCAAATGGGTGGCCGACCGGACCGAAAGTTTTCTGACCGACGCGCATGGCCGCGACCATCACACCCATGCTGAAATGGCCTTCGACAAGGACCACAGGATCCTCGGCCTGAAGGTGGAAACCCAAGCCAATCTTGGCGCCTATATGTCGCTGTTTTCATCGGCGACGCCGACCTATCTCTATGCGACGCTGCTGTCGGGCCAGTACAACATCCCGGCCATCCACGCCAATGTGAAGGCGATCTACACCAACACCGCGCCCGTCGATGCCTATCGCGGGGCGGGGCGGCCGGAAGCGACCTTCGTCATGGAGCGCATGATGGAGACGGCGGCCCGCCAGTTCGGCGTTTCGCCGGCTGAGCTGCGGCGCAAGAACTTCGTCACAGCGTTTCCGCATCAGACGCCGGTCATCATGTGCTATGACGCCGGCGACTATGCCGCTTCGCTCGATGCGGCAATGCAGGCGTCGGATTATGCCGGCTTCGCCAAGCGCAAGGCCGCCGCCGCCAACAAGGGGTTGCTGCGCGGCATCGGCATGAGCTGCTACATCGAGGCCTGCGGCATCGCGCCGTCTGCGGCCGTCGGCTCGCTCGGCGCCGGTGTCGGCCTTTGGGAATCGGCGGAAGTGCGCGTCAACGCGGTCGGTACGATCGAGGTGCTGACCGGCTCTCACAGCCACGGCCAGGGCCATGAGACGACCTTCGCGCAACTGGTCAATGAGCGCTTCGGCGTGCCGCTCGATTCGGTCTCGATCGTCCATGGCGACACCGACAAGGTGCAGATGGGCATGGGCACCTATGGCTCGCGCTCGGGTGCGGTCGGCATGTCGGCCATCGTCAAGGCGCTCGACAAGGTCGAGGCCAAGGCCAAGAAGATCGCGGCGCACCTGCTCGAGGCCGACGAAGGCGACATCATCATCGAGAACGGCGCGCTGAAGGTGGCCGGCACCGACAAGAACGTGCCGTGGTTCCAGATGGCGCTGGCCGCCTACACTGCCCACAACCTGCCGGGCGGCATGGAGCCCGGGCTCAAGGAGACGGCGTTCTACGATCCGTCGAATTTCACCTTCCCGGCGGGCTGCTATATCTGCGAGGTCGAGGTCGACCCGGAAACCGGCGTCACCGAGATCGTCCAGTTCGTCGCCGCTGACGATTTCGGCAACATCATCAACCCGATGATCGTCGAGGGCCAGGTGCATGGCGGGCTGGCGCAAGGCATTGGCCAGGCACTGCTCGAAGGCGCCTATTACGACAACAGCGGACAATTGCTGACCGCGAGCTACATGGATTACACCATGCCGCGCGCCGGCGATCTGCCGTCGTTCAAGGTCTCGACCTCGAACACGCCTTGCCCGGGCAATCCGTTGGGGATCAAGGGCTGCGGCGAGGCCGGCGCCATCGGCTCACCGCCGGCGGTGATCAACGCCATCACCGATGCCATCGGCAGCAACGATCTTGCCATGCCGGCTTCGCCGTCCACCGTGTGGGCCGCGATCCGCGCGACGAAACATTGAACGCGAATGGCGAATAGGGAGTAGCGAATAGGGGGAGAACGCGATGTTCGCTACTTCCTGTTCGCTCTTTCACCCAGGGGAGAAAGACAAATGTACGCAGTCAACTATCACCGCGCCGCCTCGGTCGCCGATGCCGCCAAGCTGATCAAGACCGGCGACGCCAAGCTGCTTTCGGGCGGCATGACGCTGATCCCGGCGATGAAGACGCGGCTTGCCGCGCCGTCCGACCTTGTCGACCTGTCGCGGATCACGGAGCTGCAGGGCGTCACGGTGTCGGGCAAGACCGTCGCCATCGGCGCCGCCACCACGCATCACGCTGTTGCCAATGACGAGAAGCTGAAGAAGGTCTGTCCGGCGCTTTCTCATCTGGCATCGCTGATCGGTGATCCGGCGGTGCGCCACAAGGGGACGATCGGCGGCTCGATCGCCAACAACGATCCGGCGGCCGATTATCCGGCGGCGCTGCTGGCGCTGGGCGCCACCATCATCACCAACAAGCGCCAGATATCAGCCGACAAATTCTTCAAAGGCCTGTTCGAAACGTCGTTGAAGGATGGCGAAATCGTCACCGCCGTCACCTTCACCGCGCCGGCCAAGGCGGCCTATGAAAAATTCCGCAATCCGGCATCGCGCTACGCCATCGTCGGCGTGTTCGTGGCCAAGGGCAAGGATGGCGTCAGCGTCGCCGTCACCGGTGCCGGCGACGACGGCGTTTTTCGTTCGAAGGAGATCGAGGCAGCATTAGCCGGGAACTTCGCGGCCTCGGCACTCGAAGGGGTAAAAGTGCCGGCGAAGAATTTGATGACCGACATCCATGCCTCGGCCGACTATCGCGCCAATCTGATCGCGGTGATGGCCAAGCGCGCGGTGGCTGCCGCCAACGCCTGATACGGTCAGTTGTGAACACGGGAGAAGGGGTCATGCGGCCCCTTTTCCTTTTTGGGACGACCTGTAGTTGTCCAATTTTGATGGAATCGCCCCCCGCACCAATCGTTTGCCTGAGCAATTTCTTCCGCCGACACTTCACCTGGAACTGCACCGGCGGCAATCTCGCACTTGCACAAATCCATATTGCACTGCAATATGGATTTGGGCGGGAATGCGAGCTGGGTTCGAAATGTACCGTCGTACCCTTCGCATACCTATTGCGAGAGGATCGGCATGACCGACATTTCCGCGACGCATGTCGTTCCGTCCCGATCCGCCGCCGACAGATCAACCAGAACAAGACTGGCCTATCTCGACGGCTGGCGCGGCCTTTCGATCGCGCTGGTGCTGATCGGCCATTTCTTTCCGGTTCCGGGAATCAATCTTGGCGTGCTGGGCGTCGAATTCTTCTTCGTGCTCAGCGGCCGGCTGATGGGCGAGATCCTGTTCATCGAACGCTACCCGCTGAAAAAATTCTTCAAACGCCGCTTCTCCCGCATCTATCCAGCTCTTCTGGTCTTCGTAGTCGTCGCGATGATCGCGCTGGCCGGCACGTTCATCGCCTTCAAATGGAAGGCGGCGCTGACGGCGCTGACATTCACCTACAACTATGCCGGCATTCTCCTGACGCGGGCAGGGGCGCTCGACCATATCTGGTCGCTCTGCATCGAGGAGCACGCCTACATCATCCTGGCGCTGATCAGCGTCATCGTCTCAAGTCGCTCTCGCGTGGTCGTGCTGCTCCTGGCGCTGGCCTTGCTGGCCATGGCCAATGGCGCGGTTTCGTACTGGGTCTTCGGGATGGACTACGAAACCACTTATTGGCGCACCGACGTGCACATCGCGTCGATCCTGCTGTCGGCTTCGATCTGCCTGCTCAAGGCCGATGGCAGGCTGCCTGCGTTTTTGAGAGGCAAGCATGTGGCCCTGGTGGCAACGTTCTGTGCCGTTGTCCTGTTCCTGGATCAGGTGCCGACGCCGATCCACTATCTCTTCGCGGTGCCGCTGCTGGCGCTGGCCGTCAACGCACTCGATTTCAGCCCACGGTATTTTTCCGGATTGCTGTCCTCCTGGCCGATGGCGACGCTGGGCCTGTGGTCGTACTCGCTCTATCTGTGGCAGCAGCCGTTCTACAAATTCGTCTATGAACAAGGCAGCGCGCCGATCCCGATGCTGGCCGGCGTTTTTGCCTGCGCGCTCTGCAGCTACTACCTCATCGAGCGCCCGGCGCGCGAATGGCTCAACCGCAACTGGTGAATGCCGTCGTGCCCGGCCAGATGATCGCGAGTGCAGGTGGAGTGGATCGCGCTTCATAAGCAGACAATCAATTAATTATCTCTAATATAATTTTTTGGAAAGTAATGACCTGCTTTCGATATAGGCCAGTCTCATTAGACATTGGTCTTATGACGGGCATTCCTTATTGCCTCACCGGCTCACCCTCCTAGTTTGTTCGCAGGACACATCTGAGAAGATGGTTCGAAGACGCATCTGGGAGGATGGAATGGACACGACCGGGGAGAGGGCGGGCGGCTGGCTCGACCGCTCACGCACCGTCGCCGAACCTGGCTTCAGCAGGTGGATGGTGCCGCCAGCGGCGCTCTGCATACACCTTTGCATCGGCCAGGCCTATGCGTTCAGCGTTTTCAACCTGCCGATGTCGAAGTTGGTCGGCATCACCGACTCGGCGCCCGACGACTGGAAGCTGACCGGCCTTGGCTGGATTTTCTCGATCGCGATCCTGTTCCTGGGCATTGCGGCGGCGTTCGGCGGCGGCTGGCTGGATCGTGTCGGGCCGCGCAAAGCCATGGTCGCTTCTGCCTGCTGTTTCGGTGGCGGCTTCATTGTCTCGGCGCTCGGCGTCTATCTGCACCAGTTGTGGATCATCTATCTCGGCTACGGCGTGCTGGGCGGCATCGGTCTCGGCCTCGGCTACATCTCGCCGGTCAAGACGCTGATCACCTGGTTTCCGGACCGGCCGGGCATGGCAACCGGCATGGCGATCATGGGCTTCGGCGGCGGCGCCTTCATCGCCTCGCCGCTGTCGGTTTATCTGATGAAGCTGTTTTCGACGCCTGAGCATATCGGCGTCGCTGAAACCTTCCTCGTGCTGGGCATCGTCTATTTCGTCTTCATGCTGATTGGGGCTGTTATCGTCAGGGTGCCGCCGGAGGGCTGGCGGCCCGCCGGATGGACGCCGCCGGCGGCACAGGATGCGATGGTGACGACGTCCAATGTCCATCTCGACGATGCGTTGAAGACGCCGCAGTTCTGGCTGCTTTGGGGTGTGCTGTGCCTTAACGTCACGGCAGGCATTGGCGTGCTCGGGCAAGCCTCGGCCATGAGCCAGGAGATGTTCCCGGGACGCATCTCGCCGGCCGCTGCTGCCGGTTTCGTCGGCCTGTTGTCGATCTTCAACATGCTCGGCCGCTTCTTCTGGGCCTCGACCAGCGATTATATCGGCCGCAAGACAACCTATGCCATCTTCTTCGCGCTGGGCGTCGTCCTCTATGCGGCGGTGCCTTGGACCGGCCAGACCGGCAGCGTCTTCCTGTTCGTGCTGTTCTACGGGATCATCCTCAGCATGTATGGCGGCGGCTTCGCCACCATTCCCGCCTACCTGCGCGACGTCTTCGGCGTGCGTTACGTCGGCGCCATCCACGGCCGATTGCTGACCGCGTGGTCGGTGGCGGGCGTGCTTGGCCCGGTGCTGGTGAATTATATCAGGCAGTACCAGATCGACAGCGGCGTGGCGAAGGCCGACGCCTACACGGTCACCATGTACATCATGGCCGGCCTGCTGGTCATCGGCCTCCTGCTCAACCTGATGATGCGGCCGGTCAATGCGCGCTTCCACATGAAGACCGAACCAGCGGTGGCTTAGAGCCAGTTCCATCCCGATAGAATCGGGATGGGCTCTATCGTATTGTTTGAGCATGATCTTTTCCGAAACCGGAGCCCAATTTCGGGATCATGCTCTGAGGAGACCGACCATGGCGCAAGACAACGGCAATTCGATCAAACTGACGCTGTCCTGGCTGCTGGTCGGCATCCCGTTGGTCTGGGGGTTCTGGATGACGCTGGTGAGTGCGACAGCCTTGTTCCAGTAGCCCTGTCTTCAGTTCGATCCGCCTGGCCTCAGACGGAGGTTCGTCTGATGTAATAGCGGACCGCTTTCTTGCCGCCATGGATGACGGCGTCGCCGGCCTCAGTGAAGCCAAGGGCGGCGTGAAAGGCATCCGAGGCAGGGTTCGGCGGGGCGGTGTTGACTTCGCAGGTGACCAGATTGTAGCCGGCGCGCTCAACATGGCCGAACAGATCCTGATAGAGCCGGCGGGCATGGCCGCGGCCGCGCGCATGCGCCGCCACGACGACGCGGTCGACATAGACGAAGCGCTTATAGCGCTCGCGGAACCACAGGAAATTCGGGCTGTCGTAGCGGGCGTCCTGGTCGAAGGTCATGATGAAGGCTTCGAGATCGCCGATGCGCCTGGTGTAAAACGCTTCGCCAAGCAGGAAAGACAGCCGCTCAGCCTCCAGCCACGACAGTTCGGCGGCATGCTCGTTGTTGAGCGCCAGGATCGCCGCTTCGTCTGCGGCCGATACACGGGCTATCGGGGCAGGGGTAGAGGTCATGCCTTGGCTGCCGCAATCGTTGCCGCCACCAGCGGTGTGTCGGTCAGCGTGTTGCGATACTCGCGATCGAGATCGGAACCACCCATGCCGACATGGGGATTGCGGTAGTCCATGGCACTCGGCACATCCTTGAGGGCGGCAAAATGCATTTCGGACAGGCCGGTTTTGCTGCGCACTTCGGCAATGTTGTGCAAATCCAGGCCGCCGCAGCCGAGGATGACGATGCGGTCGCCGGCCTGCCGCACCAGATCCGCCAACAGCGGCAAGCCTTCGACGGCAGTGTCACGCTGGCCGCTGGTCAGCACGCGGCCGACCTTGCTGCGGATCAGCGATTCGAGCGCCTCGGCCGGATCGCGCGTCATGTCGAAGGCGCGATGGCAGGTGACGTTCAAGGGGCCAGCGGCTTGTGTCAGTTCGCTCATGCGCGCCTCATCCATGGTGCCATCGGCGTTCAGGCAGCCAAACACCACGCCGGGCACGCCGAGTTCGCGCAGTGCCGAGACATCGGCCAGCATCGAGGCGTATTCGGTCTCACTGTAGAGAAAATCGCCGCCGCGCGGCCGCACCATGACGTGAAACGGCACGCTTGCCTGCTCGATGGCGGCGCGGACCGTGCCGAGGCTCGGCGTGATGCCGCCTTCGATGAGGCTGGCGCATAATTCGACCCGGTCGGCGCCAGCGGCTTGCGCCGCGAGCAGGCCGTCAATGCCTTCGACACAGATTTCGATCAGCGGCAGGCGGAGAGCTTTGGTCAAGGGGCGATCCAGTCCATGATTTCCCGGCCAGCCCTAGCACCGGGCCGGCTGCTGCGAAAGCGCGAACAGCCTTCCGCCTTCGGGCACAGACTTCGCGGTTATTGGCGCAATTCCGTATTCTTGGCGCCTTGCTCGACCTGATCGATCACCAGAAGCTTCACCTCGACATCACCGATATTGGTGGCCTGATGCCACTGGCCGATCATTTCGATGATGAAATCGCCAGCCTTGTAGGTGTTGCTGATGCCGGTCTCGACATTGGTGACCTTCAGCGTGCCGGCCTGGACATAGGCGTAGCGCGGAAAGGGGTGCCTGTGGACCGGCAAGGTCGCGCCCGACGCGATGTCGTAGCTCGAGACCAGCACCTGCACGTTCTTCTGCGGCAGCGTGATCGGCTGGCCGGACGCGGTCGTCGTGCGCGACGCAAGAGGGGTCACGACGACAGGCGTGCCGCTGCTGTCCAGCGCGTGGGCCGGGTTCGCGGAAAAGGCCACCGCGAGCAGCAGTCCGGACATCAAAATTTTTCGCATGATTCGCTCCACCCCGCCGCCAACATCGCGCAGTGACCGCCAGCACGCAAGGCAGCGCCTTGGGCACCCGCTTCAGCGGACCTCGTACGGTGTGGCGGAATTCCCCGCCGAAGAGCATGGCTCGCTGGATCTGCCTGCCGGCCAGAAAATTTTTTACGCCCCTCTTGACGGAAAAAAACACGATTACCAGATCGTTTTCCGTCGAGGCTTCGGCTCGACATATTGGCGTCGCAGCGGCGCTGCGACAGCCTCGTAACCCATGTTGCTTCACGGAGGATATGGCTATGAGAAGCTTTGATTATACCCCTCTTTACCGCACAACGGTCGGCTTCGACCGTCTCTTCGATATGCTCGAGAAAAGCGGGCGCTCCGACTGGCCTCCCTACAATATCGAGAAGATTGGCGAGAACGACTATCGCATTACGATGGCTATCGCCGGCTTCGCTCTCGATGAAGTCGAACTCATACAGAACGGCCCCGAATTGTCTGTCATCGGCCAAAGGAAACCCGACCAGGAAAATCGGGAGGTCCTTCATCGCGGCTTGGCGACGAGCAACTTCAAGCAGGTGTTCAAACTTGCCGATCACGTAAAGGTCAAGGCGGCCAACCTCGAGAATGGCTTGCTGTCGGTGGACCTGATCCGCGAAGTGCCCAAGGAACTCAAGCCTCGGCGCATTGAGATAGGGTCCGAAGCCAAGGCGGTTTCGCTCGAGCAACCCGGCAAGAAGCAGTTGATCGATTCCGATGCGGAGCCTCAGCGCGAGGTCGCCTGATTCCCTGGAACCTAGATCTACGGTCCGCCTCCCGGTTCGGCCGGGAGGCACAGCTCGCGGAGAATGGAGATGAGAACCGAAGCTTACAGTTTTTACCAACCCGAACCGAAAAATCTTGCCGCGGAATCCGCTGAGTTGCGGACGCCAGATGACGTCCTGAACGAGGAGACGATGACAATCGGCGCAAAGCGGGCTTTGCTCGCTTTCTGGGCTTCCGACGTTCATGCGGTTCCTGACAATCCCGCGTTGCGGCAATTGGACAACGGCGCCATCGTGGAAGTCAGCGACATACTTCGCGCCCTCCACCTCCTGGACGAATCCGGGCGGGAACCGCGTATTTCAAAGATGCCGGGCACCGTCAGCCCGTCTTTCGACCGGCGCCGCAGGAAGAGCCGCCTCGGTTGGATGCGGCACCCCTGGCGAGATGACGACGATGATCCGCCGCCAATCCCGGCCATTGCAACGGTACCGCCTGGGCGTGGAGGTGGCGGCATGTTGGCCGAGCCGGAGCATGCAATCGCATGATGACCCGAACCAGCAACAACCCACCGTGCCGAATGGAGGATTACATGAGTGACAGGACGTTCGACCAACCGGTCCTGGTCAAGAATGGCGAGTTCATTCAAGAAATAGGGTGCCTCGACGACGCCTTTGACTTCTTTGACGAGTGGCCAAGGGAAAGGCGGGGTCCGATTTTCGAAACGGCCTTTCGAGCCTGCCAGCGTGCTTACGACGGCCAGGTTCCGCTGACGGTGGCGCGCGATGCCGTCGCCGGCTTCGCAAGATCCGTCAAGATCCTGCAGGACCCGCTTGCTCAGTTCCCTTGGATGGACACAAGGTCAGGTCGCGGTGGGATTACCGCTTAGCCTTGATAAAAGGGGCGGCGCTACCAGGACGGCTGGGCCTGCATCGTCGTTTTCACATCGCTGCAAGGTGAGCTGCCCTACCAGTTCACCTTGTAGCGGGGCGGCTCGATCTTTTGTTCGAACTCCCTGGTGCGGTTTTTGGCGACTGGCTAGGTCAGCCTCGCAACAGTCAACGCTAATATAATGTTCGAAGCGTCGCCACAGGAGGTTCAATGGTTTCCGCTATCGTAAGTCAACATCCGCATGTCCCGGAAAAACAAACGGCAGTGGGGAAGCCGCAAACCGGGGAAGGATTTTCGCCGGGCCGCAGCGCGGACGCCGTGGGACATCTGGCCAAAATCATGGTTGCCGCAGGCGGCGATATGGATGCTGGCGCGCAAGGCCGCGCGGCATCCAAGATCGCCAGGATGGACATCACGGTTCTGGCCGCACCACCCGTAGAAACACCAACAGAGTAAAATATGCTCGTTCGGGCGCCTCCGCGCCGTCATCAGCGGCATGCGCGGCTCTCGCAGATTACGCCACGGCTCTCAGCGGAGGCTCCGCCATCGTCCCCAGGCCGTCGCATTCCGCGCAGGCGCCCGTCTTTCCAGGGCAGCCACCCCGATGGGTTCCCTGCGGGCAGCAGTGCCCGTTTGACGCATACCACTTGGAGCAGTCGAAAACCCTGCCGCTGCCATGACAGCGCGGGCATTCCATATTCGATGAAATCATACTAATTCTTGCCCAACCCAAACGCACTCGCCCTACGTCGCAAGTAACAGGAATCATTGTGCTTTCAAGCACATTGCCCTGACTTAAATTGGGGGGATCGACGGATGGCCGGCATCGATGGCGAGCTATTGTTGCGCCGTAATTACGTTCCTCGTGAAGACCTTGCTCGCCACAAGCCGCGTTGGACATTGGCCGGCAACAATAGGTTGCGCCGCCTTGTCCCGTTCGTTCTCAATGGTGACGGCGACTGCGTCGCCGGGCTTCGCGTCGGCGGCCTGTGTGGCCGTGGACGCGAAGAGGACCGTCTGGGTGATGAGAGCCGAAAACGCGGCAACCTGGACCAGCACGGCGGCGAGGGCGATCTTCTTCAGCATGCGAGAAAACGCTCTTCGATGTTCCCGGTTCCCCACGCATTCAGGTTTTCTGCTCGCTACGGAACAAGAGACCGGCAGGGCGGTTAACTCGATTATGCCGAGCAAGATCAAAGAGCCACCATCGAAGCCCGCACCGGAGAAGATACCTGTGCAACGCCGGGACAAAGAAGTCCCGCCAGAGCTTAAGCATGTCGACCCGCCACCGCGAGATGTGCGAGAGGCACCGGCACCCAACCCGAACGGCGACAAGAGATGAGATCGCCGAGATCGAAGCAAGGCCTTATGCCTGCTCCCGCGAACCGTCCCGATGCCGCGGCGTCATCGACGGCGCTGGACAGCGGGGCCAGGTCAAGTTGAGAATCAACCTGCTGACCGCGATTTTGCAGACATGCCATAGATCAGCCCCTATGGGCGACCTGACCGTCTCAAGGCTTTGAAAAGATTGGCTCCCCGGGCCGGATTCGAACCAGCGACCAACCGGTTAACAGCCGGTTGCTCTACCACTGAGCTACCGGGGAACGGATGCTCTTATGTGAGTGGCGCAGCCTATAGCTGCCCTTTTCGGCTTTGCAAAGAAGCTTTTCACATTTTTCCGAGGCTTTTTCGCGCAGGCGTTTCTCGCAATCGTCGAAGGAAGCCCTCATATTAGCCGTCTTGGCGGGGATATGGAACCGAAAGCGCGGCGGCTGCTTTGGTTCAAGCATGCTTGCGAACAATCAAACGGGTCAATCTTTCGAGACGATGACAGCACAAGACAACCAGATGCCGGCGCGGAAAATCTCCGTTTTCGGGCGCGAGTTCAAAATGCCGCGCTCGCGCGGGCTCAGAATCACGATCGGCATCCTGCTGACCGTTGGCGGCGTCCTCGGTTTCCTGCCGATCCTCGGCTTCTGGATGGTTCCGCTCGGATTGCTGGTGCTGTCCTATGAATTCGCCATGGTTCGCCGTCACCGGCGTCGCTTTGTCGTCTGGTGGGAACGGCGTCGCCGGCCCGATTGACCGCCGATAGCGCAAGGCGGGTGTTCAGCGGGCGGCGTGCTCTTCCAGCGCCTCACGGATCTGCTTGAGAATCGCCGCGGCCGAGGCAAGCCTTGCCCTGTCATGCGGCGACAGGCTGTCCGCACCTTCGATGGACAGACGGTCGATTGCGTAATGCATAGGCTCTCCGCATTGTGGCAGGGACAGGCCGGACGAGGCACTTGTATTTGCTGCCACTGTCCGGTGCATGGCTCTTCCTCCTGCCATGTCCAACGCACGGCCGCCGATGAGTTTCTTCTCCGGGCAGGCTATGCTTAATTGTCCGCTAATGGAGCGGTCAGGCCCGATCCGACGATTTGCCGGGTGCCGTCCGGACTGACGCGAGGAAACCGTTCGGAATGCACGGTGGCCGCTTGACGTCATTTTCGCCGCAACCTATTGGAACCGGGTGGAACGCCGGGAGCAATGAGGCCTCGTGGCGGAGTGGTTACGCAGAGGACTGCAAATCCTTGCACCCCGGTTCGATTCCGGGCGAGGCCTCCAATGCCCGGGCCCCCGCGCGGCAGCGCAGGGGCCTGAAGTTCCTGACACAATGGACCGCGGTTCTGGCGCGGCAAGCGGATTGGTTGGGACATGAGCGCTGATTTCTCCGAACTACGCGTCAAGATGGTCGACGGCCAGGTCCGCACCACCGATGTGACCAGCGCGCCGCTGCTCGATGCAATGCTTGTCGTCCCAAGAGAGATGTTTGTCGGCGCCGCCCAGCGCGATCTGGCCTATATCGACGAGGACATCCGCATTGCCGCCGGCGCGGACGGCGCGCGCTACCTGATGGAAGCATCGCCGTTGGCCAAGCTTATCCAGCTGGCGGAGATCAACCCGACCGATTCGGCGCTCGATGTCGGTTGCGGAACCGGCTACGCCTCGGCCATCCTGTCGCGACTGGCCAGGTCCGTGGTGGCGCTCGAAAGTGATTCGGCGCTGGCGGAAACCGCCAGATCGACGCTTTCGTCGCTGGGCTGCGGCAATGTGACCGTCGTCCAGGGCGCGTTGCCGCAGGGGCATGCCGCTAAGGCGCCTTATAACGTCATCTTCGTCGGTGGCAGCGTCGCGGAAGTGCCGGTGGCGCTGCTGGACCAACTCGCCGAAGGCGGCCGCCTTGTCGCCGTCGAAGGGCAGGGCAATTCCGGCGTGGCCCGTCTCTTTTTCAAGGCCGGGGGGGTTGTAACCGGAAGACGTGCATTTAATGCGGCAATTAAGCCACTACCGGGGTTTGAACGCATTCGTGCTTTCGAATTCTGAATGATTTGGCCTTGCAGGAGAGGCTGTGTCATGGTCGCTTGCATTTGAACGATCGCTGCGGATCCCAGACTGGGGGCACTTTGGGGTGAGCAGCAGGGAACATCGAACACGCGGCGCCGGCTGATCTATGAGAGAAGCAGGCGCGGCGCGGTTCCCATGGAAAACGAATGAGGGTTTAACCGTGCCGTCTTTACGCAAGTCACTTTTCACCGCCGTCCTCGTTTCGGCGACCATGCTGTCCCCACTGGCGGCTTCAGCCGAAAGCATCTCCGGCGCGCTTGCAAAGGCCTATCAGTACAATTCTTCGCTGAATGCATCCCGCGCCGGCGTTCGTGTCACCGACGAGGGTGTCGCCATCGCCAAGTCGGGCTACCGCCCGATTGTCACCGGCTCGGCGGATATTGATTATTCGAGCAGCCATCTCAATGGCACCAATTCAAGCGTGAGGCTGACCACCGGAAATTTTGGCGTCCAGATAAACCAGATGCTGTTCGATGGCTTTCAGACCAGGAACAATGTCGCTGCCGCCGAAGCGCAGGTCCGCGCTTCCGTCGAAAGCCTGCGCAACACCGAAGAGGGTATCCTGTTCAGCGCGGCCCAAGCCTATATGAACGTGATTCGCGACCGGCAGGTCGCCGTGCTGACTGAGCAGAACCTTCAGTTCCTGACCGAAACGGCGCGCGCGGCGCGTTCGCGTTTCGAAGTTGGCGAAGGCACGCGCACCGATGTCGCCCAGGCCGATGCTTCGCGGGCCGCCGCCGTGGCATCGCTGAGTGCCGCCCGGGCGCAGGCGCTGGCAAGTGCGGCGATCTACCGCCAGATCGTCGGCGACGAGCCGGGCAAGCTCAAGGGCGCTTCGCCGGTGGCAAAGCTGTTGCCGTCGAGCCTCGCCGCCGCCGTCGGGGTGGCCTCGAACGAGCATCCGGCCATCCTTGCCACGCAGCATCTGGTCGACGCGGCCGCGTTTTCGGTGAAGTCGGCCGAAGGCGCGCTGTTGCCGCAGCTGTCGGCTTCCGCCGGCGTTTCGAGCGCCTATCGCAATACCTCGCCTTTGCCGGGCGTCGGTTCGCAGGATGGCACGACCAATTCGGCCAGTGTCGGGGCAACGCTGACCATCCCGATCTATTCGGGTGGCCGCACCTCGGCGATCGTGCGCCAGGACAAGGAATCGCTCAGCCAGGCCCGCATCCAGGTCGACGTCAGCCGCGACCAGGTGCGCCAGGCCGTCACCGCCGCCTGGACCGAGTACACCGCCGCGCAGCAGCAGCTGACGGCCAACAGGCAGGTGATCGAGGCCGCGAAGCTGGCACTGAACGGTGTCATCGAAGAGCGCAATGTCGGCCAGCGCACCACGCTCGACGTCCTCAACGCGCAGGCGACGGTCATCACCGCCCAGATCAACCAGGCCGGTTACGAACATGATGTGGTGGTGGCGAGCTACGCCATCCTGCAGGCGACCGGCCGTCTGTCCGTCGACCGCCTTGGCTTGCAGGTAGCGAAATACAAGCCTGAAGAGCATTACAACGCGGTCAAGGACAAGTGGTACGGCCTGCGCACGCCGGACGGCCGCTGAAGCGTTCGGCCAGGACTGGCCGTGCTCCTCGTTTGAGCAGGATCTTTCGTACTGCGCTCTCGGGTTCAGATCGCGCTAATCTGTTGAAATCCCACAAGTCCCCAGATTGGGGATTCTCGTGCGGCGATCCGTCGGTTACGCTGTCGCCATGATTCGATCCGGCTCTGCCGGATCGGAAAACCCAACAGGGGTCACAAGGGCGGCGGATGTGACGATGGCAACGGCAAGCAGCGCACAGCGCGAACCTTCCATGGAAGAGATACTGGCTTCCATCAGGCGGATCATCGAGGACAGCGACGGCGGCCGCAAGCAGCCGGGCGACGCCGATGAGTTGAGCCAGGATCTGGAGCGCGCGTCGAGCGCCTATGCAGCCCCCGACGTGGAAGCATTCCGTGCCGACCTGCATGCCGCCCCCGACGGCAGGAAGCCGGTCACGCTGGCGGAAGTCCAGGCACAGTTGCCGGCGGCCGAGCCGGTGGCCGCACGCATGGAAACGCCGGTGCGCCCCGATCCCGGCCCGGCAAAGCCATCGATGACACTTGCCGAGGTCAGCGCCCGCGTCGCCGCCGAGCCAATCACGGTTGAAGCGCCGGGATCGCGTCCTGTCGCCGACGCTTCCATCGCCGATTGGCGTCGCGAGATCGCCGCGGTCGGTGAGCAGGCGAGGGCGGTGTCGGACCGGAGCGAAGCCCCCAAGACCGCTGCCCAGCCGTCCGTGGAGACTCCAAGTGACGAACCGACCGCGAAAGCAGCCGTCGAGCCGTCTCGTCCGGATGCAAGCGTGGTGCGACCGGTGGCGGCCAGCGACGCGCCGCGTCCGGCGATCGTTTCCGAGCACACCGGCCGGCAGGTCGCGGCTGCCTTTGGCGAGCTTTCCGACGCGTTTGCCAGCCGCAGCAAGAAGACATTCGACGAAATGGCCGAAGAGATGCTGCGGCCGATGCTGCAGGATTGGCTCGACAACAATCTGCCGACACTGGTCGAAAGGCTGGTGCGCGAGGAGATCGAGCGCGTGGCGCGCGGGGCGCAGTAGTTCCCCATGCCGATCACCAAAGGAAGCGGCGCCCTCGTGGCGCCGTTTCCTTTGGTGAGGTCAGCTTGTTGGCAGGACGACGGATCGCTTTCCGTTGAAATGACCAAGGCCGCGCCTATCTGGTTGTGAGGGTCCGAGACAGCCCTTGCGGTTGACTTGGTCAAAGCCTTCCGATTTACAGCGGACCAGCAAAACTCCCGACAGCGCGGACCATTTTCCCATGCTTGAAAAGACCTACGACGCCAAAACCGTCGAGCCGAAGATCGCCAAAGTCTGGGAAGAGGCCGACGCGTTTCGCGCCGGTGCCGGGGCCGAGGAGGGGGCGGAAGCCTTCACCATCGTCATCCCGCCGCCGAACGTCACCGGCTCGCTGCATATGGGACACGCGCTCAACAACACGCTGCAGGATATACTGGTGCGCTTCGAGCGCATGCGCGGCAAGAATGTCCTGTGGCAGCCGGGCATGGACCATGCCGGTATCGCCACGCAGATGGTGGTCGAGCGGCAGCTGATGGAAAAGCAGATCCATCGCCGCGACCTGACCCGCGAGCAGTTCATCGAGAAAGTGTGGGAGTGGAAGGCCGAATCCGGCGGCGCGATCTTCAACCAGTTAAAGCGGCTCGGCGCCTCGGCCGATTGGTCACGCGAACGCTTCACCATGGACGAAGGCCTGTCCAAGGCCGTGCTCGAAGTGTTCGTCACGCTCTACAAGGAAGGGCTGATCTACAAGGATAAGCGCCTTGTGAACTGGGATCCCAAGCTGCTCACCGCGATCTCCGATCTCGAGGTCGAGCAGCAGGAGGTCAACGGCAATCTCTGGCACTTCCGCTACCCCGTAGAGGGCCAGGTCTTCGACCCGGAAAACCCAACAACCTTCATCACCGTGGCGACGACGCGCCCGGAGACGATGCTGGGCGATACGGCCGTCGCCGTGCACCCTGACGACGAGCGCTTCCGGCATCTGGTCGGCAAGAACATCGTCCTGCCGATCGTCGGTCGCAGGATTCCTGTGGTGGCGGACGAGTACTCCGATCCGGAAAAGGGTTCGGGCGCGGTCAAGATCACGCCCGCGCACGATTTCAATGACTTCGAGGTCGGCAAGCGCCACAAGCTGCCGGCGATCAGCATCCTGACCACGGAGGCGGCGGTAAGTCTCAGGGATAATGAGGATTTCCTTGCCGGCCTCGAGGTGACGCCGGAGCGCCAAATTGTCTGGGACGAACTCGACGGCCTCGACCGCTTCGTCGCGCGCAAGAAGATCGTCGAGCTGATGGAAGAGGGCGGCTTCCTCGAAAAGGTCGAGCCGCATCGCCACGCCGTCCCGCATGGCGATCGCGGGGGCGTGCCGATCGAGCCGTTCCTGACCGAGCAATGGTATGCCAATGCGGCGGAACTGGCCAAGCCAGCGATCGCTTCGGTGCGCGAGGGGCGCACCAAGATCATACCCGGGAATTGGGAAAAGACTTATTTCCAGTGGATGGAAAATATCGAACCCTGGTGCATCTCACGCCAACTGTGGTGGGGTCATCAGATCCCGGCATGGTACGGGCCGGATGGGCGCGTCTTCGTCGAGAAGACCGAGGAAGAGGCGCTCGGCGCCGCGATCGAATACTACCTGGCTCTGGAAGGACCCTGGAAGGGCTGGGTCGAGGACAAGTTGGAGAATTTCCAGCCGGGCGAGATCCTGACCCGCGACGAGGATGTACTCGACACCTGGTTTTCGTCGGCGCTGTGGCCGTTCTCGACATTGGGATGGCCTGATGAGACGCCGGAGCTGAAGACCTACTACCAGACCGACGTGCTGGTGACCGGCTTCGACCTCATCTTCTTCTGGGTTGCCCGTATGATGATGATGGGCCTGCACTTCATGGACGAGGAGCCGTTCCACACCGTCTACATGCACGCGTTGGTGCGCGACAAGAACGGGCAGAAGATGTCGAAGTCGAAAGGCAACGTCGTCGACCCCCTCGACCTGATCGACGAATACGGGGCCGATGCGCTGCGCTTCACCCTGACGGTGATGGCGGCGCAAGGCCGCGACGTGAAGCTCGACCCGGCGCGCATCGCCGGCTATCGCAATTTCGGCACCAAGCTGTGGAACGCCACGCGCTTCGCCGAAATGAACGAGGTCGCGCGCAATGACGAGTTCTGGCTGAATGACGCGAAGCTGGCGGTCAACCGCTGGATCCTGACCGAACTGACGCGCGCGGCGCGCGAAATCACGGACGGCATCACCTCATACCGCTTCAACGAGGCGGCGGGTGCCGCCTACCGCTTCGTCTGGAACCTGTTCTGCGACTGGTATCTGGAATTGCTGAAGCCGGTGTTCATGGGCGCCGACGAGGCGGCCAAGGCCGAAAGCCGCGCCTGCGTCGCCTTCGTGCTGGATGAGATCTATAAGCTGCTGCACCCGATGATGCCGTTCATGACCGAAGAACTGTGGGCGCAGACCGCTGGCGAAGGCAAGCAACGCCTCTCGCTGCTGTGTCATGCGGCATGGCCGTCACCGGATTTCGAAGACGCCGAGGCCGCAGCGGACATCAATTGGCTGGTCGAACTCGTCTCCGGCATTCGCTCCGTGCGTTCGGAGATGAACGTGCCGCCGGCAGCCATTGCACCGCTCGTCGTGGTCGGCGCCAATAATGTGACACGCGAGCGCCTCGTTCGCGAGGATTCGGCGATCAAGCGGCTGGCGCGGGTCGGCGACATCTCGCTTGCCGATGTCGCGCCCAAGGGCTCGGCGCAGATCGTGCTCAATGAGGCGACGGTCTGCCTGCCGCTTGGCAGCCTGATCGACCTCGCCGCCGAGGCGGCACGGCTGCAGAAGGAACTGGCCAAGGTGACCGAGGAGATCGCGCGCCTGCACAAGAAACTGTCGAACGAAAGGTTCGTCGCCAGCGCGCCGGCCGAGATCGTCGATGCCGAGCGTGAAAAGCTCGCCGAATACCGCGATGCGCAGGGCAAGCTGTCAGTCGCGTTGGCCAGGGTTCGCGACGCCGGCTAAGGATAGATTCGCGAGACTTTAGCCCTCTCTAAACTGCTGGTTTTCCGCCTCGAAAATCAGCATGCCGTTGCGTTAATTTTGACGTAAACGGAAGTTTTAGCCCCATTGTTGCCATAATGTAACAATGGGGCTCCCGGACCGCAAAAAACGCTGTTTTCGAACCTTTTTGGATGGGTTTCCTCTGTTTTTTGGAAGCAGATCCGCCATCACGGACCGTTTTCGGCCTTGCCGCATCCGGTTGCATTTCCTCGAAAATGCGCCTGGCGAATGTGTACATGTACGCTCTTGAATTCGTTGTTGCACCGTTAACCCGAATTGGTTCTAGCTTGATGCACTCGAATTCGGGGAGGACATTTCATGACTATTCTGCGACTGAAAGCGCTGCTTGGGGCGGGCTGCTTTTCGCTGGCTTTGATCGGGACGGCGATGAACCCGGCACATGCCGGCGGCCTGGAGCGTGCTGGCTACGATATCGACCTGTTGTTTGATCCGGCTCCGTTCGCGACCGAAGCGGAAGCGACCTATGTGATGCCGGACCGCAAGTACAAGAATGCGCGCGGCCCGGGCGGAGCCGATCTCGGTTTGGGCACCTCGGCCGACGGAGCCGAGGGCTATTGGGTTCCACGCATTGGAGCCAAGGTCCAGGTCGTGCAAGGCGTGGATTGCATGGTCGATTATTCGCAGCCCTGGGGTGCACATACCGCGCCGGGAAATGCGTGGAACGGCGCGTTTTCGAATATCGAAACCGACATCAAGAGCGACAACTACGCGGCTACCTGCTCCTACAAGATGGACGCCGGCAAAGGCCAGCTTCGGTTCATAGGCGGTGTTTTCTACCAGAAGATCTATGGCTTCAAGGAGAACTACACAGATATTGGCTTCGGCACGATGGTCGGTCGTGTCGATCTGGAGGCCGATGGCTGGGGCTGGCGTGCGGGCGTCGCTTATGAAATTCCAGATATCGCGCTGCGCGCCAGCCTTGTCTACAATTCGCAAGTGAAGCTCGACAATATCTCTGGTACTCTGAACATCGGCGGCGTCGTCTCTGTACCGATTTATGGTGCGACGGAGTCAATGCCGGATTCGCTCGAATTGAAACTGCAGTCGGGCATCGCACCTGGCTGGCTCGCTTTCGGTTCGATCAAGTGGGTCAATTGGAGCGTCCTGCAAAGCGTTCCGATCTGTGCCCAGGGTACACCCTCCTCATTCTGCGTCACGAATGGTCTGGGCCAACTAACTTCACTCGACCTGATGTATCGTGATGGCTGGACTGTCACGGGCGGTATCGGTCACAAGTTCAATGATCAGTGGAGTGCCGCTGGGCAGCTTTCCTGGGATCGTGGCACGTCGCATGGCTATGGTGCACAGACCGATACCTGGACGCTGGGTGGTGGCGTTGCCTATACGCCCAGGCCGAATATCGAGGTTCGTCTGGCAGGTGCGGTCGGTGTGCTGACCAGCGGCCATTCAGGGGAGTTGGCTGGCGAGAACGGCTATATCGCGGGCACCGATGACAGCTATGACTTCGGCAACGATCTGGTCACGGCAATTTCCGGCGGTATCAAGATCAAGTTCTAAGCAACTGAAAATTCTAAGCAAAAGGCCGGGCGTTGCTCGGCCTTTTTCGTTTGAGCCGGCATCGCCCGTGCGCCCCGTATCCAAGCTGCGTTGCATCTTAGCCGCACCTCTTTCGCCCCGTGCGGTTGTGACGTTTTGGCAACACTTTCTGAACAACCCCTGCGCTGGAAGCCGGGCTGAGGAAATTGCCCATTTCCCGCCATAAACCCGGCGCACCTCGATCTTGTCTCGGGACACGCGCCAAAAGGCTCGGCGAGGGGGCAGGCCGCTCCGCCCCATTTGCAGGGAAGATGGGGCAAGGAAGAGTATGGACGCCAAAGTCATCTCCAAGGCTAAGCTCCCCAGCCGCCATGTGACCGTCGGTCCGGCGCGTGCGCCGCATCGTTCCTATCTCTATGCGATGGGTTTGTCGGCGGCCGAGATTGCGCAGCCGCTGGTCGGGGTCGCCTCCTGCTGGAACGAGGCGGCGCCCTGCAACATCTCGCTGATGCGCCAGGCGCAGGTGGTCAAGAAGGGCGTCGCTGCGGCCAGCGGCACGCCGCGCGAATTCTGCACCATCACCGTCACCGACGGCATCGCCATGGGTCACCAGGGCATGAAGTCATCGCTGGTGTCGCGCGAGGTCATCGCCGATTCGGTCGAACTCACCATGCGCGGCCATTGCTACGACGCGCTGGTCGGGCTGGCCGGCTGCGACAAGTCGCTGCCCGGCATGATGATGGCCATGGTGCGGCTCAACGTGCCGTCGATCTTCATCTATGGCGGTTCGATCCTGCCCGGCAGCTATCGCGGCCGCCAGATCACCGTGCAGGATGTTTTCGAGGCGGTCGGCCAGCACTCGGTCGGCACGATCAGCGACGACGAACTGCTTGAGATCGAGCAGGTCGCGTGTCCCTCGGCCGGTTCCTGCGGCGCCCAGTTCACCGCCAACACCATGGCCACCGTCGCCGAGGCGATCGGCCTGGCGCTGCCCTATTCCTGCGGCGCGCCGGCTCCCTATGAAATGCGCGACCGGTTCAATTTCGCCTCCGGCGAAAAGATCATGGAACTGATCGCGAAAAACATCCGGCCGCGCGACATCGTCACGCTGAAGGCGCTGGAGAATGCGGCGACCGTGGTCTCGGCCACCGGCGGTTCGACCAACGCGGCACTGCATCTGCCGGCGATCGCCCACGAGGCCGGCATCAAGTTCGACCTGTTCGACGTGGCCAAGATCTTCGAGAAGACGCCTTACATCGCCGACCTCAAGCCGGGCGGCAAATATGTCGCCAAGGACATGTTCGAGGCCGGCGGCATTCCGCTGCTGATGAAGACGCTGCTCGACCACGGCTATCTGCATGGCGACTGCATGACCGTGACTGGCCGCACTTTGGCCGAAAACATGCAGCACGTTGTCTGGAATGAGCATCAGGACGTGGTCCGCCCGGCCAACACACCCATTACCCAAACCGGCGGTGTCGTGGGCTTGAGGGGAAACCTTGCCCCCGAAGGCGCGATCGTGAAGGTCGCGGGCATGGCGGAGTTGAAGTTCTCCGGCCCGGCACGCTGCTTCGATTCGGAAGAGGAATGTTTCGAGGCGGTGACGCAGCGCAACTACAGGGAAGGCGAAGTTCTCGTCATCCGCTACGAGGGGCCGCGCGGCGGCCCCGGCATGCGCGAGATGCTGTCGACGACGGCAGCACTTTACGGCCAGGGCATGGGCGGCAAGGTGGCGCTGATCACCGACGGGCGCTTCTCGGGCGCGACGCGCGGTTTCTGCATCGGCCATGTCGGCCCCGAAGCAGCCGTAGGCGGCCCGATCGGACTGCTCAGGGATGGTGACGTGATCTCGATCGACGCGGTGAACGGCACGATCGACGTGGCGTTGTCCGATAGCGAACTGGCGGCGAGGGCAAAGACATGGAAGGCGCGCGCGACCGATTATCAGTCGGGCGCGATATGGAAATATGCACAGACGGTAGGGCCGGCGCGCGATGGCGCGGTGACCCATCCAGGCGGTGCGAAAGAAACACACTGTTATGCGGACATCTGAGTTGTTGAAGTCAACACCAGAGTTGTTGAGGTCGTCTGTCTTTTCGGCACTGGTCGTGATCGCCACTTTTGGCGCGACCTTTGGCGCCGTGGGCCAGGCCATGGCCTTCGACGACAAGGTGTTCGACGACAAGACCGGGGTGAAGCCGCAATCCAGCCCATGGGCGGTCTTCCAGTTCGGCTTCTCCGCCTACAAGAACGGCCACAAGGAACAGGCTGCCGAGGCCTACAAATACGCCGCCGAAAACGGCCAGATCGGCGCCACCTGGAAGCTTGCCCGCATGTATGCCGAGGGCGACGGCGTGGCGCGTGACGACTACGAGGCGTTCAAGTTCTTCTCCGAGATCGTCGATCAGGACGTCGAGCCCGGCTCGCCTGAGGAAAGCTATGTCTCCGACGCGCTGGTGGCGCTTGGCGACTATTTGCGCACGGGCATTCCCGGCAGCCCGGTCGCCGAGAACGAGGTGGCGGCCCAGGAATATTACATGCGCGCCGCCGCCAACTACCGCAATCCGAACGCGCAGTTCGAAATGGGGCAGATGTTCCTGAAGGGCGAGGGCGGCGTGAAGGCCAGCGTCAAGCAGGCCGGGCGCTGGTTCCAACTCGCCGCCGAGAAAGGCCATGCCGGCGCACAGGCGACACTGGGCCATTTGTTGTTCCAGAGCGGCAAGATCGTTCGTGGCCTGGCGATGATGACGGCAGCGCTCGAACGCGCTTCGCCGGCTGACCAGCCCTGGATCCGCGGCATGCAGGAAGAGGCATTTGCCACCGCCGGCGAGGCCGACCGCCGCACCGCCATCTCGCTGGCCGATGATATCCTCACCAAGGGCAACAACGCGGATCAGTAATCTCGCGGCCGCGTCAGCTTCACCAGCAGCACTCGATTTTCGATCGTGATCAGTTCTCGATCGGCTCCGTCGGCACCATGCTGGGCGCCGGCGTCGAGATCGGCGTGACATGGGGTTGTGGCGCCAGCGTGTTTTCCGGGCAGCTATCCCCGATCTTCGTCCACGATGTGTTGTTGAGCACCATGTCGCAGCGAGCCAGATGGCTCCGGTCGGCAAGCGTCAGGCAGGCGACCTGGCCAAGCTGGTAGGATTTTCCATTGGCCAGGCATTCCTGGTCGGCAAATGCCGCACCGGGAGCGGCCATGGCAAATGCCAGGCCGATCGGACAAAGATGAAATCGTGTGCTCATGGAACCCCAGCCGCCATGCTGGCCCGCAATGAGCGGCGCGAAATGTGGCGATATGAGGTCCAGCGCAGACGTGCCCGGCGAGGGTTCTCTCAGGCCGGCTGAAGTGCGAGATCGATCGCCACCGGCACGTGATCGGACGGTTTTTCCCAGGCGCGCACGTGCTTTTCGATCGACGCGGAAGAAAACCGGTTGGCGGCTTCCGGCGACAAGAGCAGGTGGTCGATGCGGATGCCGTTGTTCTTCTGCCACGCGCCGGCTTGATAGTCCCAGAATGTGTAGGTGTCGGGTGCGTCGGTGACCGCGCGCACCGCCTCGGTGAAACCAAGGTTGAGCAGCCGCCGGAAGGATTGTCGCGTCTGCGGCTGGAACAGCGCGTCGCCCAGCCAGTTCTCCGGAAACCGCGCGTCGATCCGCTCGGGAATCACGTTGTAGTCGCCGGCGAGCACCAGAGCCTCCTCCAGTCTCAGCCGTTCTTCGGCCCAGCGCTCCAGCCGCGCCATCCAGGACAGCTTGTAAGGAAACTTCTTCTCGTCATCGATCGGATTGCCGTTCGGCAGATAGAGCGAGGCGACGCGCAGCGCGCCCTTGTCAGTCGAGAAAACCCCTTCGATGAAACGCGCCTGTTCATCGGCATCGTCGCCGGGCAGGCCTCGGATCACCTCGTCGAAGCGCAGCTTCGACAGCAGGGCGACGCCGTTGAAACCCTTTTGGCCGTGGGTTTCGACATTGTAGCCAAGCGCCTCGATCTCGGCGCGCGGGAATTGCTCGTCGACCGACTTGATCTCCTGCAGGCAGACGATGTCGGGTGCGCTCTCGGTCAGCCAATGGGTGAGGTTGCCAATGCGGGCGCGGACACCGTTGATGTTCCAGGTGACGATTTTCATGGCGGTCTCGATGCTGTTCAGTTGGATTCTTGCGGCGGATGGCGTTCGACGAGGCCAATCGTATTGCCAGCCGGGTCCTTTAGGAAGGCCATCCATTCGCTTTCCCCCGCTGGACCGAACTGGCCCTCTGTGTCGCGATGGACAAGTGTTGGCGGCGCGGTGAAGGGTACGCCTGCCGCGACCGCAGAGGCATGGAAGTCATCGAGGCCCGATATGTCGAGATAGACGGTTCCGGCCGGTATGCCGTCGGTGAACAGCAGCCTGATATCGCCGGCCATGATGAAGGCGATGCCCGGCGGGTCGAAGCGCGCATGAACCGCCATGCCGAGCACGTCGCGCCAGAAAGCCAGCGTGGCGTCGAGATCACGGCCAGCCGACAGCGCGATCTGACGGACCGCACCGATAGCAGGCATTCTATATGGAGAAACTCGTGCCGCAGCCGCAGGAGGCGACGGCGTTCGGATTGCGGATCTGGAACGACTGGCCCATCAGATCGTCGACGAAATCGATCACAGAGCCGCCCATATAGACCAGCGACAGATCGTCGATCAGCACGGTGGCGCCGTCCTTCTCGATGGCGACGTCATCGTCATTGCGCGTATCGACCAGATCGAACTTGTAGGAGAAGCCCGAGCAGCCGCCGCCTTCGACCGACACGCGCAGCGCCGTCTTGCCGGCCTCGTTCGAGACAATCCTGGCGATCCGCTTGGCGGCGGCCTCGGTCATATCGACTTTCATGGCAGTCTTGGCATCAGCGCCCATGGGCGTCACCTTGCTTTCGGTTTCACATGATAGGTATGAAGCGCGACGGGCCAAGTCAACCTGGCTAAGTCAAACGCGGCAGCATCAGCCATGACCAATGAGTTGGGCGACATCGGATTCGGCTATCGGCCACGCGCCGCCTATGCCTGCGATCCGGCAAAGTCGCGCGGACGGCTGTTCGACGAGGTGGAAAGCCCGACCCGCACGCCGTTCCAGCGTGACCGTGACCGCATCATCCATTCGACGGCCTTCCGGCGGCTCAAGCACAAGACGCAGGTCTTCATCGCGCATGAAGGCGACCACTATCGCACCCGGCTGACCCATTCGATCGAAGTGGCGCAGATCGCGCGCGCCCTGGCACGGGCGCTGCGCGGCGACGAGGATCTCGCTGAGGCGGTGGCGCTGGTGCATGATTTCGGCCACACGCCCTTCGGCCACACCGGCGAGGACGCACTGAACGAGAAGATGGCCGCCTGGGGCGGCTTCGACCACAACGCGCAATCGCTGCGCATCGTGACGAGGCTGGAGGCGCGCTACGCCGAGTTCGATGGGCTCAACCTGACCTGGGAAACGCTGGAAGGCCTGGTCAAGCACAATGGGCCGCTGACGGACGCCAACGGCAAGGGTCTGAAAGGGCCGGTGCCGCAGGCGATCCGTGATTACTCTGAACTGCACGATCTCGAACTCGACCGGTTCGCCGGCATCGAGGCGCAATGCGCGGCGATCGCCGACGATATAGCCTACAACACGCATGACATCGATGACGGTTTGAGGGCAGGGCTACTGACACTGGACATGCTGGAGACGGTTTCGCTGCCGGGAACGATCCTGAAAGGCGTTCGCTCACGCTATCCCTCCCTCGATGATGTGCGCACCGGCCACGAGCTGATGCGGCGGCAGATAACCGCCATGGTCGAGGACGTGATCAAGTCGACGACCGCCAATCTCGATCGCATCAGGCCGCGGAGCGCCGATACAGTGAGGGCAGCTGGCGAGACGATGGTGGTTTTCTCGGCCGAAATGGCTGCCTTGGAGAAAGAACTGAAGGCCTTCCTGTACAAGCACCTCTACCGGCATGCGGAGGTTATGCGGGTGCGCGCGGACGCCGAGCAGATCGTCAAAAATCTGTTCGACGCCTATTTCGCCGATCCGCGCGCCATGCCGGATGGCTGGCGCGAGGGGCTGGATCGGGCCGACGACCGCATCAAGGCGCGCAGCGTCGCCGACTTCCTGGCGGGTATGACCGACACCTACGCGCTCAAGGAACACCGGCGTTTGTTTGACCATACGCCTGAATTGGGCTAGGGCGGGCTCGATTTTGCCGGCCAACGAGCCGGATTCGCTGCAAAGCCGCCAGAGCCAGACCCCAGAGTCACACAAATGAACATCTTCGCCGATTTCACCGCGCGAATCATAAAAGCCGTCGAAGCGCTTGATCTGAAAGACAAAGACGGCGTTTCGGCTGACCTGTCGCGCATTGCCGTCGAGCCGCCGCGCGACGCCAGCCACGGCGACCTGGCGACCAATGCGGCGATGGTGCTGGCCAAGCCGACCGGCCAGAACCCGCGCGCGCTGGCCGAAAGACTGGCGCAGGCGCTGCGTGACGACAAGGATGTCGCGGCGACGGAAGTGGCAGGGCCCGGTTTCGTCAATCTCAGGCTCAAGGACGGCTTCTGGCAGACACATCTGACCGCACTGCTCGGCGAGGGCCGCAACTATGGCCGCTCGACGGTTGGCGGCGGCAGGAAGACCAATGTCGAATATGTCTCGGCCAATCCGACCGGGCCGATGCATGTCGGCCATTGCCGGGGTGCTGTCGTCGGCGACGCGCTTGCCAATCTGATGGCCTTCGCCGGCTACGATGTGACCAAGGAATATGTCATCAACGATGCCGGCTCGCAGATCGACGTGCTCGGCCGTTCCGCATTCCTGCGCTACCGCGAAGCGCTGGGCGACGATATCGGCGAAATACCCGCCGGTCTCTATCCCGGCGATTACCTGGTGCCCGTCGGCCAGGCGCTGGTCGCGGAATTCGGCCGCTCGCTTCTGCAGATGCCCGATGACGAGGCGCTCGCCATCGTCAAGGATCGCACCATCGATGCGATGATGGCGATGATCCGCGAGGACCTGGCGATGCTCAACGTGCATCACGACGTGTTCTTCTCCGAGCGCACGCTGCACGCCGACAATGCCAGGAAGATCCGCTCGGCGATCAACGATTTGACGCTGAAGGGCCATATCTACAAGGGCAAGCTGCCGCCGCCCAAGGGCGAGAAACCCGACGATTGGGAGGACCGCGAGCAGACGCTGTTCCGCTCGACCGCGGTCGGCGACGACATGGACCGGGCGCTGGTCAAGTCCGATGGCTCGTTCACCTATTTCGCCGCCGACGTCGCCTATCTCAAGGACAAGGTCGATCGCGGCTTCGTCGACCTGATCTATGTGCTCGGCGCCGACCATGGCGGCTACGTAAAGCGGCTGGAGGCCTTGGCGCGGGCGATTGCCGGCGACGAGGTGAAGCTCACTGTCCTGCTGTGCAATCTGGTCAAGCTGTTTCGCGAGGGCGAACCGGTGCGTATGTCGAAGCGGTCGGGCGATTTCGTGACGCTGCGCGAAGTGGTGGAGGAGGTCGGCCGCGACGCGATCCGCTTCATGATGCTCTACCGCAAGAACGATGCGCCGCTGGATTTCGATTTCGTCAAGGTGACCGAGCAGTCCAAGGACAATCCGGTGTTCTATGTCCAGTACGCCTCGGCGCGCTGTCATTCGGTGTTCCGGCAGGCGAGCGAGCAACTGGGCGAAGCCAATTTCGACCGCAACAGCCTGGCGTCGGCCGCGGCATTGCTGACCGATGAGGGCGAGATCGGCCTGATCCGCAAGCTCGCCGAATACCCGCGGCTGATCGAGTCCGCCGCCCTTGCGCTCGAGCCGCATCGGCTGGCATTTTACCTCTATGATCTGGCTTCCAGCTTCCACGGACACTGGAACCGTGGCACGGATAATCCGGACTTACGTTTTGTTAAGGTTAACGACCGACAATTGACGCATGCCAGACTAGGGCTGGTGCAGGCTGTTTCGGACGTTTTGACGTCCGGCCTGACGTTGATCGGGGCCGCCGCGCCCACCGAAATGCGTTAGGTTTGACTAAATAACCTGTCACCTTTTGCCCACATTGCGCTGGTAAGGGCCAACCCTACGCGACGTCCATGGCGTCCGAATGAGTGCGAGTTCGGGAACAATAATGGCAGACAGAACCCAGCTGAGAGTAGCCGACAACAACGACATCGCTGACGATGATCCGTTCGCGGAACTGACCAGGATCATGGGATTCGACCCGCGCCAGCCGGTCAGGCCGCAATCGCCCGCCCAGCCGCAGGCCCCAGCCGCCGATCGCGGGCTCGAAGAGGGCGATTTCGATATCGATCTCGAGAAAGAAATGATGGGCGAGTTCGGCGCTGACGACAGCGACGCCGCTCCGGTTGTCCAGGCTCATGAGCCGACCTTCGAGCATGAGCCGGCATTCCAAGCGGCTGACGCCAGCGCGATGGACGACGAGCTTTCGGTGTCGCTCGACGACGATTTCCAACTGGACATGGCTGAGATCGACGGCCACGTCGCCGGCACCAGCCATGCGGTCGCAGCTGAAGCCGCGCCGTCCGTCGAGCCGGCTTTCGCGTCTGATTTTGACGATGCCGTCGCCGGTTCGCTTGAGGACGTCTCCCCCTTCGAGGACGATCAGTCGATGGCGGACGAGCTTGCCACTTCGCTCGACCAGGACCTCCGGATCGATGAGGAAGCCCAAGAGGCCCAATACGCCGTTGCCGACACGCACGCTTCTGTCGAGCCAGTTGCCTCAGATGACGAATTCGACGATGCGGTGGCAGTCTCGCTTGAAGACGAGCTGGTGCTCGACGACCATTCGGCGGCCGAACAGTCATTCGTGGTCGCCGAGCCCGTCGAGTATCCCATGCCGGAGCAAGCGGCGGCGCGTGACGGCCATGCAATCTCCGATGAAAGCTTTGCCGGCCATTTCGACGACGCCATGGCTGATGTCGACATGGATTTCGACGTTCGCGCGGATGAGCCGAATGCCTTCGACGAGCCGCCAACGCATGATGCGTTTGCCGATGTCGCTGACGCGAAGGGCGAGCTTCCCAGCCCTGAGAGCGTGCCGGACGATGCTTTTGACCTGAATTTGGACGACGCGTTTGCCGAAACGGTCGAAGAGCCGGTCACAGAGGTTGCCGCCGTTGCCGCCCAGCCGGCGGCGCCGGAAGCCTACATCGCAGCCGCGGTGCATGCCCCGACCGCGGACGAACGGAGCCTGGAAGACGAGTTGAATGCGCTGCTGGGTGCCATGACGGCGCGCACAGTGCCGGTGGCCAGTGAGCCCGTCACGGCTCAGCCGGCTGTCGCTGCCCTGCCGCCTGTTGCCGAGCCCGCCGAGGAACCGGCCGACCTTGTCGGCGACCTCGACTGGGATCTTGACGAACCCGCGCCTGAGCAGGACCGGCATGTTGGCACGGCCCAAGCGGCCGATGCGGATATTGACGACCTTATGCTTGATGAACTCCAGGATACGACCTGGAACACGGTTGGCGATGTCGATTTCGACGATGATGCGTTCGACGCGGCTTTGCCCAAGGATCTTGATCCGCGTGACGAAGCCGCTGACCGGGACAATTCGGCGGATTCTCTCGATTGGCTTGCGGAGCGTTCCCAACCGGCAGAGCCGCCGCGTTCGTGGAGCCGCGTGACGCCGGTTCCGCAGCAGCCGTCATTCAGCGCTCAGCCTGCGTTTGGTGCTCAGCCGGCCGCTTCGGTGGCATCCGTGGCCGCCGGGCCGGCAGTCGCCGCCATGACATCCTACCGTTCGTCCGAGCCGGTCGAGGCCGTGGCTCCCGCTGCCCCGGTATCGGCGCCGCAATCGCGCCAGCCGGCGCATTACGAAGACATGCCCGACGTCGAAACGGTCGATGTACCCGAGCGTGTCGTCGCGCTGGCGGACGATCTCGATATTCCCGAACTGCACTTCGAGGAAGACCAGCCAGCGTCGCCTGGCTACGACGATCTCGATGCGGAGTTCTCCAGCCTTCTCTCCGAGATGAACGCGGTGGAGGTCGCTGCCGCTCCCACAGGCAATTTGGCCGGCGCGTCTTACGATGATGACTCCTATGCCGCGGGCTTCAAGCCGGGCTATGACAGCCTCAAGCCGGCATATGACGGGGTCAAGCCGGGCTATGATGGGATCAAGCCGGGCTATGAGCCGGAAGCGCGGACCTATGCCGCGCGGCCGATGGACATGTCCGCCCGCGCGGCGGCGCCCACGGGTTATGCCGACGCCTCTGGTTTCGACCTTGACAGTCTGCCAGGGAGCCAGCCGGTTTCGCAAGCCGATGATTTCACCGTCGATGAACTCGACTACGATCCCGAACTCGACGAGGCTATGGCTGTCCCGGGGCTCGGCGAGCGTGAGGCCGCGAGGCCGTCGCGCGGACGCGGCCTGTTCATCGCCGCGATTGTCGGCGCGGTCGCCGTCGCGGGCGGTCTCGGTGCCTTTGCGCTGTCCTTTGGCGGCAAGGGCGGCAGCGAAGCGCCTGTCATCGTCAAGGCCGACAACGCGCCGATCAAGGTTAAGCCGGAGAATCCGGGCGGCGCCGTGGTGCCCAACCAGGACAACAAGGTCTACGACGCGGTCAGGGGCGCAAAGCCAGCCGAGCCGGTCCAGGAAAAGCTGGTCACCAACGTCGAAGAGCCGGTTGACGTGCAGGCGAAGGACCCGGCCCGCGCCATCGATCTTTCGCCGGACCAGAATGCAGCCGCCGCTGGAACCGATGTCGGCAATGCCGCGCCGATGTCCGGCGCCGCTTCGGCCGACAACGCTTCTGCCGATAGCACTGCGCCGGCGCCCAAGTCCGAGGATCGCATCGCGCAGGTGCTGCAGGATGCCGACAAGGGCACCAATGCCGATGTCGTCGCCGTTGCGCCGCGCAAGGTGAGGACCATGGTGGTCAAGTCGGACGGTTCGCTGGTGCCGCGTGAAGATCCGGCAGCGCCCGCCGCTCCGCAAATGGCCGCTACCGAGCCGGTCGATCCGGCGCCGCAGCATGTCGCCCCGGCGGCGCAAGCCGATGCGGACCAGACCGGCACCGTGGCGCCTGCCGCCGCCCAGGCGGACGACGAGCCGGCCCTCAAGCCGGTCGCCAAGCCGAAAGCCGAGGCCCAATCGGCGAACACGCCGGCAAAGGTTCCGCTCGCGCCGCAGCGTCCGTCCGACCAGCCGGTCGATGTTGTCGGCGAGGTCAAGCCCGATCAGGTTGCGTCCATAGATCCGGCATCGACCGCGGCCGGCGGTGGCTCGTGGTCGATGCAGATCGCCTCGCAGCCGACCGTCGAAAGCGCCCAGTCCAGCTATCAGGATCTGCAGCGCCGCTATGGCAGCGTGCTTGCCGGGCGTACCGCCAACATCGTCAAGGCCGAGATCGCCGGCAAAGGCACGTTCTACCGCGTGCGCGTTCCGGCCCAGTCACGCAATGACGCGATCAATTTGTGCACCAGTTACAAGGCCGCCGGCGGCAACTGCTTCGTCTCGCGCTAAAGCCGGAGCCAACCATCAAAAGCCGGCGCGGTCCACCGCGCCGGCTTTTTCATGGGGAAAGCAGATCCGGCATTGTCCCGGATGAATCCCTGGCGATTCCCTTTGATCGCGCAAAGCCCTAAACTGCCGACATGACCGAATCAAAATCCATGATCCTCGGCTGTGCCGGGAAATCGCTTACCCGCGAAGAAATCAATTTCTATCGCAATGAATGCCCGTGGGCCTTCATCCTGTTTGCGCGCAACATTGGCGAGACCGAACAGATCCGCGATCTGGTCGCCGAGATGCGGGACTGCATAGGGCGTCCGGACGCGCTGGTGTTCATCGATCAGGAAGGCGGCCGTGTGCAGCGCTTGCGACCGCCGCTGGCACCGAACTATCCCGCCGGCGGCGCGCTCGGCGCGCTGTGGCGCGACGATCATGATGCCGGCGCCCGAGCGGCCTGGCTGATGGCGCGGCTGCATGCCTTCGACCTGCTGCGCTACGGCATCACAGCCGATTGCCTGCCGGTGCTCGATGTGCCGATCGAAGGCGCCAGCGATGTCATCGGCGCGCGGGCCTATGGCAAGGATCCGCGACCGGTGATCGAGCTCGGCCGCGCAGCCGCGGAAGGGCTGATGTCGGGCGGCGTGCTGCCGGTCATGAAGCATATTCCGGGTCATGGACGTGCCTTTGCCGACACGCATTTCGAACTGCCGGTGGTCAATGCCTCGCTCAGCGATCTGCAGCGGCATGATTTCGCCCCGTTCAAGGAGCTTAGCCATCTGCCGATGGCGATGACAGCTCATGTCGTCTACAGCGCGATCGACCCCAACAATCCGGCGACCACCTCCGGCAAGGTCATCGACGAGATCATCCGGCGCGAAATCGGCTTCGACGGACTGCTGATGAGCGACGACACCTCGATGAAGGCACTTTCTGGGGATTTCCCGACAAAGGCGGCCTCGATCCTTGCAGCGGGCTGCGATCTGGTCCTTCACTGCAATGGCGTTTTTGAGGAGATGGCCGGCATCGCATCGCGGACCACGGGGCTTGAGGGCACGTCGCTGGAGCGCGCAAAGCGGGCGCTGACCTATATAAAGAACCGTGACACGGTTGAAGAAACCGAAATACGTGCCGAATTCGCCACCTACTTCGATGCGATGGCATAGCAAAGGGAAAGCGACAGGCAGTGGCGGAAACATTGGAAAGCAAGGCCGCGAAGGCCGCACCGATGGACCGTCTGTGGGCCGAGAATGACGATTCACGCGTTACCGGCGACCCGTCGCTGGTTGTCGACGTGGCCGGCTTCGAAGGTCCGCTTGATCTTCTGCTGCATCTGGCCCGCACCCAGAAGGTCGATCTGGCGCGCATTTCGATCCTGGCGCTGGTCGAGCAATATCTGACCTTTGTCGAGACGGCGAGGGCGCTCAGGCTGGAGCTTGCCGCCGACTATCTGGTGATGGCGGCGTGGCTGGCCTTCCTCAAGTCCAAGCTCCTGATCCCCAAGCAGCCCGGCGACGAGGGCGAAAGCGGCGAGGAACTGGCGGCGGTGCTGCAGTTCCGTCTGAAGCGGCTGGAAGCCATGCGCGACGCCTCGGCGCGCCTGGTCAACCGCAACCGGCTCGGCCGCGATGTGTTCGCGCGCGGCATGCCGGAAATGGTCATCGTCGAAAAGCGTAACGCATATTCGGCCTCGCTCTACGATCTCTTGACCGCCTATGCCCAGCAGCGCCAGAAGCAGGCGATCAACAATGTGACGATCGCCAGGCGCGGTGTCTGGTCGCTCAAGGACGCGCGCGACATCCTGACCCGCCTGGTCGGGGCCGTGAGCGACTGGACGACGATGGAAAGTTTTCTCATCGCGTACATGACCAGCCCCGAGGAGCGGCGCACGGCGATCGCCAGTTCCTTCGCGGCAACACTGGAACTGGTGCGCGACGGCACGATGGAGGTGCGGCAGGACGAAGTGTTCGCGCCGATCTACCTGCGCGGCCGCACGCAGGCAATCAAGGCAGTCGAGGTGGCATCATGAGCGAACGCGCCAACGCTTCGGTTGTCCCGTTCAAGGTCGGCGATGAACCCGAAGAGGAGTCGCTTTCCCAGGATCCGGCCGAGCAGCAGCTACAGAACCCGGCCGAACGGCTGCATCTGGCCGAGGCCGTGCGCATGGCCGAGGCGATCGTGTTCGCCAGCGCTGAACCCGTCAGCGAAAAGCAGCTTGCGGCCCGCCTCCCTGACGGCATCAACATTGCCCTGGCCATGGCCGAGCTGCAGCAGATCTATGCGCGGCGCGGCGTCAATCTGGTGCGTGTCGGCGACGCTTGGGCGTTCCGCACCGCCGGCGACCTGGCCTTCCTGATGAGCCGCGATACCGTCCAGCAAAGGAAGCTCTCCCGCGCGGCTCTCGAAGTGCTGGCGATCATTGCCTATCACCAGCCGGTGACGCGTGCCGAGATCGAGGACATCAGGGGCGTGGAGACCTCAAAAGGTACGCTCGACACGCTGCTGGAAACGGAATGGGTGCGCATGCGCGGCCGGCGAAAGACGCCCGGACGCCCTGTGACCTACGGCACGACGGAGACCTTCCTCGACCATTTCGCGCTGGAAGAGATTCGCGATCTTCCCGGCATGGAGGAACTGAAGGGGGCCGGACTGCTTTCGGGCCGCATGCCGTCGAATTTCTCCATTCCGCAGCCGCCGGCCGATCCCGACGCATTGACCGACGACGAGGATGCGCTGACCGATATCGATCTCGAGGAACTCGGCCTGCTGACGCCGCGCGTCACGGAAGATTGACTGGCATTGGCGGCGAACTTGATGAGGATGCGCGGATTCGTAGCGGGCGTTCCCGTCGAAAATGCGTGACATCCGTCACCCTTTCATAAACTCTGTCGCAGTTGTGTTTGAATCCCAACGCGAAAACGCATAGATCATCGCCAGGGAAAACATTCGAGAGAGATTTGCTATGGGTTCATTTTCGATTTGGCATTGGCTGATCGTGCTGGTGATCGTGCTTTTGGTGTTCGGCCGCGGCAAGATTCCCGAGCTGATGGGCGATATGGCCAAGGGCATCAAGAGCTTCAAGAAGGGCATGGCCGACGACGAGGTTGCCGAAGACAAGCGCACCGTCGAACACCGTGCCGACGAGACCGTTGCGGCCGCGAAGGAAAAAGCCAGCAAGAGCTGAGCCCAAGGTTCTAGTCGGAACAGAGTGCCATGTTTGAAGTCGGCTGGACCGAAATGCTGGTCATCGCGATCGTCATGATCGTGGTCGTCGGACCCAAGGATTTGCCCAATATGCTGCGCACCTTCGGCCGCACGACGGCGAAGCTGCGCGCCATGGCGTCCGATTTCCAGAAACAGTTCAACGAGGCGCTGAAGGAAGCCGAGCTCGACGACGTCAAGAAGTCAGTCGACGAGCTCAGGGGCCTCAGCCCGATGGCCGAGATCAGGAAGCAGCTCAATCCGTTCGAACAGGCCGCGGCCGACGTTCGCTCCGGCGTCGATGCGGCAATGAAGCCGAAGCCGGCAGCCGGTCCGGCAAGCTCTGTCGCTTCGACCCCGCAGGCGGCCGAGCCGTTGAAGAACGGTGCAACGACCATGCCTGGCGTCAACGGGCCGGAAGCAGCGCCAGCAGCGCCGATTTTTCCGGCGATGACCGACGAATCGGTGGTGACCTCGTCAGCGCCGGCGGAACCCGTTGCGGCACCGAAGGCATCCGCGGCGAAGAAACTAACCAAGCCTGCATCGGCAAAAGCGACGCCGGCTGCAAAAGCTTCGGCAAATGGTACAAAGGTAGCCGCGAAGGCAGCGTCTGCGTCCAAGACGCCGGCGAAGGCCGTGACGACGGCACAGCCTGAAACGCTCAGGGCCAAGACGCCCGCTGCGGCCAACGCTGTCGCGGCCAAGACTGTAGCGACCAAGACGGGGGCGAAAGCCGAACCGAAGCTTGCAGCGGTGAAGAAGCCGGTGGCCAAGAAGACGGCTGGAGCCGCCAAGTGAGCGTTTCGGACACCGAAAAGGACGATATCGAGAAATCGTCGGCGCCGCTGATGGAGCATCTGATCGAGTTGCGCCGGCGGCTGATCTGGTCGCTGGGCGGCTTCTTCGTTGCCTTCCTGGTCTGTTTCTTCTTCGCCAAGAAACTGTTCAACCTCCTGGTCGTGCCGTTCAAATGGGCGACGCAATGGGCAGGGCTCGATCCGCACAAGGTCGAGCTGATCTACACGGCGCCGCAGGAATTCTTCTTCACTCAGGTCAAGCTCGCCATGTTCGGCGGCATGGTGATCGCCTTTCCGCTGATCGCCACGCAGATCTACAAGTTCATCGCGCCCGGCCTGTACAAGAACGAGCGGAATGCCTTCCTGCCGTTCCTGATCGCGTCGCCGATCCTGTTCCTGATGGGTGCGTCGCTGGTCTATTTCTTCTTCACGCCGATGGTGATGTGGTTCTTCCTCGCCATGCAGCAGGCCGGCACCGACGATCAGGTGCAGATTTCGTTGCTGCCGAAAGTGTCGGAATATCTCAGCCTGATCATGACGCTGATCTTTTCCTTCGGCCTGGTGTTCCAGCTGCCGGTGGTGACCAGCCTGATGACACGGGTCGGCATGCTGTCGTCCAAGGGACTGGCCGAGAAGCGCAAATGGGCGATCGTCATTGCCTTCGTCGTCGCGGCGATACTGACGCCGCCCGATCCGATGAGTCAGATCGGCCTGGCCATCCCGACCATCCTTCTCTACGAGGTGTCCATCTGGGCTGCCCGGCTGATCGAGCGCGATCGGGAAAAGCAGCGCGTGGCACGCGAGAAGCAGGATGCGGCGGACGAGGTGGCGGACAAAGCACCGGACGAGCCCCCGGCACCTGCCTCCTCATAGGCAACAGAGCGGCTGCAGCGGCGGAAAAACATAGTCGTCGCCCCGCCCATCTTGCATCGATCTCGGATGCGGTTTACGCCCTCTGGCTGAAACGCATCGCGCTCAAAGCGATGCGTTTCAGTTTTGTTTTGAGCATATCGTTGTCCCAAAATCGCTGTGCACTTTTGGGCGACATGCTACCCAGGAGCGTTCAAACCATGCTTGACATCAAATGGATTCGCGACAACCCGAAGGCCCTTGTCGAGGCGCTGGTGAAGCGCTCGTGGTCGGCTGACGAGGCGCAGTCCATGGTCGACGGGCTGATCGCCTCGGACGAGGCGCGGCGCGAGCACGTTACCGAACTGCAGACCAAGCAGGAGCGCCGCAATGCCGCGTCGAAGGAGATCGGTAACGCCATGCGTTCGGGCGATGCCGCCTTGGCCGAAAAGCTGAAAGCCGAAGTCGGCGAGATCAAGGTCTTCATCCAGAACGGCGAGGCGCGTGAACGCGAACTCGACAAGGCGCTGAACGACGCGCTGGCAGTGCTTCCCAACGTGCCGCTCGACGATGTGCCAGTCGGCAAGGATGAGCACGACAATGTGGTCAAGCACATCGTCGGCAAGGTGCCGACGCGGCCGAACTGGGTGAAGGAGCATTTCGAGATCGGCGAAGCGCTCGGCATGATGGATTTCGAGCGCGCGGCAAAGCTGTCGGGCTCGCGCTTTACGGTGCTGAAAAGCGGACTGGCCCGGATGGAACGTGCGCTCGGCCAGTTCATGCTGGACCTGCATACGACCGAACACGGCTACGAGGAAGTCATCCCGCCGTTGATGGTCAAGGACGATGTTCTGTTCGGCACCAACCAATTGCCGAAGTTCGAGGAAGATCTGTTCTTCACGCCGCACGGGGAGGGCAGGCTTGGCTTGATTCCCACCGCCGAGGTCCCACTCACCAACCTTGTGCGCGAAGAAATCACCGCGCATGAAAAACTGCCGCTGCGCTATACCGCGCTGACGCCGTGCTTCCGCTCGGAAGCGGGTTCGGCCGGGCGCGACACGCGCGGCATGCTGCGCCAGCACCAGTTCTACAAGGTCGAGCTGGTGTCGATTACCGACCAGGAATCGTCACTCGCCGAGCATGAGCGGATGACGCAATGCGCCGAGGAAGTGCTGAAGCGGCTCGGCCTGCCGTTCCGCACCATGACGCTGTGCACCGGCGACATGGGCTTTGGCGCGCGCAAGACCTACGACATCGAGGTCTGGCTGCCCGGCCAGAACGCCTATCGCGAGATCTCGTCCTGCTCGGTGTGCGGCGATTTCCAGGCGCGCCGCATGGACGCCCGCTACAAGGACAGGGACGGCAAGGGCAACCGCTTCGTCCACACGCTCAACGGCTCGGGCACAGCCGTTGGCCGCGCGCTCATCGCTGTCATCGAAAACTACCAGAATGAAGATGGCAGCGTAACCATTCCTGAAGTGCTGCGGCCTTACATGGGCGGTCTGGAAAAGATCGAAGCGAAATAATGCGTATCCTCCTGACCAACGACGACGGCATTCATGCCGAGGGCCTGGCGTCGCTCGAACGCGTCGCACGTACGTTGTCCGACGATGTCTGGGTGGTGGCGCCCGAGCAGGACCAGTCCGGCTACGCGCATTCGCTGTCGATCTCGGAGCCGCTGCGGCTGCGCAAGATCGGCGAGAAGCATTTTGCCGTGCGCGGCACGCCGACGGATTGCGTCATCATGGGCGTCAAGAAAATTCTGCCTGGCGCACCCGACCTGATCCTGTCCGGCATCAATTCGGGCGCCAACATCGCCGATGACGTCACCTATTCGGGCACCGTCGCCGGCGCCATGGAAGGCGCGCTGCTCGGTATCCGCTCGATCGCGCTCAGCCAGGGCTACAGCTATGTCGGCGAAGATCGCGTCGTGCCCTACGAGACGACAGAAGTGCTGGCGCCGGCGCTGCTGAAGAAACTTGTCGCGACGCCGTTGCCGGACGGCGTGCTGCTCAACGTCAATTTTCCCAACTGCACGCCCGAAGAGGTCGCGGGCACGGTGGTCACCACGCAAGGCAAGCTCGTGCACTCCCTGTGGGTCGACGAGCGCCGCGACGGGCGCGGCCTGCCTTACTACTGGCTGCGCTTCGGCGGCGAGCCGGTCGAGGGCAAGCAAGGCACCGATCTCTACGCGTTGCGCAACAGGCTGGTGTCGGTGACGCCGCTGCAGCTCGACCTGACCGCGCATGAAATCCGTGACCAATTGAGCAAGGCGCTTGCATGAACCAAGGCCTCCCGATCGATGACCGCGAAGGTTTTGCTGCCTTTCTGCTGCGCCTGCGCGGCCGGGGGACTGTGCCGAAGGCGCTGATCGCGGCCTTCGAGGCGACGCCGCGGCGCGGCTTCCTGGCGGCCCAGTTCCATCAGATCGCCTGGTCGGACCGTATGCTGCCGATCGAATGCGGCGAGGCGATCGAAGGTGCCGACATGCAGGCGGCGGTGATCGCGGCGCTCGCTATCGAGCAGGGCAACCGCGTGCTCGAGATCGGCACCGGCTCGGGCTACACTTCGGCGGTGATGTCGCGGCTGGCGGCGCGGGTCATCACCACCGATCGCTACAAGACGCTCGCCGAGCAGGCGCGGCAGCGCTTCGAGGCGCTCGGCATCGGCAATGTGATCGTGCGCCACGCCGATGGTTCCGGCGGGCTGCCGAATGAAGGGCCATTTGACCGTATCGTCGCCTGGGCTGCCTTCGACAGCCTGCCGCGCTTCCTGCTCGACCAGTTGTCGAGCGGCGGTATCGTCATCGCTCCGATCGGCCCCGAAGAGGGCGAACAGGTGCTGGCCAAGCTGACCAAGGTCGGCAGCCGCTTCGAGCGTGAAGACATCGGCCTCGTTCGCCTGCAGCCGATCCTGCGCGGTGTCGCCGCTGTCATCTAGCGCGTATGTCGATGTTCAGGCCGCGCCGCGTCGGGTGCGCGCGCCGTCTTCGACCCCGGCCGGCATGACCTGAAAATCTCCCCTGGGCTCGCTCTCTAATATTTTAAGAAAAATTGCGTCGGATTCCATGGGGTTAACCGTCGAGTAACATTAACGCGCTTTAATCATGCCTAGTTTGTACCGGGTATGTGCGGGTTAGTGCGATGCAACTCAGTGTTTTGAAGACAAACGGTCGCAATCTGGCGCGAGGCTGCGCCATACTGATGGTCGCGGGTGCTGCTGCGGGGTGCAGTTCCCAGGTTTCGCGGTTCAATGGCGTCGACGATGTCTTTACATCCTCGACCAACAATCAGCGCGCCATCATCAACAAGCGGGATGCCGTACAGCAGCCCTATCCGGGCGATGTCGCGGCCGCTCCACTCGATGGCAGCCATACACAGTCGGTCAGCCGCTCCAGCCTCGAGCCGGTCTCGACGCGGCCGCTGCCGCCGCCCGCTGCCCAGGCTCCCGAAGTGGCGCCGGTATCGAAGCCGGTGCGCACCGCATTGGCCCCGGCACCGCATGTCGACAGGACCACGACCGGCACCGTCGCCCCAGTGGCGTCGCCTTTCAAGGTTTCGCAACCTGACGAACCCCGCGTGGCTGCTTCCGGCACTCCGCATGCAACCGAGATCGTCGTCAGGGACGGCGAAACGATCGGCGGCCTTGCGCAGCGCTACAAGGTGCCGTCCGACGTGATCATGAAGGTCAACGGGCTGAGCGCGACCAAGGGGCTGAAGACAGGCCAGAAGCTGGTCATCCCGGCCTACGCCTATTCGAGCAAGAGCGAGCCGAAGCTCGCGGATGCCAAGCCGGCGAAAGACACCAAGCACAACCTGCCGGCCACCGCGCCCGACAAGGTCGCCGTCCTGCCGCAGCAGCCGAAACTCAAGGAAGGCAAATCCGCCGCTCAGGTCGACACGCCGGCCGCAGCAAGCCAGCCCAAGGCACCCAAGCCGCAGGTGGCCAAGGCGACTGGCGCTGCTGGCACCTACACGGTGCAGTCGGGCGACACGCTTTCCTCGATTGCCAGGAAGACCGGCGTCGGCGCCACTGCGCTGAAGCAGGCCAACGGCATGAAGGATGGCTTGCTCAAGATCGGCCAGACGCTGAAGGTGCCGGCCGGTGGAACCGCGACCGCCGCCGCTGCCAAGCCGGCCAAGGTCGATCCGGTGACGACGGCCACGACGCAGCCCGCGGCAAAGACCACGCCGTCGGAAACGCTGGCGTCCTACACGCCGCCGAAAAAGGATTCCAAGGTCATCCAGCAGGCCGAGGCCGACGATGCCGTCGCGCCAGACGCCACCGGCATAGGCAAGATGCGTTGGCCGGTGCGCGGCCGCGTGATTTCCGGTTTCGGCTCCGGCAAAGACGGCGTTGACATCGCCGTACCCTCAGGCACACCGGTCAAGGCAGCCGAAAACGGTGTCGTCATCTATGCCGGCGACGGCCTCAAGGAATTCGGTAACACGGTGCTGGTGCGCCACGAGAATGGCCTGGTCACCGTCTACGGCCACGCCAGCTCGATCGAGGTCCAGCGCGGCCAGAAGGTCAAGCGCGGCCAGGAAATCGCGCTGTCGGGCATGAGCGGCACGACGGACTCGCCGAAGCTGCACTTCGAAGTGCGCAAGAACTCCGCCCCGGTCGATCCGTCCGGCTATCTCGAATAGTCGAGGCTATCTCGAATAGAAGAAAAAAAGCAATTTTGCGGGCCGTCTGACCTCCAGTCCGGCCCGCCGGCTCAGCCCGTTCCGAAAGGAGCGGGCTTTTTCAGCTTCAACGCGACGCGCCAGTCTTCAAGCTTCAAAGATGATCACGCAGGGTGTCGGCGATCATGACGCCAAGGCTGCTGGCCTTGATGCCGAGAAGCGTCTCCGCGTCGGAGGAATCGACCAGCAAGGGATTGTCGAAGAGGTAGCTCATTTCGATGAGCTCATGCATGCCCGATGCCTCCATTTCGGGGATGGAATAGGAACGTGTCTCTGGAATTTCACGGTGAAGCATTGCCGCCGTCGTTAGGATGAGTTCCCGGGGTGAGGCGTGTTGCGATGGAACATGGAATGCTCGTCCCCATTCGCCCGTGTAGCGGGAAGCGGCGACCAGTGTCCTGGCCACGTCCTTCGTGAAGGACCAGGCATGAGTCGCGTCGAGGTTTCCAATGAAAGCAGTCGGCCTCCCCTCGATTATGGAGGGCAGCGCGACCAGTGAGAAAGAGCTGATCGCGCCATGTCCAAGATAATCGCTGGACCGCACTTCGACTGCCGGCACGTCCGCACGGACCGCGCGCTGCCACATGATCGTCCGGGCGGTTCCTTTCTTCGAAGTCGGATCCAGAGACAGGTCGGAGTGAAGCGGACTATCGGCATGTTCGCCATAGCCATAGAGGTTTCCGAGTATCACAAGCTTCGCGCCGACCGCTTCCGCGGCCCGCACGGTGCCGTCGATGATTGGGAAAAAGTCGGTCGGCCACCGGTGATAGGCGGCCATGGCACACATGAAAACGGCGTCGGCGTTTCGGCAGATACGCGCCAGTTCAACGCCATCGGTGGCATCGGCCTGCACCGCCCGGACGTTCCGCAACCCGTTTGAGCCGACACTCCGGCTCGTGAGAACGACATCATGTCCTTCTTCTCCCAGAAGGCGCGCGGTCTCGTGCCCGACCGGGCCTGCTCCGACAACTACATAAAAACCCATGGCAACCTCTCGTCCAAACTCTATGGAGAGGCGTAGGTACATGTCCCCGGCATTGAAAATCGCGCGGAAATTGCCAATTCTTGGACAGGTTTTGCCATGAAGTGAGAAAGCATGCATTCGCAGTCTGTTCCGGCTCGATTTCCGCCCGACGTCACAATGGCCTTCTGGCATATTGAAGCGGGCGTCCATCGTCTCTCCAAAGCGGCCCATCATCGCATCATGGTGCATGCAAGCGCGGCGACGCGTTCCTACTGCAATGAGGTTGGTCGATATTTCGTGAGGCGCGCCGGCGATATTGACCTGGTGCCCGCTGGCCAAGAGGGCGGTTTCGAGACTGAAACCCCGTTCGACACGATCGAGATCGCGTTACAACCAGCCCTGATGGAAAGGGTGGCGGCTGAGCTTGGCGGCAAGGCGCGCGCATTGCCGCTCGACACACGTCACCTGCTTCGTGATCAGCGCATCCAACATCTCGCCCGAGCACTCGAGAGCGATGTCAACGCAAACTCACCGAGTGGACCTTTGTTTGCCGACAGCATTGGCGCAGCTCTTGCGGTGAGGCTGCTCGGTCTTGACAATCTCGATGTCGACCGAAGAAACCGGTTGTCAGATGCCCAGCTCAAGCGTGTGTTGGAGCATATTGAGGCTGGCCTGCACGAGCCCCTTTCGATCCTCCGACTGAGCCGAGTTGCCGGGGCGAGCAGCTCGCACTTGCGGGCTTGGTTCAAGGCGGCGACAGGCTTCACCCTGCACCGGTACGTGTTGCGACGCCGGGTCGAACGCGCACGCGTCCTGCTCCGGCGCGGGGATCTCAGCACAAGCGAGGTTGCGGAATTGACGGGCTTTGCGCACCAGTCACACCTGGCGCATTGGATGCGTCGTGAGATCGGCCAAACGCCGCGTGACTTGCGGCGGTCGCAGCCCAAATGATCTTGTCATTGGATGGCGTTGGCGACGCCACCCAACGTATCAGTCCCTCAGTGGCTTGCCGAGCCGGCCAGCCAGGTCCTGGGTGAACTGCCAGGCGACGCGACCTGAGCGGCTGCCGCGGGTGGTCGCCCATTCCAGTGCTTCGGCGCGCAGTTGCTCGGGATCCACGACAAGGCCATGGTGCCTGACATAGCCGTCGATCATGTCGAGATACTCGTCCTGCGAACATTTGTGGAAGCCGAGCCACAGCCCGAACCGGTCGGACAGCGACACTTTTTCCTCGACCGCCTCGGACGGGTTGATGGCGGTCGAGCGCTCGTTGTCGATCATGTCGCGGGGCAAAAGATGCCGGCGGTTCGAGGTGGCATAGAAGATGACATTGGCGGGGCGGCCCTCGACGCCGCCTTCGAGCGCTGCCTTGAGCGATTTGTAGGAGGTGTCGTCATGGTCGAAGGAGAGGTCGTCGCAAAACAGGATGAAGCGGAAGGGCGCCGCCTTGAGCAATCCCATCAGCTTCGGCAGCGTGTCGATGTCCTCGCGGTGGATTTCGATCAGCTTCAACGGCAGGTCGGACTTGGTCCTGGCGTTGATCTGGGCATGCACGGCCTTGACCAGCGACGATTTGCCCATGCCGCGCGCGCCCCACAACAATACGTTGTTGGCCGGATAGCCGCCAGCGAAGCGTTCGGTGTTGTCGACAAGGATGTCGCGGACGCGGTCGACGCCACGGATCAGGCCGATGTCGACGCGGTTAACCCTGCGCACCGGTTCCAGATAGCCCGGATCGGCCTGCCAGACGAAGCAATCGGCCGCGCCGATGTCGGTTTGGGGTACCGGCGGCGGGGCAAGACGGCTCACCGCCTCGATCAGCCGGTCGAGTTTCTGGTTCAGGGCTTCAATGCTGCTGTCGGTCATGGCTGTCTTTTGTTTCGCGTTTTGACGTGTGGGGGCGTGAAGCTGGCCGATTCCGTCTGATACAAAACCGGCTGCAACCTTTTGTTCGAGCGTGATCTTTTCCAAAAACTGGCTCGCGCTTTTCGCGATCCTGCTCTAACACGGCTCAACAGGCCGGAAAAGCAGCCGATTTGGGCGGCCGCGCAGTTGCATTGACAACTTTACCGACTATATTCCGGCCAAATTTCAAGGGGCCGCCAGATTGGCGGCTGTTTTCAAAATTCAGGAGTACCTCGATGTTCGTGACACCGGCATACGCCCAAGGCGTCGGCGCTTCTCCAGACATGTTCATCAGCATTTTGCCGTTTGTCCTGATTTTCGTGATCATGTATTTTCTGATCATCAGGCCGCAGCGCACGCAGCTGAAGAAGCGCGGCGAGATGCTGGCCGCGGTCCGTCGCGGCGACACGGTCGTCACCGGCGGCGGCTTCGTCGGCAAGGTGACCAAGGTGATCGACGACAACGAGCTCGAGATCGACCTCGGCGGTGGCATGAAGGTGACGGCGCTGCGTTCCACGATCGCCGATGTGCGCGTCAAGGGCGAGCCGGTCGCCAACCAGAACGCCAAGAAATAACCGAATTGTCGGCGGAGGGATCCGCCAGCATGCCTGACGGAGGACGCCATTTGCCGCCTTCTTCGCGCTTCAGGATAGTTCTGATCTGTGTGGCTGCGGTCATTACAGCAGTGCTTGATGTGTCCATCCTTTTCGCGGCAAGTCCGCTCGCGAAGCAGCCTTATTGGGCACCAAAAATCCAGACGGCGATTGGCCTCGATCAAAAGGGCATTTCGCGCTTCGTATTCGGCCTGGATCTGGACGAATTGATCAAAGGCAGGCTGGAGACGACCCAAGACGAAATCCGCTCACTGCTGCGTTCCGCTCACATCGGCTATACCGGTCTGGCTGTATCGGGTCGCGCGGTTCAGGTACACATTTCGGATGCCGCTCAGCTTGTTTTGGCCAAAGTAACGCTAAAGACACTGACCGATCCGTCTGCCGATGATGACGCAGTCCAGGAGCTGGTGCTGGATGAGTCCGGACCAGTCTTGCTCAAATTCGTCATCACGGGCGCCGGCATCAAATACCTAACGTCCGCGGCTTTGAAGCAGTCAGTGGAGGTCATCAAGCATCGCATCCATGACTTCAGGAGGGTTGAATCGGGCATTTCGGAGCCGATCGTGCGGCAGCAAGGCGATGATCGGATTATGGTCCAAGTGTCGGGCCTCAAGGATTCGCATAGGCTAAGTAATATCCTTGTTCGTGCCGCCAAGCTGACTGTCCAGATGATTGATGGATCGATGCCGGTGAAAGACGCGCTTAATGGGCCGCTGCCCAATTCGTCCAGCATGCTTTATTCACACGACGATCCGCCGGTCCCCTACCTGATCGAGAACCGTGTCATCGTTTCGGATGACAACCTGATCAATGCGAAGCCGGCCTACAGCCCGCAAAGTAACAAGCCGATTGTCCTGTTTCGGGTCGATTCAAAAGGAACCGCACGGCTAAGCCGGGAGACCTCGCAGAATGTCGGCAGTTCGTTTGCAGTCGTGCTGGACGGTCGGGTGGTTTCAGTACCGGTAATCCGCGAGCCCATCCTTGACGGCATCGGCCAGATATCGGGCAATTTCACTGTCGAGGACGCTAACGATCTCGCCGTGCTATTACGCAATGGCCGCTTACCCGCACGATTGACAATAGTTGAAGAAAGTCCGATGGCAGCACCAAAGTGACCGCCTTGTGCTCGACAACCACAGATGCGCGGATGAATGGTGAGCCGGTGGCGAACCAGAATGCCAAGAAATAACCGAATTTTAGGCGGAGCGATCCGCGGACACGCTCTGACGGACGACGCCATATGCTGTATTTTTCGCGCTTCAAGATGATCCTGATCTGGGTGGCCGTGGCCATCACGGTGATCCTCGCCGCGCCCAATCTCATCCCCGCAAGCACTTTGGCCAAGCTTCCCGACTGGGTGCCGAAGCGGCAGATGACGCTCGGCCTCGATCTGCAGGGCGGCTCGCACATCCTGCTGGAGATGAATCAGAACGATCTGATCAAGGACCGGTTGGAGACGACGCGCGACGAAATCCGCACGCTGCTGCGTGACGCCAAGATCGGCTACACCGGCCTCGCCGGCACCGGACGTGTCTTGCAGGTCCGTATCACCGATCCCGCCCAGATCGATGCCGCCAAGACGGCGCTGAAGACGCTGACCGATCCGGTCGCTGCCGGCCTGTTCACCGGCGGCTCCATCCAGGAAATGACGCTCGATGATTCCGAGCCCGGCCTGCTCAAGTTCAACGTCACCGACGCCGGCATCAAATATCGCACATCGACGGCGCTGACGCAGTCGATCGAGGTGGTCGAGCGCCGCGTCAACGAACTCGGCACGACCGAACCTATCGTGCAGCGACAGGGCGACGACCGTATCCTTGTCCAGGTGCCGGGTCTTCAGGACCCGCAAAGGCTGAAGGAAATCCTCGGCCAGACCGCCAAGCTGACCTTCCAGATGGTCGACCAGTCGATGCCGGTGCAGGATGCCCTCAACGGCCGTCCGCCAGCCGGCTCGTCGGTGCTGTACTCGCAGGACGATCCGCCGGTTCCGTATCTGATCGAAAATCGCGTCATCGTCTCGGGCGAAAACCTCGTTGACGCACAGGCGACATACAATTCGCAGAACAACGAGCCGGTGGTGTCGTTCCGCTTTGATTCGAAAGGGGCGGCGCGCTTCGGCCAGGCCACTGCGCAGAATGTCGGCAAGCTGTTCGCCATCATCCTCGACAACCAGGTGATTTCGGCGCCGCAGATCCGCGAGCCGATCCTCGGCGGCACCGGCCAGATATCCGGCAACTTCACCGCCCAGAGCGCCAACGACCTTGCGGTGCTGCTGCGCGCCGGTGCGTTGCCCGCAACGCTTACGGTCATCGAAGAACGCACGGTGGGTCCGGGCCTTGGCCAGGATTCGATCCATGCCGGCAAGGTCGCCGGCATCATCGGTTCTATCCTCGTCGTCGCCTTCATGTTCGTCGCCTACGGCTTCCTCGGCTTCCTGGCCAACATCGCGCTGGCGGTGCACGTGGCGATGATCGTCGGCGTGCTCTCGTTGCTTGGCGCGACGCTGACCTTGCCTGGTATCGCCGGTATCGTGCTGACCATCGGCATGGCGGTCGATTCCAACGTGCTGATCTACGAACGAATCCGCGAGGAGCGACGCGCCGGCCGCTCCGTGATCCAGGCGATCGATACCGGTTTCACCAAGGCGCTGGCGACCATCGTCGATTCCAACATCACTTCGCTGATCGCCACCGTGGTGCTGTTCTATCTCGGTACCGGGCCGGTGAAGGGCTTTGCCATCACTTATGCCATCGGCATCCTGACGACCGTGTTCACCGCTTTCACCTTCACCCGGCTGCTGGTCTCGATCTGGCTGCGCCGGGCTCGCCCGAAGGAACTGCCGCGCGCGCCGGTGACCTTCGTTCCGCCCGGCACGAAAATTCCGTTCATGGGCATCCGTCGCTGGACGTTCACGCTGTCAAGCGCACTGTCGATCCTCTCGGTGGTGATGTTCATGACCGTCGGCATCAATTACGGCATCGATTTCAAGGGCGGTTCGCTGATCGAGGTACAGGCCAAGAGCGGCAATGCCGACCTCGCCGACCTCCGCTCGCGCCTGACCGAGCTCAACATCGGCGAAGTCCAGGTTCAGCAGTTCGGTACGCCCAACGACGTGTTGATCCGCGTCGGCACGCAGGATGGCGGCGAGAATGCCGAGCAGACCGTCATCGACAAGGTGCGCGGCGAACTGCAGGACAATTATGACTTCCGCCGCGTGGAAGTGGTGGGACCGACAGTCTCCGGAGAACTCGCCAAGCAAGGCACCATCGCCATGCTGATCGCGCTGCTCGGCATCCTGGTCTATGTCTGGTTCCGCTTCGAATGGCAGTTCGCGGTCGGCGCCATCGTGGCGACGGTGCACGATGTGGTCATGACACTTGGCTTCTTCGTCATCACCGGGCTGGAGTTCAACCAGTCGTCACTGGCGGCGATCCTGACCATCATCGGCTATTCGCTGAATGACACGATCGTGGTCTATGACCGTGTTCGCGAGGATCTGCGAAAATACAAGCGGATGCCGCTGCCGCAACTGTTGAACAACGCCATCAACGAGACTCTGTCGAGGACGACACTGACATCGGTGACGACGATCCTGGCGCTGCTGGCGCTGGTGCTGTTCGGCGGCGAGGTGATCCGCTCGTTCACCATGGCCATGCTGTTCGGCGTCGTCTTCGGCACCTATTCCTCGATCTTCATCGCCGCACCGCTGCTGATCCTATTCAAGCTGCGGCCGCAGGCTACGGCCGACGAGGAGAAGCCGGTCAATGGCGGCAAGGCGGTCGCGACCTGACGCGCCGCCCCGAAGGGGTACAACGGTGACCAGCAAAGGCATCGTCATCCGCGAGGCGCATTTTCCGGGCCGCGCGCCGATCGAAGCCTATGGCAATGGCGGGTTCCGCTTTGCCGACATGTCGCATCGCGGTTCGCTCATGTGCCTGCCATCCGGCATCCATGGCTGGGAACCGGCTGATCCCCTGGCGCTGACGGTGGCGGATTTCGACAGGCTGCTGGCTGAGGCCGACAAGGTCGAAATCCTGCTGGTCGGCATGGGCAGGGATCTCAGGCCATTGCCCGCCGCATTGCGGGCCGCGCTGAAGGCCGCCGGCATTGCATCCGACCCGATGTCGACGGGGGCCGCGGTGCGGACCTACAATGTCCTTCTGGCGGAAGAGCGCGCGGTGGCCGCGGCGCTCATTGCCGTCGATTGACATGTCTCGAAGCGCTGAAATCGTCATGGACGCGGTGCGCGTCGCCGACCATGATCGCTATCTGACCGCGCTCTACGCGCCCGACGACAAGCGCGACGCGCTGTTTTCGCTCTACGCCTTCAATGCCGAGATCGCAGGCATCCGCGATCGCATCCATGAAGCGTTGCCGGGCGAGGTGAGGCTGCAATGGTGGCGCGATGTCATTGCCGCCGGCGGCGAGGCCGGCGCCGGCCATCCCACTGCCGAAGCCTTGAACGCCACGATAGCGACGTTCGGCCTCCCGGAGCCGGCCTTCGAGAACATGCTCGATGCGCGCATCTTCGACCTCTACGACGACCCGATGCCGTCGCGCATCGATCTGGAAGGCTATTGCGGCGAGACGGCCGCAGCACTCATCCAGCTTGCGGCGATGGTGCTCGATCCTGTCGAGGCGCCGCGCTTTGCCGATCTGGCGGGCAGGGCAGGCTGTGCGCAGGCGATGACCGGCCTGCTGCTGCTGTTGCCGCTGCATCGCCGGCGCGGACAGTGTTTTGTCCCGGCCGATATCCTTGCAGCGGCCGGCTCTTCGCCGCAGGAGTTCGTTGCCGGTGATGGCGGACCCGGCGCCAAACGCGCGGTGGCGGCGATGATGGCGCTGGCACGGGAACATCTTTCCGCCTTCGAGCGAGGCGCTCCGGCTCTGCCTGTATCGCTGCGTCCGGCATTCCTGCCGCTCGCCCTGTCACGTGCCTATCTCGGCAAGATGGAGAATGGTTCGCCGCTCGAAGGCGTGGCGCGGCTGTCGGCCTTGCGCCGGCATTGGCTGCTGCTGCGTCGCGCGAGCAAGGGCTGGCCTGCGCTTTGACGTAAACGTCAACATGTCCCGACCAGCGCGTCGACGACTGCCGGCGCCTCTGAGGCGGTCTCCCTTGAGAAATGAGCGCAGACATACACCCCATGTGGATGTAACGGGTTCAGCCGGGCTTGGATGTTCCAAGACGGCGCCAGCGAATAGAGCGTCTTCATGAAATCGAGGAGGAACTGTTCCATGTAGGGGCCCTGAAGGCGCTTTACAGCAATAATCCTCTTCAAACTTCTATCGCGGTTCTCATTGTTACCCTCGTTGTCAACCACCCAGCCCTTCCCGCCGTGGGCTGGCCGCTCAATGCTTCAAGCGCCGGTATATGTGTGCCGCGCAACTTCTGCAGGTTGTTGCATTTGACGTAGACGCTCCAGATGATTTCATATTCACCGGTGAACGGTTCTTCACTTGGCGGGAGCCCCGGCGGCAAAAGCTGGGGCAGGCTTAGCCATAGACTACTCCGCCGCTTCGGCCGTTTCTGTTTGTGCCGGAAGTCCCAGCCACTCCCTACAATCGGCGCGTGCGCGCGAGGTGATGGCGTGGCGCTTGGCGACGGTCTTGTCCTTGCCGCGCATGCGCTTGCCCTCGGTCTTCGGCGCTTCCACAGGCGGGAACAGGCCGAAATTGACATTCATCGGCTGGAAGGAGCGCTTTCCCGGCTCGTCATCCGAAACGATGTGGCCGCCTGTGATGTGGTTGAGCAGCGCGCCGAAGGCCGTGGTCAGCGGCGGCAGCGACGGCGCATGGCCGAGCCTTTCCGCGGCGGCGAAACGGCCGGCGAGCAGGCCGATCGCGGCACTCTCGACATAGCCCTCGCAGCCGGTGATCTGGCCGGCAAAACGCAGGCCGGGGCGCGACTTCAGCTGCAGCGAAGCGTCGAGCAAGGTCGGCGAGTTGATGTAGGTGTTGCGGTGCAGGCCGCCGAGGCGGGCGAAATCGGCGTTTTCGAGACCTGGTATGGTGCGGAACACGCGCACCTGCTCGGCGTGCTTCAGCTTGGTCTGGAAGCCGACCATGTTATAGAGCGTGCCCAGCGCATTGTCCTGCCGCAGCTGGACGACGGCATAGGCCTTCACCGTCGGATTGTGTGCATTGGTCAGCCCCATCGGCTTCATCGGGCCGTAACGGAGCGTCTCGACGCCGCGTTCGGCCATGATCTCAATCGGCAGGCAGCCGTCGAAATAGGGCGTGCCTTCCCATTGCTTGAATTCGGTTTTCTGGCCGTCGACCAGCGCCTGAACGAAGGCAAGGTACTGGTCCTTGTCCATCGGGCAGTTGATGTAGTCCTTACCGGTGCCGCCGGGCCCGACCTTGTCGTAGCGCGACTGGAACCAGCAAATGTCCATGTCGATCGTGTCGAAGTGGACGATCGGCGCGATGGCGTCGAAGAAGGCTAGCGCATCGGCGCCGGTCGCTTCCGCGATCGACTGGGCAAGTGAGGGCGCGGTCAATGGACCCGTGGCGATGATCGCCTGGTCCCAATCCGCCGGCGGCAGGCCCGGCACTTCCTCGCGCTGGATTGATATCAGCGGGTGCGCTTCAAGCCTTTTCGTCACCGCGTCGGCAAATCCGTCGCGGTCGACGGCGAGCGCGCCGCCAGCAGGCACCTGGTTGGCGTCGCCGGCGCTCATGATCAGCGAGCCGGCCAGCCGCATTTCGGCATGCAACAGGCCGACGGCATTGTTGTCGGCGTCGTCGGAGCGGAAGGAGTTCGAACAGACCAGCTCGGCCAGGCTGTCGGTCTTGTGCGCATCGGTGCCGCGAACGGGCCGCATTTCATGCAGGATGACGGGCACGCCGGCCTCGGCTGCCTGCCATGCGGCTTCGGAACCGGCGAGGCCGCCGCCGATGATGTGGATTGGGTTTTTGCTCATGAACGCCGGAATAATCGCTTGGTGCGGCGATTGCAATTGCCGTGCGCGGTGCGGAGCAAACAGCTGCTGATCGGAGCGCCCCTGAAAACAACAACACCCGCCGGGGGAGGAGGTCCGGCGGGTGTCGTTTTTGGGGTCGACCCTCGGGAGGAGGTGAAGGCCGACCATATTCGTCATCGCCGGGGAGGAGGTCGGCTTTGACGAAAACTCTTTCGCTAATTTTGAAAGGGGCGAAACCCTTCTGGGGCCGGGAAACAGCGCCCGCCGCGGGAGGAGGTGCGGCGGGCGCCGTTTTGGTGGCCAACCTTCGGGAGGAGGTGAAGGTCGGACCTATTCGTCATTGCCGGGGAGGAGGTCGGCTTTGACGAAATCTCTTTCGCTAATTTTGAAAGGGGCGAAACCCTTCTGGGCAAATTTGATTTGCCCGGGGAAACAGCGCCCGCCGCGGGAGGAGGTGCGGCGGGCGCCGTTTTTGTGGTCAACCCTTGGGAGGAGGTAAGGGGTGACCGTATTCGTCAAGGTCGGGGAGGAGGTCGACCCTGCCGAAATTCTGTCTAGATCGCCTGGCGGGCGATGATCTTGATTTCGTCGCGGACGATACCGAGATCATGCAGCTGGCGGTTGGAAAGGCGACCCAGCTCGGTAACCGTCTCGCGATAAACGCGCCAGTTACGATAGTTGCGGATCAGGTTCATTGTCGTTCTCTTTTTCAAAACTGGTTCGGACCATTCGCGGTCCGAAGAATTAGACCGCCTTGCGAGCGACGTAAGGAATGTCGCTGCGGCTGATGCCGAGGTCGGTCAGTTCACGGTTGCTCAGGCGGCTCAGCTCGGACACGGTGTCCCTGTAGCGGCGCCAGTTGCGGTAGTTGCGGATCAGGTTCATGGTAGTTCTCGTTTCGTCTTTCTTGCGGATCATTCCGTTTGTGTACGAACTATAAATAGGCGGACCCTTATCGATTTAAAAGCGCTATGGCTGCATGGCAGCAATGCAAATTGTGCAATGCAGCATTAACGGGCGTTCACGGACCTGACACAAAGAAACCCGAATCGGAAAATGCCGCCGCGTCAACGATTTGACCGGATCGGCTGAAAAAAGACCAAACGTGGGGGAGACACAGCATGGCGGGGTATTCGTCGCGAGTCAGGGCGGATATCGCGCGTTGGCTGCAGGCCGGGCTGATTGACGCCGCCACAGCCGATTCGCTTTCGCGCAATGTCGAGGCCAACGCGCGCGAGTCGCTCAGCTTCGGCTCTATCCTGGCAATGATGGCCGCTTTGCTTTTCGGCGCCGCCATCCTGATTTTCGTCGCCGCCAACTGGGACGCCATCCCGCGGCTGGCACGCGTGGTGGCACTGTTTGCCGTCATCCTCGGCGGCTATGTCGGCGGCGCGGTGCTGAAGACCCGCGACCATGCGGCGCTCGGCGAAGCGCTGTGGATCGTGGCGGCCGCGGCTTTCGGCGGCTCGATCGCGCTGATCGGCCAGATGTATCATCTCTCGGGCGACGAGGCGTCTGCTCTGGTCACCTGGGGCGCCGGCACGGCGCTGGCGGCGGTTGCGCTGCGTTCGAATCCGCTGACGGTCGCTTCGGTCGGCATCGCCGATGCCTGGCTGTTCCTCAAAGGCTTCGACTACTACAGCCGCAGCGAATTTCCGCATGCCTTCGTGATCATGGCGATCGTACTGTTTGCCGTCTCGTTCTGGACCCGCAGCCAGGCGGCGCGCCACCTGATCATCCTGTCGGTTCTGTTTTATCTTGTGCTGCTCGTCACCAACCACGACACGCTGCAGGTGGCTATCCCGCTGGTCGTCGTCTCGGCGCTGCTGTTCGCGGCCTCGGTCTTCGCGCCGGATCCGGTCGACCGGGTCGTGCAGCTCGGCGGCCGCTTGCCCTTGCACGCACTGCTCGGCTTCCTCACCGGCCTGGCGATGATCCAGTTCGAACTCGCCGACGAGAGCACCTACAACAGCGGTTTTGCCCTCGCTTCGGTGATCGCGCTGGGCGGCATCGTCGGGGCAATCGTGCTGGCGGGACGGGAGAGCCGTGGGCTGCGCTGGTTTGCCTATCTTGGCTTCGCCTTCGAACTCGCCATCATCTATGTGGTGACCTTGCAATCGATGCTCGATACAGCCGGCTTCTTCCTGGCCGCCGCAGTGCTGCTCGGCATCCTTGCGATCGTCATCATCCGCGTGGAAAAGCGTATGAAAGGTCCAGATGCCAAAGGAGCCACGGCATGATCACCGGGAAAAGGCTTGTCATCTCGGCACTGCTGCTGGCGCTCGTCCAGATCGGCTTCCTGAGCTGGATCATCGCCGGCCGCGCGGCGATCCTGCGCAACGGCAAAGAGGTGCTTCTGAAGATCGAGCCCGTCGATCCGCGCGACCTCCTGCGCGGCGATTATATTATCCTGGGCTACGATATTTCGCGCATACCGGTGAAAATGATCGCCAACATTCCGCCCGACAAGTTTTCCAGCGACGACACCTCGATTGTCGTGCGCCTGAAGAAGGGCTCCGACGGCTATTGGCAGCCGACGACAGCCTGGTTCGGCAAGGCGCCGAAGCCGGCCGCTGCGGACGAGGCCGATATTTTAGGCCACATCGCCGAGGGCTGGGATCTTCGCGGCGAAGGGATGACCATCGCGCCGGACTATGGCATCGAACGCTTCTATCTGCCGGAAGGCGAGGGGATGGCGATCCAGAACGACATGCGGGTGCGGCCATTCGGCATCCGTCTTGCGCTCGCCGGCGACGGCACCGCGCAGATCAAGGCGCTGGTGGACGGCGACAAGACGCTGTTCGAGGAACCACTCTACTAAGTCCCTTATTTGCAGTGGTGTGAAACATGCCAGTTAGCCTGTCGACGCGTGAGGACATCAACCTCGACACTGTTTTCCGCGTCGCCTGGAAGAAGGACACGGTGGACATCGACGAGAAGGCCTTGCAGCGCATCGCCGAATGCCGCGCCTCGTTTCTCAGGCTGATTGAATCCGATCCGCCACCGGTCATCTATGGCGTCACCACCGCCATGGGAGAGCTGGCGAGCCGCAAGCTCGAACTCGACGAGCGGGATCGCCATGCGCGCATCAAGGCGTTTGCCGCCGCCACCTCGTTCGGCGATCCCTTGCCGGATCGCGTGGTCAGGGCGATCGTGCTTGCCCGCCTGACGAACTTCATCGAGGGCAACGCCGCCACCTCGCCACGCATCGCGCTTGCCGTGGCCGCAATGCTCAATGGTGGGCCGATGCCAACAGTGCCGGCCTCGGGCCAGGGCGGCGCCGGCGAAATCCTGGCGCTCTATCCGCTGTTTGCCGAGCTTTCGACGCGCTTCGATCTCGAGGTCAAGGAACGCGGCTCGCTGATCAACGGCTCGCCCTGCGCTGCAGCCCTCGTAGCGGACGCGGCGCTCGCGGCGCGCCGCCGGATCCGCATGGCGCAAAAAGTGTTCGCGCTGTCGATCGAGGCGTTTCGCGCCCCGCTCGAACACTATGACGCCGCCCTCGATACGCTCTGGGGTGATGAGCATGAGGCCGCGGCCCTGCAGGGTTTGCGGGAATTTCTGGTTGGCGCCGGCGATGGGCGACGCAATTATCAGGCGCCGGTCAGCTACCGCATCGTGCCGCGCGTCCTCGGCCAGGCGCATCGTGCGCTGTCGTCGGCCGAGCGGGCAGCCAATGTGTCGCTGGCCTCTATATCGGACAATCCGGTCTATATCCCGCCCGAAGATGCACATCCGCTCGGCCGCTGCATCTCGACCGGCGGCTATCACAACGCCATGGCGACGCCGGCGCTGGATGATCTGGCGGCGATATGGGCCGACATCTGCCTGCTTTGTGATCGCCACGCCTCCAAGCTGCTCAACGGCAAGGTGTCGCTGCTGCCCGATCTTCTGATGACCGGACGACACTCGGCCGACAGCGATGGCCACGGCAATGTCGGCTACGTGCCGATGGCGATCACCGGCTATCTCGAGCAGGCCAAGCTGGCGGCGCAACGTACCTTCATTCCGGGCACGGAATCGGCCGGTGCGGGGCAGGACGACGTCGCCACGACGGCATTCTTCGCATGGACCAAGGAAGCGACCGCCGGCCGCTGCGTCGATGCCGCCATGGCGATGCTGGCGATGATCGCCTCGCAGGCGCTGCACGTCACCGAACGGACGCCGCCGCCGGCACTGCGCTCCTTCGTCGATCAAATCAGAGCTATCGTGCCGCCTGTCGGTGCCGATCGTGTGCTGGGGCCTGAGCTTGCCAGGCTGGCGGAATGGTTCACACAGAAAGTGTTCGAGGCGTAGAGATGCCAACAAGCCCTGGCTGGTGAAATTGGTGCGCCTGAACGGATGAAATTCGAACCGGTCCTCCTTGGCCAAGGCTTCGGAGGACGCTCCTTTGTCTAAGCGGTGTCGCGCCTTCAGGCGACCCGCTTCAGGTCTTTGTCTTTGTGCATGTCGCTCTCCCAAAACCGAGGTCACTTTGGGCGACATGCACTAACGAGCTTCAGGTGGCCCGCCACCCCAAGCTCGAAGAGCGAAGGCTGGTGCGGACGACGGGAATCGAACCCGTACGATCAGAGATCGAGGGATTTTAAGTCCCTTGCGTCTACCAATTCCGCCACGTCCGCAGGCCAGCCCTTTTCAGACGCCTGACACAGGCCGTCAAGTCGTGTTGTTGAGCGTTCGCCGAACGTGCAAACAGACGGGGCGGCTTGATGATACTGGCGCGATCACGGAATTATCGGCGCGGCGGGTAGTGGTAGGATGCCTGTGTGGTGGATTTGATCTGCCAAGGCCGGCGCCTCTCAGGCCCAACCCATTCCCCCCGCCCACTGGGAGCGTCGGCCACCCTTCCATGAAAGAGCCCTTTGAGTGGTTGCCTGGTCCGGCAGCGTCGCGATTGTGGCCCTGCTCAGAACTTGTAGCTCAAATTGATGCCTACCGTGTTGAGCTTCACGTTCTGATCGCGATCGTTGAAGGGTTCCGCCACGTCGTAGTGCTCGGAGCCGAAATCATAGTAGCGATACTGTGCGCCGACGACGAACTTGTCGGTCAACGCGTAGTCGACGCCGGCACCCACGGTCCAGCCGACATTCGTGCGCGTGCTGGCGAACGCCGGACCCGCGACTTGCGATGTTTCGATGCCGGCAAAGGCGACGCCGCCAATGCCGTAGACCAGCAGGCGATCCATGGCGTAGCCGGCCTTGGCGTTGACCGACCCGAACCACTTGATGTCGGTGCCGAATGTGCTTCCCAGCGCCGATACCGTCGTGCCGCCGACCGAGGAATAGTTGAGGTCCGCCTCGGCGCCGAGCACCGCCTGGTTGAACTGCCACAGGCCTGCGACATGGCCGCCGACAAAACCGCCGTCAATGTCGGGCGCGATGGAAAACGGCGCGCCTTCTGTCACCGATATATCGGATTGGCCCCAGCCATAGCCGGCCTGCAGACCAGCGTAGTAGCCCGTCCAGTCGAAGCCGGGCGCGGTCATAGGCACGTCGACCGCTGGGTCGGCTGCAAAAGCCGGCACGGCCAGAACGGCAAGAAAACCGGCACTTGCGACTATCAGTCGACGCATCGAACTCCCCAAATGACGATTCAGAAAGGTCCTCGCCAGAAGGATAACCGCATTCGCCGCAATCGCAATCCCCCTGTCGCCGCACAGAATCCTCTATTTGGCGTCGATGAAGTCCAGCACAGCCTGGCTATATTCATCCGGCGCTTGCAGCATGGCGAAATGACTGGCGTTGGGCAGGATAATCAGCTTCGCGCCCGGGATGACGGAGGCGATATATTCGGTGTGTTCGCGCTTGATCGCTTCGTCATGGTCGCCGGCAACGATCGCCGTCGGCGTGGTTATCTCAGCGAGCTGCTCCTTGGTCCACGCCGGCTCGGTCTCCCACATATGGCTCATCTGCGCCACGAAGGCGTCATACTGGTCCGGTGTTTTCGACATCTTCTTGTATTCGCGGCCGGAGCGGTCGATGTAGGCGGCAAAGGTCTTGTTGGTCATCACGCCCGGATCGACGCCGTCGGTGGTTACGTTGGCGGCTTGCGCAAAGAGCCTTGTCAGCCGCTCCGGATGATGCAGTGCGATGTCGATACCGATAATTCCGCCATCGCTCCAGCCGACGAGCGCGGTCTTGTCGATCTTCAGGTGATCGAGCAGCGCCAGATAGTCCGACGCCATCAAGTCATAGCCATAGGGCTGCTCGGTGCGGGTGGAGCGGCCGTGACCACGGCTGTCGGCGACTATCACCTTGTGCGTCTTGGAAAACGTGGCCACCTGGCTGGCCCAGATGTCGGCGTGGCCGAGGCCACCATGGATGAGCAGCACGGGGTCACCCGCTCCGAAAACGGCGTAGTACATCTGGATGCCGTTCACCGGCGCATATCCGCTCTGATCGGGTTTGGGCATGGCTGCAGGCTCCGGCAAGGTCTGCCAACGTTCCTCGGCGGCGGCAAAAGCGCTCGAGGCGGCGAACAAGATGACGATGGCGAACGCTTTCCAAAAACGGGTCATGTTTTTTCCCTCATATGGTTCGGACCGCGGTCAGCATCGCCTTCCAGCCGGATTAGTCAACAAGCCCGGCCTGCGCGGCGTGTCGGACCGACGGCTCTGGCGGCGCCCGCCGACATTTGCGAGACTGGCCGTAACCGAGGAATCGCCAATGACGAAAGCAACGCCCACAAAACCCAGACCGTGGACCGAGATGGCGACACATCTGGTCGATGTCGCCATGGGGCGGAAGCCCGCTGACCTGGTCGTGCGCAACGGCCGCTGGGTGAACGTCCATTCGGGCGAGATCATCGCCGGCACCGACATCGCCATTGCCGGCGGGCGCTTCGCTTATTGCGGGCCCAATGCCAGCCATGCCATCGGGCAGGGCACCACGGTGGTCGACGCCGGCGGGCGCTATCTGGTGCCCGGTCTCTGCGACGCGCACATGCATGTCGAAAGCGGCATGGTGACGGTGACCGAGTTCTGCCGTGCCGTCATTCCGCACGGCACCACCTCGATGTTCATCGACCCGCACGAGATCGCCAATGTTCTGGGTCTGCCCGGCGTGCGGCTGATGCATGACGAAGCGGTCGCCATGCCCATCAACGTGCATGTGCAGATGCCGTCCTGCGTGCCTTCGGCGCCGGGGCTGGAACATGCCGGCGCCGAGCTGACGGTCGCCGATGTCGAGGAGGCGATGACCTGGGAAAACATTATCGGCCTGGGCGAAGTGATGAATTTTCCCGGTGTCGCCGCCAATGATCCTGTCATGTCGGGCGAGATCGCGGCGACGGTTCATGCAGGCAAGACGGTCGGCGGCCACTATGCCTCGCGCGATCTCGGCCTGCCGTTCCATGGCTATGCCGCCGGCGGCCCCGAGGACGACCATGAGGGCACACGCGCCGAGGACGCCATTGCCCGGGTGCGCCAAGGCATGAAGGCGATGCTGCGGCTGGGCTCGGCCTGGTACGACGTCGCCTCGCAGATCAAGGCGGTGACGGAGAGCGGCATCGACCCGCGCAACTTCATCCTGTGCACCGACGACAGCCATTCCGGCACGCTGGTCCAGGAAGGCCATATGGACCGCGTGGTGCGCCACGCCATCCAACAGGGGTTGAAGCCGGTGACGGCGATTCAGATGGCGACGCTCAACACCGCCCAGCATTTCAAACTGGAGCGCGAGATCGGCTCGATCGCGCCGGGCCGGCTGGCCGACCTGCTGATCGTATCGGATCTCGCCGCAATGACCATCGACGAGGTCTATGCACGCGGCGTCAGGCTGGCCAAGGGCGGCAAGCTCGAAATCGATATTCCGGCCTATGATTACCCGAAGACGGCGAAGAACACCGTCAAGCTCGGCAAGAAGCTGAAGGGCGGCGACTTCGATATCGTTGCTCCCAAAGGCGCCAACGAGGTGCGGGTGCGTGTTATCGGCGTCATCGAGAACCAGGCGCCGACGCGCGCGCTGGAGGCCGATCTGGCGGTCGAGGACGGGCTGGTCGCCATGGACCGCCGCAACGACATCTGCCAGATCGCGCTGGTCGAGCGCCACCGGGGCACGGGCGGCGTCACCAACGCCTTCGTTTCCGGCTTCGGCTATATGGGCGACTGCGCCATGGCGTCCAGCGTCGCGCATGACGCCCATCACATCATCTGCGTCGGCACCAACAAGCAGGACATGGCGCTGGCGGTAAACCGCCTGGGCGAGGTCGGCGGCGGCGTCGCGCTGTTCTCCAAGGGCAAGGAATTGGCGCTGGTCGAAATGCCGATCGCCGGCCTGATGTCGGACGAGCGGGCCGAGATCGTCGCGGCCAAGGCGGAGAAGCTCACCGAGGCGATGCGCAAGATGGGCTGTTCGCTGAACAACGCCTACATGCAGCACTCGCTGCTGGCGCTGGTCGTCATTCCCGAACTCAGGATTTCCGATGTCGGCCTGATCGACGTGACGACATTCCAGAAGGTTGATCTTTTCGTTTGAGATCAGCCGTCTGCGCTCGGCCGGTTCACCCGCCGGTGGCGATGGTCAGCACCTTGAACGGCGTGGTGATGACGATCTCGGCGACCGAGCCGACGGCCTTTCCGAGGCCCTGGCCGAGATTGTTGAGCTGAGTCGGGACGGGCTCGTCCGAGGCAAGGCCGGCAGGCGCCCGCAGCCGGTCGCCCAGCAGTTGCACCAGCATCGGGTTGTCGGCGAATTTGGCGTGGTTGAGGCGGTCACCGCCCTTGGCCTGGGAAAGGTCGACCACCGACACGCCATAGCTGGCGAGGTCGGCCGCATCGCCGTAATCCCCGACGCGCGGCTTATCGCCCGAGATCAGGGAGGAAAGCTTGAGAGCCCGGTCATCCGCCGAGAGCAGGATGGCGAATGGCTTGTCGGGTTTGCCGTAACGGATCATCTGTTTCTTGAACACGTCGACATCGATGTCGGGCGAGGCCAGGATGACGTAGCCGAGTTTGTCGTCGAGATCGCGATCGCCGGTGATGGCAAGCTGGCGCAGCGCCTCCATGGTCACCCAGGTCCCCATCGAATGGGCGATGATGTCGATGCTCTTGACCTTGGTCTTGGCCAGCATCCTGAGCGTCGCCTCGAGGTCGTCGCGCGCTGCGTTGGCGCTTTCCTTGTCGTAGATGTAACCCGTGGTCTTGCCGCTCGAAGCCCACGAGAACAGCACCGGCGTGCCGGGATATTTCGTGTCGTGGGCGATCTGCGTCAGCCGGTAGATGCCGTCGTCGAAACCGTTGTTGAAGCCGTGCACGAAAACCAGCGCACGGTCGCCGCGCATGGAAATGTCGGCGCCGACCGCCTTGGCGAATTGCGGCGCGCCTTCATAGAAGGTGACGTCCTTGGCGGTGAAATCCTTGGCCGGATTGCTGTTCGCGGATCCCTTGGCCCGCTCGATGGCGCCGACCTGATGGTTTTTCGGGACGGTGACGTCGACACGGGCAAAGCTGGTGGTCAGCGAGCGATCGCCGTCGAACACCTGTCGCGGGTCTTTTGTTGCCCTCTGGCGTGTCGTGGCGACGAAGATCTCATGCGTGGCCGCGATGTCGGAAGCGGGCACCGTGACCGTCGTCCTGTTGAGCAGGTCGTGCGTTTTCCCGCCGGCGCAGCCGGTGACAGCGAGCGTCAATGCAACGACGAGATAACTCTTCGAACGCATGGTCATACGCCGGCTCCCGCAAAGGGGGACGTCAAACGCATGACGTCGCTGGCTATTCCGATAAGGCCGGAGACCGGCGCGGTCCAGTTCAAAGTGAATCGATACATCCGCAGTGGTGAACAGGCACGGCGAAAACCGCGGGACCGCATCTATTGTCCAAGCAGGCCGATACGATCGGTCACGTCACGGTCGCTGGCAAAGCCGTCATCCTCGCGTAGCCGCTGTCCGATCATCTTCACCAGCGTCGGATTGTCGGCGAACTTCGTATGGTTGAAGCTGTCCGATCCCTTGACCTTGGACAGGTCGACGACCGTCACGCCATAGGAGGCAAGATCGGCGGCATCCTTGTAGTCGCCGACGCGCGGCCGTGAACCGGCGATCAGGCCGGAGAGCCGCAGCGCGCGGTCGTCGTCCGACAACAGCAGGATGAATGGCTTGTCGGGCTTGCCATAGCGCCGCATCTGGCTCTTGAACACGTCGACATCGATGTCGGGCGAGGCCAGCACCACGTCGCCGAGCTTGCCGCCGAGGTCGCGGTCGCCGGTGATGGCCATCTGGCGCAGCGTTTCCATGGTGACCCAGGTTCCGAGCGAATGCGCGACGATGTCGATGCGCCGCGCGCCGGACTGCTCCAGCATCCTGAGCGTCACCTCCAACTGGTCGCGGGCAGCGCTGGCGCTTTCCTTGTCATAGACGTAGTCGGTGGTCCTGGCGCCCGATGCCCAGGAAAACAGCACTGGTGTGCCGGGATAGCCGGAATCATGGACGATCTGGGTCAGGCGATAGACGGCGGCATCGAAGCCGGTGTTGTAGCCATGCACGAAGACCATGACGCGGCCGCCACGCGCCGCGATGTCGGCGTTGAGCGCGCTGGAGAATTTCGGCTGCGTGTCGTAGCCGACGACCTCGGAAGCCATGAAATATTTGGCCGGGTCGTCCGACTTGCCGCGCGAGCGGCGCTCGATCTGGCCGGTCTTGTGAAGCCCCGGAACGGTGACGTTGACGCGGGCATAGTTCAGCGTCGCCGAGCGTTCGCCGTCGAAAACCTTGTTGGGATCGTCGGATTTCTTGCGCGTCGTGGCGATGAAGATCGAGTGGTTGCCGGCAATCTCCGTCACCGGCGCGGACACCATGGCGCTGCCCAGCAATTCCTGTGTTTGCTGGCCGGCGCAGCCGGCGACGAACAAGGCCAGGACAACGGTAAAAATCTTCTTCAAAGGCACGCCTGAATTTCCAACTCCGGCCGAAAGGCCTGTCTATCCTCACGATACCTCCCGGACAGGCAGAGTGCGGCAGAACTAAGTCATGTCCAGTCGAAATGTGATCGGCGCCCCGCTGCGGGCATCGCAGTGTTGCGCGAAAGCCAAAATGGCGGAAAACGCCTGCGTGATCCGCGCAATAAGCGCCGTCGCCGCCGGCCTTCCAATTCCCGCAGAGATAGCGATTTCAAGCCGCCCGGTGCGAGGGGGCATTAGAATGCACCCGCAAGTAGCTGAAAGTATTCCGCAAAATTTCCGCCCGGAAGGACGCACATGATGGACGATGGCGCCGCGTAGCCGGATATGCAATACGCGGGCTCGCGCCGCACCTTGTCCGGGCGCTCAACAACCGACGTGCGCGACCCGATCAATGATAGAGGTCCGCGGACAGCGTGCAACGCAAGGCGGCTTTCCCAAGGGTGGTTTCCGATGAACAGTTTCTCTTCCCGTGTTGCTGCCGCTGCCGCCGCGATCCGCCAGATCTTCCCTGAAACGCCGCTGCAGGAAAACGATTATCTGTCGAAAAAGACCGGTGCGCGGGTGCTGTTGAAGCGCGAGGATCTGTCGCCGGTCCGCTCCTACAAGATCCGCGGCGCCTTCAATTTCTTCCGCAAGACACTGGCGGCCGGCAACGAGGCTGAACTGTTCGTCTGCGCGTCGGCCGGCAACCACGCGCAGGGTTTTGCTTTCGTCTGCCGCCATTTCGGCAGGCGAGGCGTTGTGTTCATGCCGGTGACGACGCCGCAGCAGAAGATCGACAAGACCAGGCTGTTCGGCGGCGATTTCATCGAGATCAGACTGGTCGGCGATTTCTTCGACGACTGCTATCGCGCTGCCTTGGAATTCACCGGCAGTTCCGGCGCCCATATGGTGCCACCCTTCGATCACAAGGACATCATCGAGGGCCAGGCAACCGTCGCCTACGAGATCGCAGACCAGATGCCGGGCGCCCGCATGCCCGATATCGTCATGCTGCCGGTCGGCGGTGGCGGACTTGCCGCGGGCGTCACCCATTATTTCGCCGATCAGGGCAGGCAAGCACGGTTCGTCTTCTGCGAACCGGCCGGCGCGCCGAGCCTGCGCGAGAGCCTCGCGGCGGGAAAACGGCTCAAACTCGCCAAGGTCGACAATTTCGTCGATGGCGCCGCGGTGGCCGAGATCGGCCGCGAGCCGTTGCGTCATCTCAAGGATTTTCCAGCTGACACGGTGCGACTGATCCCGGAAAACCGGCTCTGCGCCACCATGATCGAGATGCTCAATGTCGAAGGCGTCGTGCTGGAGCCGGCCGGCGCGCTGGCGATCGATGCGCTCAAGGATTTCTCCAAGAAGGAGATCAGGGGCAAGACCATCGTCGCCGTGGTTTCGGGCGGCAATTTCGATTTCGAGCGGCTGCCGGACGTCAAGGAACGGGCGCTGCGCTTCGAGGGCCTGAAGAAATACTTCATCATCCGTTTTCCGCAACGGCCCGGCGCGCTGCGCGACTTCCTCGAACTGCTCGGGCCCGACGACGACATCGCCCGTTTCGAATATCTGAAGAAATCGGCGCGCAATTTCGGTTCGGTGCTGATCGGCATCGAAACCAGGGACCGCCGCAATTTCGATCTGCTCAAGGCGAAGTTCGAGGCCGAGGGCGTCCAGTATCAGGACATCACCGACAACGAGACACTGGCCGGGTTCATCATATGAGCGATCGGAGATCAAATGATTGAGCCGGGAAAAATCTTCGTCGCGCTGTTTTCCGGCATCAATGTCGGCGGCAATCGCATCGTCAAGATGGCGGAGCTGCGGTCGTTCTTCGAGGGGCTCGGCTTCTCCGATGTCGCCACCTATGTGCAGAGCGGCAATGCCGTGTTCCGGGCGAAAGAGGGCGAAGCGGTCACGTTGACGAAACAGATCGAAGCAGCCTTCGAGAAGAAATGGGGTTTTTATTCGCGCATCATGGTGCGTGATCTCTCGTGGTTCGAGCGGCTGGTGAGCGAAAATCCCTATCCGGAAATTGCCGCGGACCACACGAAGCTGCACGCCTATGTGCTGGAGCGCGAGCCGACAGCGGACGAGGTGGCGCGGCTGACCGAAAAGTGTACCGGCCCCGAACGCTTCGAGATCAAGGGCGATGTGCTCTACCTCAGCGCACCGGACGGGCTGGGCAAATCGGTGTTTGCCGGGCTGATCCCGCGCACGCTGAAAGTGCCGGGAACCGCGCGCAATTGGCGCTCCGTGCAGGCGTTGCTGGAGATGGCCGCACACGCCGGTGAGAAGTAGGTCACTGCCTAGGCGGAGGTGGGTTTCCAGTCGAAGGTCAGCTCTTCGCGGAAAGCAAAGCGCTTGATGTGATCGGCGACAACGCTTTCCAGGCGCTCGATCGATCCTGCTTCGTCAGTCGACACCGTGATATGAAGCGTTGCCGCATCGGCATCCATGACGGTACGGCCCATTGAGAGATCGATGATGCCGTGGGTGAGATCGAACTCGACCGGGAATTTGTGCGCCCAGTGCTTGCACAGCTGCTGCAGGTAGCGGCTGGCATGTTCGGTGGCGACGTCGGCATGGCTGGTCGGCATGAATTCTCCTGGGCAAGCGCCTGTTGCGTGGCCGGGGCACCGGCCCAAGCCTGGCGCCTCAGCCAGAGAGATAGGCGCCGTCCCTGAAAAACCAAACAGTACCGGGCCGTCAGACTGCCATTGTCCGCTCAAGACAGCGTGATCGGCTACCAGATTCCGGTGTTCGCCATCGAAGCCCATGGTTCGGCCTTGGCCTTAGCCGGGCCTTTCTGCAGAAGCTCGATCGAAATGCCGTCCGGCGATCTGACGAAGGCCATGTTGCCGTCGCGCGGCGGCCGGTTGATGATGACGCCATTGTCCATCAGGTGCTGGCAGGTGGCGTAGATGTCGTCGACCTCATAGGCGAGGTGACCGAAATTGCGCCCGCCCTTGTAGTCTTCCGGGTCCCAATTGTAGGTCAGTTCGACCAGCGGCGCCTTGTCGGCGATGGCGCTTTGTTCGTCTTCGGAGGCCGCGAGGAAGATCAGCGTGAAGCGGCCTTGCTCGTTTTCGTAGCGGCGCACTTCCTTGAGGCCGAGCTTGTTGCAGTAGAAGTCGAGCGAGGCATCGACGTCGGTGACGCGGATCATGGTGTGCAGATAGCGCATGTGATTTCCTTGATAAATTGCGTTGCGGCGCAACATAGGGTCGGCCCTGTCAAAGGGCAATCGTGCGGCGGTGCGCAATGCCGGCAAAGAACAAATCCGGTATTGCCCAAATGAACCGTGAAAAAAGGCACGGCAGGTCTTGCACAGACCGGAAGCCGCAGTGTTAATCTGTTGGCAAGAATCAGTTGCGGTGTTCTTGAAAAGAGGGGGCATTCTTATGGGGGAAAAGGCCTCTTTCATGGGGCGGGACGGACCCCTTGGCGACGCCCCGCAGCGTGACGAAGGCGGCGACGCCGCCGACCTGCGAGAAATTGCCGGCGCCATCAAGTGGTTCGATGTGGCCAAGGGCTATGGTTTCATCCTCCCGGATGACGGCATTTCGGGCGACATCCTCCTCCATGTGACATGTCTTCGAAAGGACGGCTTTCAGACGGCCCTGGAGGGCGCGCGCGTGGTCTGCCTCGTCAAACATGGCGACCGCGGATTGCAGGCCTTCCGGGTGCTCTCCATGGACGTCACCACCGCGGTCCACCCGGCCGAGATGCAGGAGCAGCGCACCCATGTCGCGGTGACGCCGGAGAGCGGTCTCGAACGCGCCTTGGTGAAATGGTTCAACCGCACCAAGGGGTTTGGTTTTCTCACCCGCGGCGAGGGCACCGAGGACATCTTCGTCCATATGGAAACCTTGCGCCGTTACGGTATCACCGAGCTTCGGCCCGGACAGGTCGTGCTGGTTCGTTTCGGGCGCGGCGACAAAGGCCTTATGGCCGCCGAAATTCACCCCGATATGGGGACCTTGCCGGTGTCGCACTAGGGCGTTTCCGGCCGAGGATTTCGAATGGCTTACAGGAACTGGCTGACCGCGGGCGCGATGTGCGCGATTGCCTTCATCGCCGCCGCCGGTGGTTACTTCTATTCCGAAAAGCCGACCTCGGCGGACAGCCGGGCGATGATCCTTCCGGCCGATCCGGCGCCACTGGTCGTGGTGACGAAAGGCGGTGATCGCTCTTTTTCCATCGAAGTCGCCGACACCGCCGCGGAGCGCGAGGCCGGCTTGATGTACCGCCAGGACATGGCGGACAACCACGGCATGCTGTTCGTCTTCGAGGTCCAGCAGCAGGTCGGCTTCTGGATGCACAACACGCCAATGCCGCTTGATCTGATTTTCGTCGGCCAGGATGGCAAGATCCGGGCGGTCAAGCACGGCGAGCCGCAATCGGACGCCGTCATTTCGCCCGGCGTACCGGTGCGCTTCGTGCTCGAGCTCAAGGCCGGCACTGCCGCCAGAAACGGCATCGAGTATGGCGACCTTTTGCGCCACCCGGCCGTGGGCACGGTATCCGGCCCCGGCATGCCACCAGCCGACAATGGCGATGCGCCGAATGGCGGTGGCGGTTGAGCACGCAGGCGGGATCGCAGATGCAGTTTTTCACCCATGACGGCTTCGAGCTTGCCTTCCTCGACCGCCAGCCGGCATCAGGCGAGGGCGATCCGGTGCTGATGATCCATGGCTTCGCCTCGAGCCATTATGTCAACTGGGTATCGCCCGGCTGGTTCAAGACGCTGAACGATGCCGGTTACCGCGCCATCGCCTTCGACAATCGCGGCCACGGCGCGTCGTCCAAGAGCTATGACGAAGCCGACTATACGCCGGTCAAGATGGCCTCCGATGCCGCTGCCTTGCTCGGCCATCTCGGCATCGGGCGCGCTCATGTCATGGGTTATTCGATGGGCGCCCGCATCGCGGCGTTCATGGCGCTGTCCGATCCGGACAAGGTGGCGACGCTGGTCTTCGGCGGTCTCGGCATCGGCATGGTCGACGGTGTCGGCGATTGGGATCCGATCGCCGCCGCCCTGCTTGCCGATGATCCGGCCGCCACCAGCCATCCGCGCGGCCGGTCGTTTCGCGCCTTCGCCGACCAGACCCGCAGCGATCGCCGTGCCTTGGCCGCTTGCATCGCCAAATCGCGCGAATTGCTGAGCGAGCAGGATATCGCGCGCATCGCCCAGCCGACGCTTGTCGCCGTCGGAACCACCGACGACATTGGCGGCTCGCCCGACGAGCTTGCAGCGTTGATGCCGAACGCCAGCGCCTTTCACATCGAGGGCCGGGATCATATGCTGGCCGTCGGGGACAAGACCTTCAAGCAGCGCGTGCTGGAGTTCTATGCCGAGAATCCGCTCTGAGCGGACGGCGAGGGACGCGGGACGTGACTGCCCTCAGCCTGTGGTGAGAGCCGCCAGCGACCGCGCCATGTTTTCCCGGGCCTGCCGTTCAAAGCGTTGCCGGAATTCCTCGGTGTGGAAAATGTGTGGGCGGGCGAGGAAATTCTTCAGCACCGCACTGCGTCCGGCTCGCCACATCGGCTCCTCCACCCAGTGATACTCGCGCCGCACGGCGCGCTCATAGGCGTCGAAGGCGTCCGGCGCGGCTCCCAGGATCGACAGGTCCATATCCAGAAACAGACTTGCGTCCCGTATGGCCGCCGCGTCGTCGAACGGCGGCACCTGATGCGTGGCGGTGGCGACGATCATTGCCGAGATGCGGTCGAGACGTGAAGAATCCGCGCGGCCCGCCAGCTCTTTCTCGGCAAGGGCCGCACTTTGCGCCTCATTGTCCTTGGCCTTGCTGTCGTAGATGGCATCGTGGAACCAGATCGCCGCTTCGATCGCCTCGGGGTCGCCGAGCAACCTTCGATAGTCGCCAGCGAGCGCCAGCATTGCTTCGATATGGGAAAGGTTGTGATAGTGGCGGCCTGGCGCCCGATAGAGAGCCGAAAGCTCGCTTTTCAGCGCGTCGTCGATCAAGGGTTCGTTTTCCATGGCTGCTTGAATTCCCGCGAACCAAATCCATTTGACAAAGCACTAAGGAAAATTGAGTTCAATCGTGCTATGATCTGGCTTATATGTGCGGCCAGGCAACAGGCAAGCACTACAGGCAAGCCAGGCAGGACGCAGGACCAGACGGCGATGAACAGCATCAGCATTTCCCGACACAGCGCATTGAAGCCGGTCGATCCGATCTGGCGTTCGATCCGCGACGAGGCCATGGAGGCTGTCAACCGCGACCCGCTGCTCGCTGCATTCCTCTATTCGACCATCCTCAACCAGGACAGCCTGGAGGAGGCGGTCATTCATCGGCTGGCCGAGCGGCTGGCGCACCAGGACATCGGCTCCGATCTCATCCGCCAGACCTTCAAGTCCATGCTGGCCGACGACAAGGAGTGGCCGACGACGGTGCGTGTCGACATCCAGGCCTATTACGATCGCGATCCGGCTTGCGACCGCTTCATCATGCCTGTGCTCTATTTCAAGGGTTTCCACGCCATCCAGACCCACCGGCTGGCGCATTGGCTGTGGAACCAGGGACGCAAGGATTTCGCGCTCTATCTGCAGAGCCGCTCGTCCTCGGTCTTCCAGACCGACATCAACCCCGCCGCCCGCATCGGCAAGGGCATCTTCATCGACCACGCCACCGGCCTGGTGGTCGGTGAGACCGCGGTCATCGAGGACGACGTGTCGATCCTGCATGGCGTGACATTGGGCGGTACCGGCAAGGCCGGCGGCGACCGTCACCCCAAGATCCGCTATGGCGTGCTGATCGGCGCCGGCGCCAAGATCCTCGGTAACATCGAAATCGGCCATTGCTCGAAGATCGCGGCAGGCTCGGTGGTGCTGTCGCCGGTGCCGCACAACAAGACGGTTGCCGGCGTGCCGGCCCGCGTCGTCGGCGAGACCGGCTGCGATCAGCCGTCGCGCCAGATGGACCAGCTTCTGCCGTCGCAGACGATGGATCAGGTCGTCAGCTTCGACATCTGATTTTCACAGGGCCCACCGTCTGCTGCGGGATTCCGGCCGCGGGCATGAGCGGGTGGTTGTCTCGCCTTATCAGGCCGCTTGCCTTTACATCGCCATTGTCGACGTGCCAGAAGCGCGTTCGAACGAGCAAGCCCGATGATCGGAGAAGACTGTTGAAGCCGGACGAAATCAGAAAGCTGGACGCCTATTTCAAGCGCGTCTTCCAAAACCCCAAGCTCGAGGTCAAGGCGCGGCCGCGCAAGGACGATTCGGCCGAGGTCTATGTCGGCGACGAATTCCTCGGCATCGTCTTCAAGGACGAGGACGACGGCGACTACAATTTTTCGATGGCAATTCTCGACATCGATCTGGCCTGAGCAGCAAATCTTGCGGTCGGTCGGCTCATGCGGCCGGCCAGCCGGTTCCCTCGAAGCGTTCTTAGCCTCCCGCCTTCAGAACGCGCCCGGCTTCAGTGGCGATTGCCGCGTCGAGCGCCTGCCAATCGCCCAAAAACTCCCTTGGGAAGCGATAGGTGAGGCTGAGTTCGTCGCCGACCTGAATGTCGCGCTCGCAAGGCGCCAGCGATTGCTCGGCACTCGGCCCGCTCAGGCAACGGGCCACGAACGGCTCCTTGCCGGGGCGATTGCCGACAACCAGCACCTCGTTCAGATAGCCTGATTTCTCGTTGAAACCATAAATCATCGTGCCGCCAGGCCCGGCAATGCCGGGTCGGGTGATCAACGCGCTGTAGATCGGCGTGAAGCGGCCACTCATGTCACGCGACATCATCTGCTGTTCGAAGGACAGAAAGACGACGTTCTTGACTGTGCCCGTGTGGTTGAAATCGTTGCGCGCCGGCTCGCTGTAGCCGTCCATCTGGGGATAGCGCAGATAGAGGTCGAGCCGCGAGGCGATGCCGTCGCGCCGGGCTTGGGCGAAACGGATGGCGTTGGCCGGGACCGTGATGACATTGTTGCCGATCACCACCTGGTGCACCGTTGCGTCGTCGGTGTATCCGGCCATGGCGATCGAGTGGCCGAACCATTTGCCGGCAAGGCTGATCGCCACCGACAACAGGGCGAGCGCCGCGAACCCGTAGAGCACCCGCTTCATCAGCGTGGAATCGACCACGGTAAGTTCGTTGGCGAGCGCTGCCTGCTTCATCTCAGTCCTCGAATCTCGGGCCGCCCGTCCGCCTCCAGTGTCCCTGGGCGGCACACATCGCACGGCACGGCTCTTGCAGCCTGCATGGAACGACTGTGCAATTTCATGGTAAATGGAAAGTTAAGATGGGACCGCTGGAACTCACACTCTTTGCTTTTGCCGTCGGGTTGACGGCCTGCGGGCTGGCCGGATCGGCCATGGAACTGGTGTCGGGCCGCAAGGTCGCCTTCACCGAACCCTATGTGTCGCCGTCACATGTCTTGCGCTCGCTGCTCGCCACGGCCTGTGCCGGACCCTTCATGCTGGTCAACGATGCCATCGATGCCCGGCGTCAGCGCCGCATTTCAACGTTGGCGCTGATGTCCTGCGGCTGCACGGCAATTGCGTGGACCTTCGCGCTGGGCGTCGTCGTGCTTGCCATTGCCTCATGGACGGTCCGTCTCCTAGGGTCCGAACTGCCAGGCTGAGACGATTCGGAGACCAGAAATGCCGCTTTATGCGATCGACGGAACAGAGCCCAGCTTCGCCGATGCGGACTCGAACTGGATCGCGCCCGATGCGACGCTGATCGGCGACGTCAGGGTCGGACGCAATGCCGGCTTCTGGTTCGGCGCCGTCATCCGCGGCGACAATGAGCCCATCGTCATCGGCGCCGACACCAATGTGCAGGAACATACCGTCATGCACACCGATCCCGGCTTCCCGCTGACGATCGGGGAAGGCTGCACGATCGGCCACCGCGCCTTGCTGCATGGCTGCACGATCGGCGACAACAGCCTGATCGGCATGGGCGCCATCGTGCTGAACGGCGCGAAAATCGGCAGAAATTCTCTGGTCGGCGCCGGCGCGCTGGTCACCGAAGGCAAGGAATTCCCGGACAATTCGCTGATCGTCGGTTCACCTGCCAAGGCGATCAGGGTGCTGGACGACGCGGCCGTGGCCAGGTTGCGCGGCTCGGCGGCGCATTATGTCGCCAACGGCAAGCGCTTCAAGGTTGGGTTGAAGAAGGTCTGAGGCCGGTTTGGCCACCTGTCGGCGAGGGTTCGTCGCGCCCCAACTCACTGTTCGTTGGAGCTGCGCCCGGCCATCGCATCGCGCAGCAATGAAGCACCGGCTTCAAAGCCGGCAATCTCGGCCTCTTCCACGGCCGTCCTGTAGTTATCGATGCGGGTTTCGAGTGCCGGGTCGGCGCCCGCCACCAAAAGCAGGCGGATCGCATCGGCACTGCGGATTGCCACCGAATAGTGAAGCGGCGTCCAATCGTTCACACCCCGCATGTTCGGGTCGGCGCCGCCGTCGATCAATACCCGCACGATGTCCAGCCTGTCGGCCCGGTCGGTGGACAGCGCCGCAATGACGGAAGGAAACCCGCCGTGATCCTGATAGTTCGGATCCGAGCCAACATCCAGCAAGGTCGAGATGAAACCGACGGGGCTCCAATAGATCGCATATTCCAGCGGATGCCCGAGGCCGAGTTCAAACGGCATGCGCTCATCGAACCAGCGGGGCGAGCCGCCCAGGGCTACGCCGAGGCCTTCGAAATCGCCGGCCTTGAAGGCATCGTCGATCGCCTTGAACAGACGATGACGTTCGCACCGATCTTCGGGGATTTCCAACATCGCCGTGATCCAGAAGGCGAAACTGACGGCCTATAGTGCCTCGATCTGCTGCCGGCGGAAAGGTGGTCGCGACGTTCTGATGCGCTCGTTGGGATATGTGGTCCCCTGGCCACCGCTACGCGGCTTTGTTTTTTGCTTTCTTCCCTGCCGTAGGCTTGGTCCGTATTCGCATGCCTCCACCCTTAGGGGTTTCGATTTCAAATGCATCCGTACTCCTCACCAGATCGCTCAGTTTGCTGAAGCCGTAGGTGCGAGGGTCAAAATCTGAAAACAGGTTTGACAGCTGCTTTCCAAATGTGCCGAGCAATACCCAACCATCCTCACTGTCCATCTGACCAATGACTTTCTTGAGTATGGGCATCGCAGCGCTGGACGATTGAAGCGGCTTGGCTGCAGGCGCGGTATCTTGAATATTGGCCACGCCACGTAGAAGATTTTCGGTGTAGATGAAACGGCGGCATGCCTGCCGAAAACTCTCCGGTGTCTTCTGCTCGCCGAACCCGAATACATCGACACCCTGTTCGCGAATGCGGGCGGCAAGCCGGGTGAAGTCGCTGTCGGAAGAAACCAGACAGAAACCGTCGAAACGACCGCTATGGAGCAGGTCCATAGCATCGATCACTAGCGTGATATCTGAGGCGTTCTTCCCGGTGGTATAGGCGAACTGCTGCTGCGGAATGATCGCATGCTTTGACAAGACGTCAGTCCATCCCTTCGACCGGACGTTTGAAAAGTCACCGTAGATGCGGCGGACGCTGGCTTCACCAATCTTCGCGATCTCCGCGAACAGGCCGTCGGCAATCTTGGCGGAAGCGTTGTCGGCGTCGATAAGAACCGCAAGGCGAGGTGATCGGGGCTCGGGAGGCATGCGACACTTCCTGCGGCTGGCGCCCTCTCAAGATTCGAACTCTAGCCGGCGAAACCATTGCCAAACCACGGTTCGCGCTACTTGCTGTTGTAGCAGAGGTGGGCTGCAAACAGGAATCTAAGGAATAGAAATCGTGACATTGTCAAGATTTCAATGGACCGCCAGAAATGGCGGAGCCGGCCCGGGGACGGGGCCGGCTCCTTTCACCCGGTCGTTGGGGACGGGGAGGGTGGGGACTCGACCGGGTTTCTCCTTAAGCGGTCGCATTCATGCGGCGCGCTTGATCTCTGTTTTAGCGGACGCTGGCGACCGCGTCGGAGCGGCCGTCGTTGATCGTTACCCAAACACCGGAATTCTGGTCAGACTGGCGCTTGAGATAGGTGTAGTCGGTGTCCGTCCAGGACAGGACCTTGGTCTCGAGATTGTCGAGGATGAATTCTCCGAGGCTGGTGCGCACGGTCAGCACTGCGTGGCCGTCGCCATTCGGCTGGCGCGCCACCGTCATCAGCAAATTGCCGGCCGGCATGCCCGCATCCATCAACTCGCGGCGCTTTTCCAGCGCGTAATCCTCGCAATCGCCATAGCCATTGGCCGGATAGGCCCAATATTCCTCGACACCGTAGTTTTCCATGTCGGTGCGCGGCTTGATGCGGGTGTTGACCGAATTGTTGATGTTGACGATCGTCGCCCACAATTTGCGGGTCAGTTCGACCGGCGCACCCTTCGGGGTCCTTTCGCTGCATTCGCCAGGACTGCGCTGGCAGAACTCATAATGGCCAACAGGCTGGGTGGTGCGTCCGCCGGTGTGCATATAGGCCGGTCCCGCGGCATATGCTGATCCCCAAGCGGAAAACTGCATCGCCATTGCCGCCAGCAACAGCTTGCCCCTCGTTTTCTTCATTGTTGTAGTCTCCCCGTTCGAAGGAGACATTGCCACATGTGGATTTATTTGACGCAAAAGCGCGAAGTAGATATTGAGTAAAACTCCAGTAGAATAAAAATAAAATTTGAATCATTTGAGTATTAATTCGTTTGGATCTTGAGGCGCGAATCTCGGCGCGCGGAGGGCTCCCAAGCCCGCCAAGAGTGGGCTAAGCATGCCGGTCATGGCGTCGAAAACAAAACCGGCCACAAGGGCCGGTTTCCTGGAGTGTCGCTGTCGGGCCTGCTCAGGTGCGTGGCGTGTTGAATTCGGAATCGAGCGTTTCGGGGCGCTGGATCACAGCGAATTCGATGGCGACGCCGTCCTCGAAATGACGCACGACCTGCCCGCGCATGGTGCCAAGCATGACCTGGATGCCGATCGCCGGTTTGACGTCGATCTCGACCGCGGCGCCGGAGAGCGAAAGGTCGATGATACGGCACTGGTACTGGCGGCCGTCGGTGAGCTGCAGCACGCTGGTCGGATTGCGCGGCGCGACGCGCTCGTGGCGGCGATCTTCCGGCAGGTCGAGTTCATGCTTGTTGGCGAGCCAGGTCAATTGCGCGGCCAGCTTGTCCTTCTTGCGATCCGACGCGATGACGGTCATCGCGAAACCGTCCTGCAAGGTGCGCGTGACGACACCTTCGATGCGGCCGATATGATCGATGTAGGCAATGATTTTTTCGCCGGGCATGCCGATGCGGTCGGTGCGAAACGCGACGTTGCCCGGTGACATGTCGACGACCTGGCAGGGGTGTTCGGTGCGGTCTTCCAGCATGAAGCGTCCGTAGATTTTGACCCGGACGCGCTGAAAGTTACGCCTTTCAGCTTGGGACGGCGCATAGTCGACCGCCGCTGACCTCATGACTGCCTACACCCCGTTTGGCATCCCGCGCGCCGATGCGAGGAACTTCATCAGAGAAGTACAACAAGGCGGGTTAACAAAGGGAAAAAGCGGGCGCTCCAAGGTTTCCTTTTTGCAGGCCGTGGTGCCAAAACAGCGGCGCGGTTTTGGGCGACGTGCATCAGGCCGCAAACGGACTATTCCTCGCGCCCGCCATCGAAGACGACGAGATGGCGGATGCGGCGCGCCCGGCCGAGCGCCGAGATCGTCTCGGGTGCTCCAAGTTCATCGGGAACGAGCGAGGGAACATCGATCGCCGGACGGTTGTTGAGGAGCTCCTTCTCCGGATCTATGACGCGGATCGAATCGATCAACGCGTCGGTGATCGGGTCGGCACCCAGCCAGAAGGGCTTCTCCACGGCGCTGATGACGCCCAGGCAGCGTGGATTTTCGACGCCGCCGTCAAGCGGCAGGGCAAGCAGTTCGAACTTGTTGGAGCGCCCGTTGCGGCTGAAGCCCTCATAGCTGATGAGCACGACCGACTTCTGCTCGAAGACGCCGTGGATCAGCCGCGAGACGAGCCGTTGATCCTTCTCGCGCCACAGCGACGGAAAGGAAAACCCCTTGAGCTCGCGGCCGTAGCAGGCGCAAAGCCTCGTGCCGGCCAGCCGGAATACGGCTTGCCCGCGCGTGTCACGTTCCAGGATAAAGGTGTCGGCCAGCAGCGACTTGATGTCGGCCGGCTCGACCTCCGAACGCTTCGGGGCAGGGCGTCCGTCACGCAGGCGATTCCAATATTGGAACAGCGTGATCGATCCATTCTGATTCATGCTATGCTGCTCCGCGCATTCTGTCGTCTGATGTCCCATCGGTGAACAGAAGGGCGCCCTCCGATGACCTACATGCGTTGCGGAGCAGGAAGCGTGCCAGCGTCGTTAACACTTGTTCACGGGTCGGGGCCGTTAAGGTTAACAAGTGGTTTACGTTGCATAGAAGCGAGCCCCGTGGCACACAAAAACCACTCCAGAAGCGGTCGTTTCGCGACGATCGGCAGCACTTCAGTCAGAGTTTTAGGGGAGCAGGGGGCTCGACCAGCCGTTCAGGGGAAACCTTGAACGGCTTCTTTTTTGATTCGCGCCAGGCGATTCGGGGTTAACGGCGGGCGTGTATTTCTACCTGCCGACAAGTGCTGGCAACCATCCCGGCGGTCGCTAAGGCGGCATCGTCCGATCGCTATGCGACGAAAAATCTGCGTTCCGTGGTCGGCTGGTGTGAACTATCGCTTCTTCCCCGGGCCGAAGGTCAGCGCCAGAGCGCCAACCAACACGACACCCTTGACGAAGTCCTGCGTGTAGTAGGGCGCGTTCAGCATGGTGAGGCCGTTCAGGAGGACGCCGACGAAAATTGCGCCGGCCACCGTGCCGATCACATGCGGGCGACGCTTGTCGAGCACGGCATAGCCGATCAGCGAGGCCGCCACCGCATCGAGCAGGAGCGAGTTGCCGGCCGAGACGTCGCCGCGGCCGACACGCGAAGCGACGATCAGCCCTCCCAACGAAGCAAGCGTGCCGGACAGGATATAGGCCCAGAGTCGATATGCCTTGGTCGGCGCGCCGGATAGATGCGCGGCCGTTTCGTTGCCGCCGATCGCATAGAAGACGCGTCCCCAGCGCGTACGCTCCATCAGGAACCAGGCGAGGATGGCGACCACCGCCATGACCACGACAGACAGGGGTACGGTGTCGAAGAGCCGTGACCGGCCGAGGATCAGGAAAGCCGGATCGTAAGCACCGGGAACGGACGAGCCGTCGGGCAGCACCATGCCGGCGGTGATGGAGCGGCCGCCGGTCGGGATTAGCTGCAGGCCGGCGAGCAGGAACATTGTCGCCAGCGTGGCGAGAAGATCGGGGACGCCGATGCGGACAATCAGCAGTCCGTTCAGGAGGCCTATGAAGGCGCCCATCAGCAAGACCAGACCCATGGTCTGGGCCGCATCCAGCTGCCATACGACCATGGCATAGCTTGCCGCCATCACCGACGAGGCGGCGATGCTGCCCACCGAGAGATCGAAGCCGTCGGCCGACATCGTGATCGAGACCCCGACGCCGAGGATCGCCACGACCGAAACCGCCTGCAGGATGGAGAACAGGTTGGCCGAGCGGATGAAGGCGGGCTGCGCGTACCAGAAGCCGATCACCATCAGTGCCAGCAGCACGAACAGCGCGTAACGGCGCGTTTCGCGGAAAAGCGATGTGCGCGGGGCGGCCTGCTGGACCGTCGTCGGGTTCGTCATCGATGCTCTCCGGCCTTTTCGCTCTCGACCTTGCCGATCTGGTCGGTCAGCGGGCCATGGCCGTCACCGGCCTCGTGAAGGGAGTGATCGCGCATGACGAGGATGCGGTCGGCAACCTCCAGCGCCTCTTCGGTGTCGCTGGTCGCGATCAGCGTGGCGGAACCGCTTTGGCTGTTGCGGATTGCGGAGATCAGGTCGGCACGCGCCCCGACGTCGACACCCTGGAAGGGCTCGTCGAGCAGCAGCAGCCGGCAAGGTGCCGCCTGCCAGCGGGCGAGCACGACCTTCTGCTGGTTGCCGCCGGAAAGCTCGTCGAGCGTGTCATCGGGGCCGCGCGCCTTGATGCCGAGCCGGGCGATCGCCTCGGCGGCAACCTTGCGCTCGCGCGCGACCCGCAGCAGGCCGTCCGGAAACCAGCGCCGCAGATGCGGCAGGGCGATAGTACCGGCAATCGAGGCGCCGGGAACCTCGGGCGGTAGCAGCGACGATGCCCAGCGGTCCTCGGCGACCATGAAGACGCCGTTTTCGATCGATCGCGCCGGCCCGTTGGAAAGCCACGGTTTTCCATCGAGCACGAAGCTGCCTTGCGCCAGCGTTTCCAGACCAAAAAGCGCGCGCAACAGCCGGCTCTTGCCAGAGCCAAGCGTGCCGGTCAGAGCGACGACCTCGCCGGAGCGCAGATCGAGATCGAAAGGCCTCGCACCGGGAATCAGTTGCGCACCCTTGATGGAGGCGATGATTGGGGCCGCCGAAATCTTGCCGTCATGGGTGGCGGCTTCCAGCGTCCGCCCGATCATGGCCGCAACGGCGGCCGGGAAATCGATCGGTTTGGCAAAGGCGCCGACGATGCGACCGCCGCGCATGATCACGGCGCGGTCGGCGATGGCGGCAAGGTCGCCCAGCCTGTGCGAGATGTAGAGGATTGCCATGCCGCCCGCGCGCAGCCGCCGGATGATGGCGAAAAGCCGGTCCGCTTCCGTGGCCGAGAGGCTGGATGTCGGCTCGTCGAGGATTAGAACGGAGGCCTTGGCCGCGACGGCGCGGGCGATGGCGATCAATTGCCGCTCCGCCGGCCGCAGGTCGATGAAGTCGCGGTCGAGCGGCAGGTCGAGATCGATCAGCGCCGCGATGGCGCGCGCACGCCTGCGGATCGACCGGGCCGAGACGAAGAAGCGCTCGCCCGGCTGGCAAAGTTCATCGAGCAGAAGATTCTCCGCGACCGTCAGTCCGGCAGCCCCCGCCTGATCCGTCGCCTGATGGACGGTCGCGATGCCGGCGGCCTTGGCGGCGCTGGGCGAGGCGAGGGCGACGATCCCGCCGCCCAGGGTGATCGTTCCGGCGTCGGGTACATGCGAGCCTGAAAGGATTTTCACCAGAGTCGATTTGCCGGCGCCATTGGCGCCCATCAGCGCCACGACCTCCCCGGCTGCCACGGTAAGATCGGCTCCAGCGAGCGCGCGCGTCGGGCCAAAGGATTTTTCGATCCCGGCGACAGCGACGGCAATGGGGGCGGCGGTGAGGGACAATTGGTTCAGCCGGTTACAGGTTGAGCGGGAACTGGGAAAGGCAAGCAAGCCAACGGGGCACGGTCGTAATTGTCAGCCGCCATATTCCATGATCGCCAGTCCGGCATTGTAATCCGGCGAATAGACGATGCCGTTGGCGTCGACGAATACGTCGGTCGACTGGATCACTTGCGGCCGATTCGGACGTTTGTCGACCATGCGGCTGGGAGCCGGCGGCACCAGCGCCCCGGTCTCCTTTGGGCGATAGGGATCGGAGATGTCGAAAACGCGCACGCCGGCATTCTGGTAGGTTGCAAAGATCAGGGTGTCTGACACAAAGCTGCCCGGCCGGTTCTCGTGCAGATTGTGCGGACCGAAATGTCCGCCCTTGGCGGTGTAATCGGTCTCGTCCGGGGTCGGCAGGGTCGAGATCGAAATCGGGTTCGCCGGATCGCGTATGTCGAAGATCCAGGTGAGCTTGCGCCCATCCTCCTCATGGTCGAGCACGGCCTCGTCGGCGACAACGAGCAAGCCGCGTTTGAGCAGCGGCAGCGCCGAATGGGTGCCGCCACCATAGGGCGGCGACCAGTTCCTGTGGCTGATCAGCCTCGGCAGGGCAGGGTCGGCGACATCGAGGACGGTCAACCCGCCGTCGCGCCAGCAGGCATAGGCGGTATCACCCTCGACGACCGCATGATGCAACGCATAGCGGCGGCCGTCGGGCCAGCCGGGTGTCTCGCCGCCGGCAAGATGCATTCCTGGAATCCACCAGCGACCGGCCTCGACTGGCCGTGCCGGGTCCTGAAGGTCGACCGTCAGCAGGATGTAGTCGCTGTAGCCGTCGAGAAGCGCCGATACGTAGGCGTAGCGCCCGCCGACGTACCAGATGCGGTGGATGCCGATGCCGTCGACCGGGAAGAAGCCGATCTGGCGAGGCTGCGTCGGCTTCGAGATGTCATAGACGGCCATGCCGGCCGACCAGGTCCGCGCCGCGCCCGAACCAGACGCGGTGCCGATCGTCTCGCCGATCGACTGGGTGTAGTAGACCTTCTCGTCGAACGCGAAAGCGGCGTCGGCGAACAGATCGCGTGCATGGACGACCAACAGCAGATCCTCATGCGTCTGCAGATGGATGGTCCAGGTATTCGGCAGCGCGGGCACGAACACCGTCCCGCCCGGATTCTTGGGATCCCGTACATCGATGATGGAAAAGCCTTGTGACCAGGGATGCGCGACATAGGCGAAGCCGCGATGCACCATCACCTGCAATCCGTCCGGCCGCCCGCCTTGGTCGGAATGACCGATCAGGCGCATGTTCCTGGAATAGTCGGGGGTGGGGACAGAAACCATAATTGTCTTTCAAAAGGTCGGTCCGGCGTACTTTGCCTGTCGCAGCGGGTGGTGTGGCGGAGGCAGGCGCAATCATCCCCCAGCAGGCCGGGGGATGATTGTTTGGATCGCTGATTTTGTGAAGGCGCTGAAGCTCAATTCGTCGCCGGGATCCACGGTGCCTTTGCGGCATCGCTGTCCTTGAAGGCCGGGAATTTCGCCTGCAGGTCCTCGATCGTCTTGATGTTGTTGTCGACGAGGTCCTTTCTGGTGACGAGCGTCGGCTGGATCAGCACCGAATGGCCGGGATTCTGTCCGGCGATCAGCTGGGCCAGCGCGCGCACCGAAGCCTCGCCGACGACGGCCGGGTTGGTTGCCGCCGTCGCCACCCACGGGCTATTCGGTTCGAGGATGGCCTGGATGTCCGAGGTCGAGATATCGACACCGTAGATCTTCACCTTGTCTGCCACGCCAAGCTCGTCGATGGCGAGCTTCACGCCACGGGCGAACTCGTCCCATGGGGCGAAGACGACCGAAAGCGTCGGGTTGGCGGTGAGCACAGCCTTGGTCTGGTCGGCGACCGAAGCGGCAACGGTGTCGTTGACCACGCCCCAGGTGGCGACTTCCTTGATGCCTGGGTACTTCTTGCCGAAATCCTTCCACACCGCATAACGGCGGTCGAGCGGTGCGAAGCCGGCGACATAGAGGACGCCGCCGTCGAATTTCTCGCCCTGGTCCTTGACCGCCTGGTCGAGCACGAGGCGCGCCATGTCGGCATCGGACTGCTCGACCTGCGGGATCTTGGGGTTGTCGAGGTTGGTGTCGTAGGCCACCACTGGAATGCCGGCGTCAAGCGCTGCCTGTGCGACGTCCTTGATGGCTTCTGGCTGGCCGTTGTTGATGATGATGCCTTGCACGCCGAGATTGATCGCCTGCTGGATCAACTGCCGCTCGGTGTTGATGTCGTTGCGCGCCTGCGAGATGTTGGCCTCGATGCCGAGCGCATCGGCCTGGCGCTTCACGCCGGCCTCGAATGCCTGGAGCCAGTCACCGGAGCCGAGGAAGCTGACGACGGCGATCTTGACGCCGCCCTTATCGAAGGGTGCCGGCGCGCCGGATATGCCCTGCGCCGAAGCCGCGGTGGCGAGACCGGCTATGCCGGCGGCTGCCGCCAGCGAAAGAATATGCTTGATCATGTGGAGACCCCTTTGAAATTGGCCGCATTCTAGGGGGGAGGCCCATCGCTTCCGAGAACGCTCATTGCGAGTTTTTCAAATCCCGGAGCATTTCCACTTCGCTTCCTTTCGGTTTCGTAGCAAATGAAGACGATGCGGTGCCGGGCGTTCGCTGTTGAGAAAACAGAATTGTTCCAACCCGGACATCCTTGCTCTAAAGGACGCGCAGGAATTCCTGGACCAGATGCGCATGAACGAACCGGTAAACCCTTCGGACACGGAACAGATGGACGACGCGCCGCGACGACGGCGCGAGCCGGTGTTCAACCTGCCACCCGTCGTGTTGGCGGTGATCGGCATCTGCGTCGTCGTCTACCTGTTGCAGCAATATGTGTTGAGCGAATCCCAGCAGATGACATTGCTGTATGACGGGGCCTTCATCCCCGTTCTCTACACCGGGCAATACGGCTTCGACTGGTTCCTGTTTTCGCGGCCCTTCACCTATGCCTTCATGCATGGCGGCTTTGCTCATATCGCCATCAACATGGTGTGGCTCGCCGCGTTTGGTTCACCATTGGCAAACCGCCTGGGAACGCTGTGGTTCGCGCTGTTTTTTGCCGCAACCGGGTTGGCTTCGGTCGCGCTTTTCTGGGCGATCCATCCTTATGGTGAGGCGCCGCTGGTCGGGGCTTCCGGTGCGATATCAGGCATGATGGGGGCTGCGGCGCGTTTCGGCTTCCGCACCGACCGTTCGGCCGGCAAGGCCGCCTTCGCCGGCCCTGTGCTGCCGATCGCATTCGTATTGCGCTTGCGCGGTGTCGTGATCTTCCTCGCCATGTGGATGGTCATCAATCTCGCCACCGGCCTGCTCGGGTTTGCCCCAGGGGTAGATGGTCAGATCGCCTGGGAGGCCCATATTGGCGGCTTTTTCGCGGGCTTCTTCGGCTTGCGTTGGTTCGACAGGCGATGGCAGGCGCCTGAATGGGAGACGACCGACCACCGCACTTGAAATGCAACCGATCACGGCGCACGATGTTCACTCTTACGTGAAGGCCGGTCAGGGCAGGAACCGGCAGGCAAAGCAGAGGAGGACGCCATGACGGTGAAGGCAATTCTCGAGAGAAAAGGCCATGACGTGTTGACGCTCGGGCCGAACGAAAAGCTTAGCGAAGCCATCCGCATCCTGGCAGAGCACAAGATCGGTGCGCTGGTCATCACCAATGGCGATCGCAAGATCGTCGGCATCCTGTCAGAGCGCGACATCGTCCGGGTTGTCGCCCGCGAAGGTGGAGCCGCGCTGGATATCGCCGTGCGCTCGGCAATGACGCCGAAGGTGAAGATCTGCAACGAGAATCACACCGTCAACGAGGTGATGGAGATCATGACCCGAGGCCGCTTCCGCCATCTGCCGGTGGAGAAGGACGGCATGCTCGATGGCATCGTGTCCATCGGCGATGTGGTCAAGCGCCGCATCGAGGATGTCGAGCGCGAGGCCGACGAGATCAGGGCCTATATCGCCACCGCCTGAGCGGCGAGGCGAACCGCCGGCCGGAGAACCGACCGGCGGAGCCGTGGTTTACCTGTTGTCGAGTTCGGAGCGGACGAGCGCGAGCCCGCGCCGGGTGATGCGGTAAGGGCCGCCTCCCGACGAAGAAACCGCCTTCTTACGCTTCAGTTTTCGAAACATATCGAGATCGACGCCCGGATAATGCCAGCCGTCGCGGGTCAGGCATTTGACGGAGGCGATCCGCTTTTTCTCGTTCTTTTCGATTTCAATGCGTCCACCCTGCGCGAGCAGGTGCAGGATGCGCTGTTCTATGCGCGAAATGTCCATGTGAGAGTTTTCCGGGAAAACAAAAAATGCCGCCGCCGCGAAGCTTCGCGGCACGGGGTTTCGGTTTTCTGCCCTGCCTCGCCAGGAGGTCAGGGCCTTACCGGGACTGAGCGTAAGTGGACATCCACTCTCCATTGGAATGAGCGTCCTATAGGCGAACGCGGCTGAAAAGGCCAGTCCGTGGCTTTGCGCTTGTCTCTTTTGGCGGTTTGCACTAGCGAAGTTGCAAATCAGAATGTGCATTAATGCAGCTTCCCATCATTCCAGTTCGCAGGCCGCCATGTCCCTTATCGACACCCGTACTCCTGACGCAAAACGCCTGATCCCCGGCGCAACCGGCGACTGGGAGATCATCATCGGCCTCGAGGTCCATGCGCAGGTCACTTCGGAAGCAAAGCTGTTTTCGGGCGCCTCGACGGCCTTCGGCGCGCCGCCTAACGCCAATGTCAGCCTGGTCGATGCGGCGATGCCGGGCATGCTGCCGGTCATTAACGAGGAATGCGTCAAGCAGGCGATCCGTACCGGCCTGGGGCTGAAGGCGCAGATCAACCACAAGTCGGTCTTCGATCGGAAGAACTACTTTTATCCCGACCTGCCGCAGGGCTACCAGATTTCACAGTTCAAGCAGCCGATCGTCGGCGAGGGCACGGTCATCGTTTCGGTGGGCCCGGACCGCCAGGGCGAATTCGAGGACATCGAGGTCGGCATCGAGCGGCTGCATCTGGAGCAGGATGCCGGCAAGTCGATGCACGACCAGCATGCGACCATGTCCTATGTCGATCTCAACCGCTCCGGCGTGGCGCTGATGGAGATCGTCTCCAAGCCGGACATGCGCTCGGCCGACGAAGCCAAGGCTTATGTCACCAAGTTGCGCACCATTGTACGCTATCTCGGCACCTGCGACGGCAACATGGACGAAGGTTCGATGCGCGCCGACGTCAACGTTTCGGTGCGCAAGCCGGGCGGCGAGTTCGGCACGCGGTGCGAGATCAAGAACGTCAACTCGATCCGCTTCATCGGCCAGGCCATCGACTACGAGGCGCGCAGGCAGATCGCCATCCTCGAGGATGGCGGCAAGATCGATCAGGAGACGCGGCTGTTCGACGCCGTCAAGGGCGAGACGCGCTCGATGCGCTCCAAGGAAGAGGCGCATGATTACCGCTACTTCCCCGATCCCGACCTTTTGCCGCTGGAATTCGACCAGGCCTATGTCGATGCGCTGGCCAAGGAATTGCCGGAACTGCCGGACGACAAGAAGGCGCGGCTGATCGCGTCGCTCGGCCTGTCCGTCTATGACGCCTCGATCCTGGTTTCGGAAAAGCCGATCGCCGACTATTTCGAAAAGGTGGCCGCCGGCCGCGACGGCAAGCTTGCCGCCAATTGGGTCATCAACGATCTGCTCGGGCAATTGAACAAGGCCGGAAAAGACATTGAAAACGCTCCGGTTTCGCCCGAGCAGCTCGGTGCGGTCATCGATCTGATCAGGGATGGCACCATCTCCGGCAAGATCGCCAAGGACCTGTTCGAGATCGTCTGGAATGAGGGCGGCGACCCGCGCCAACTGGTCGAGAGCCGTGGCATGAAGCAGGTCACCGACACCGGCGCCATCGAGAAGGCCGTCGACGACGTTATCGCCGCCAACCCTGACAAGGTCGAACAGGCGCGCGCCAAGCCGAGCATGGCCGGCTGGTTCGTCGGCCAGGTAATGAAGGCGACCGGCGGCAAGGCCAACCCGCAAGCCGTCAACGACCTCGTCAAGGCCAAGCTGGGCATCGAGTAGCGCCGTGTTCGTCCGCACCGCAGGTGAACGCGACCTTGCCGCTGTGCGGACGCTGCTGGTGGAAACGTGGCATGCGACCTATGACGCCATTTATGGCGCTGCCAAAGTCGCCGAGATCACCGACGAATGGCACTCGATCGCTTCGCTCCGCTCGCGGCTGACGCGGCCCAACTCGGAATTCCTGGTGGCCGATGACGGCAAGCGGATCGGCGGCATGGCTTTCGCCGCCGCCACCGCCGATGCGAAAATCATCCTGTTGAACCAGCTCTACGTCCATCCGGACTGTCAGCGGCGGGGGATCGGGCAAGCACTGCTCGACGAGGTCGAAGCCAGTTTCCCGGAAGCGCGAACGTTGCGCGTCGAGGTCGAGGAGGCCAATGGCGGTGCCATCGCCTTCTATCGGTCGAAAGGGTTCTTGCCTGTCAGTGCCGCGGAAGAGTCCCGTGATACCTCAAGGCCGACGACGCTGAGTTTCGAGAAACCGCTGGGATAGACCACCGGGATGAATAGAGCGATCAAGCCATGCGTCATCGCGGCGTTTGCTGTGCCGGCTCACGACGGATATGCAAGGGCATGACCAAACTGTCCCGCATTACAGCGCTGGCGCTGCTCGCCATCATCATTTTCGCGACCTTGTCGCCGATCCAGATGCGGCCGCACCTCGCTGAAGCGAATGTCGAGCGTGCCTTGGCTTATGTCCTGCTGGGCTTCGCCCTGGCGATCGGCTTTCCCAACCGACTGTATCAGGTCGTGATCTTTGTGGCTGTGACCGCCGGCATGCTGGAACTGCTTCAGCTCATTGATCCCGGTCGCCATGCACGCCTCATCGATGCATTGGTGAAAGCCCTTGCCGGGGTGGTTGGGATCGTGGCGGGACACCTGATCGTCAGGGCCGGCGGACAAAAGAGCGAGAGCTAGGCGCGGCGGCAATCCGCCGGGAGTGCGGGACCATCGACCTTGGTCGCGGCCCGTGTCTATCTGGCCGAAGCCTTCTCGCTAGGCAGCGGGAACCTCCACATTGTCGATCAGCCTCGTCTTGCCGAGCCATGCTGCCGCAAGAAGACGCCCTTCGCGGTTTCGACGCCATGGCGCAAGCGTCAGGCTTTGGCGTGCCTCGACATAGTCGACCTTCTGAAAGCCGGCGGCGATGAGGGCGCGGCTGGCCTCTTCGGTTGCGTCGCTCTGGCCGGCGCCTGCCGCCAGGGCCGCAGCCGTATTGCGCAATATCACGTTGAGCTGGCGGGCGATCTTCAGTTCGGCCTCATCGAGATAGGCGTTGCGTGACGACATGGCGAGACCATGCGCGTCGCGGATCGTCGGTGCGCCGATGATCTCGACAGGCAGGTCGAGGTCGCGGCAGAGCTGCCTCACCACGCAAAGCTGCTGGTAGTCCTTCTCGCCGAAGACCGCACAGTCGGGCGTTGCCTGCAGGAGGAGCTTTGCCACCACGGTGGCGACGCCGTCGAAAAAAGTCGGCCGAAAGTCCGATTCGAGCCCGGCGGAGGGGCCGCCGACCGAGATTTTCGTGGCGAAGCCGGCGGGATACATCTCGCCAACCGTCGGTGTGAAGGCAAGGTCGGCTTTTGCCGCGCCCAGCCGGTCGAGGTCGCGGGCGAGTTGGCGCGGGTACTTGTCGAGGTCTTCGCTCGGCGCGAACTGCGTCGGATTGACGAAGATCGACACGACGCAGCGCTCGGCTTTTTTGGAGCGCGATCCTGACCAGCGAGATGTGTCCGTCATGCAAAGCACCCATGGTCGGCACCATGGCGACACGAAGGCCGTCGCGCCGCCAGTCCCGGATTTGCGCGCGAAGTGCGGCCACGCTGTCGACGACGACGGGTTGGCTCATGCGTCGTCCCTGCTGTTTGTCGCCGAAAAGACATGGCCGGGGCCGGGGAATGTCCGGCCCCGCACCTCGGCTGCGTAGCTTTCAGCTGCACGCGAGATCACGCTGCGCAGATCCGCGTATTCCTTGACGAATTTCGGCACGCGATCGACGGTCAGCCCGACCATGTCGTCGATGACCAGGATCTGGCCGTCGCAGTCGCCGCTGGCGCCGATGCCGATGGTTGGAATGGCGATGCGGCGGGTGATTTCGGCGGCGACCCTCTCGACCGTGCCTTCGATGACGACCGAGAAAGCGCCGGCGTTCTCGACGGCAAGCGCATCGCGAAGCAATGCCGCAACAGCCTCCTCGGTGCGGCCTTTGATCTTGTAGCCGCCATCCTTCTCCACCGATTGCGGCTGCAGGCCGATATGTCCCATGACCGGAATGCCGGCGGCGGCGATGGCCTCGATCTGGCTGATCATGTCGAGGCCGCCTTCGAGCTTCACCGCCTGGCAGCCGGTTTCGTCGACGACCCGCCGCGCCGAGGCGACGGCTTGCGCTGCCGTTGCCTCATAGCTGCCGGCCGGCAGGTCGACGACGACGCAGGCCCTGGCCGAGCCGCGCATCACGGCCTGCCCATGTGCGATCATCATCTCCAGCGAGGCGCCCAGCGTCGTCTTGTGGCCATGCAGGACCATGGCGACACTGTCGCCGACCAGAAGCAGGTCAACATGGTGATCGAGCAGACGGGCGATGGGATAGGTATAGGCGGTCAGGCAAACGATCGGCGTGCCGCCCTTGCGGTGGCGAATCGCCTCGGCGCTGATGCGAATGTCGGTGGTCGGCAATTCCGTGGCCAATCGTCACCTCCTTTGGCCTCAAGCCGGGCTGGATGCAGGCATGGGCGCGCAGAGCTTTAGAAATACCGTAAAGGCTTGGCAAGCGTGCATGCAGTGACCGGCAGGATCACAGGCTTGTGTCGGGTTTCCGGCAAGCCATTTGCGCGCACGCCGTGGCAAAAGCCTTGCCTTCGGCAAGGCCTGACGCCATAAGCAGGAAAACGGGCGCTGCCGGCGCGAGGGTTTTGAAATGAAGACTTTCCTTACGCAGTTTTTCACCTGGTGGAACAGCCAGACGATTGGAACGCGCCTGCACACCTGGCGGTACGGCAAGAAGGTCGGCCAAGACGAAACCGGCAATTTCTACTACGAAGGCGGCATCGATTCGGAAGGCCGCACGCGCCGCTGGGTCATCTACCGCAATTATTCGGAAGCTTCGGCGATACCGCCCGGCTGGCACGGCTGGATGCACCACCGCGTCGACGTCGCGCCGTCCAGCGAGGACTACAAGCCGCGCGACTGGCAAAAGCCGCATCAGCCCAATCTGACCGGCAGCCCGGCGGCCTATCGCCCGAAGGGCTCGGTGCTGACCAATCAGCATCGTCCGCAGGTTACCGGCGACTACGACGCCTGGACGCCCGGGTCGTAATGGTAGGGTGCAGGCCGGTGCTTTATCGCCACAATTGGTGTTTAGCTGCTTGCTGATCAGAAAACGGCGACTAGCCTTGGCGATCGACAGAATCACCCGGGCGCGAACCACCGGTATCCTTGCATGAGCTTTTTCAACCTGACATCGATGGGCGGTCTGACGCTAGCCGCCGGTCTTGCCGTCAGCACCGCGGCGTTTGCCGCTTCGCCGACCCCCGCCGCCCCCGCGCCGGCGCCAGCCCCGGGATCGGACCGGGTTACCAACGCCGTTGCCGAGTTTGCCGGTATCGACAAGATCACCGGCCGCATCATCACCTTCGATGTCTATATCGACGAGACGGTGCAGTTCGGTGCTTTGCAGGTGACGCCGCGCGTCTGCTATTCGCGGCCACAGACCGAAGAACCGAAGACAGATTCCTTCGTCGAGGTCGACGAGATCACGCTGGACCGCAAGATCCGCCGCATCTTCACCGGCTGGATGTTTGCCGAAAGCCCCGGCCTCAATGCCGTCGAGCATGCCGTCTATGACGTCTGGCTGAAGGCTTGCAAGCAGAAGTCGGATGTGCCGGCGCCCGATGGCGCCAAGGCAGACTCGACCAAAGCCGAGGCGCCCAAGCCCGCCGCGGCCAAACCGAAAGCCGCGACCGCTCCGGACGTGACAGAGCCTGGCGTGACGGAGCCGGACGCTTCGGACCCCGATACGACCGACACCAACTGATCCTCCGGAACCGTCCTTGCCACCATACGTTGGGGCACGGATGAGCGCGCATTTATGCGCAGGGAGGATCTTCCGATGTCAGACAGCAAGCGGATCACGGCCGGCAAGACAGAGTTGCTGGAACTCGAAAAGGGATTCTGGACGGGCGACGCGGCCTACTATGCGGCCAATGCCGACACCGAATGCTTGGTGGCGTTTCCGCAGATGGCACAGGCGATGGACAATGCGGATCTCGCCAAGACCGCAACCAAGCCCAACCGCTGGCGCGACCTGAAAATCGACCTCAAGGGTATTATCGAGCCGGGCAGCGACATCATCATGCTGACCTACGAGGCACATGCGACACGCGAGAACGGCGAACCTTACGCCGCGCTGGTCAGCACCGGCTATGTCCATCGCGTCAACGGCTGGAAGATGATGTTCCATTCGCAGACGCCATTGGAAGCCGCCACTGGGAAGTAGGCTCAATCTTCAGGGATAGAATTGGGCGTCAGGGATAGAATACGGCCTCGCCCTTCAGCGCGTCGGCCAGCATCTTTTCATATTTGCCGCGCGGCACGTCGACGGCGCCGAAGCGCTTGAGGTGCTCGGTGGTGAACTGCGTATCGAGCAGCGCGAATCCGCGTGCCTTCAAGCGCTCCACGAGATAGAAAAGGCAGGTCTTGGAAGCGTCCGTCTCCCTGGCGAACATGCTCTCGCCAAAAAACACCCGGCCGAGCGACACGCCATAGAGGCCACCGACCAGCCGGTCCTCGCGCCACGCCTCGACCGAATGACAATGGCCTATCCGATGCAACTCGACATAGGCTTCGCGGATCGGCGCATTGATCCAGGTCGAGCGCCGTTCCACCCGCTTCTCGGCGCAACCGTCGATCGTGGCTTCGAAATCGAAATCGAAACGGATGTCGAAGGGGTTCTTCTTGATCGTTTTCCTCAGGCTCTTCGGTGCGTGAAAACCATCGAGCGGGATGATGCCGCGAGTCTCCGGCCGCACCCAGAACACCTCCGGGTCGCCGGCACTTTCTGCCATTGGGAAGACGCCCGAGGCGTAGGCCTTGAGCAGCAGGTCGGTGGGGATGCGATAGCCGGGCGCGTAGGGGCGGGTCATCGCGTCTCCGCGCTACTCTTCCTTGGCCAGATATTTTTCCAGCCAGTGGATGTCATAATCGCCATTGGCGATGTCGGCATTGCCGACGAGATCGCGAAACAGCGGCAGCGTCGTCTTGATACCGTCGACGACGAACTCGTCCAGGGCGCGGCGCAGGCGCATCATGCACTCGACGCGATTACGCCCATGCACGATCAGCTTGCCGATCAGGCTGTCGTAATAGGGCGGGATCTTGTAGCCGGAATAGACGCCGGAATCGACGCGGATGCCCAGGCCGCCCGGTGTGTGGAAATGGGTGATCGTGCCGGGCGAGGGGGTGAAGGTGCGCGGGTCCTCGGCGTTGATGCGGCATTCGATGGCGTGGCCGTTGAACTTTATGTCCTCCTGCTTCACCGAGAGGCCGCCGCCGGAGGCGACGCGGATCTGCTCGTGCACGAGATCGATGCCGGTGATCGCTTCGGTCACCGGATGCTCGACCTGCAGGCGCGTGTTCATCTCGATGAAGTAGAACTCGCCATTCTCGTAGAGGAACTCGATCGTGCCGGCGCCGGAATAGCCGAGGTCGGCGATCGCCTTGGCGCAGATGCCGCCGATGCGGGCGCGCTCTTCGGCATTGAGGGCGGGAGAGGGCGCCTCTTCCCAGACCTTCTGGTGGCGGCGCTGCAAGGAACAGTCGCGCTCGCCGAAATGCACGCCGCGGCCAAAGCCGTCACCAAACACCTGGACTTCGATATGGCGCGGCTTTTCCAGATATTTTTCAATATAAACGGCATCGTCGCCGAAGGCGGCACCGGCTTCGGTGCTCGCCGTCTGCAGGGCGATCTCCAGGTCAGCCTCGGTGAGGGCGACCTTCATACCGCGCCCGCCACCGCCGGCCGATGCCTTGATGATCACGGGATAGCCGATCTCGGCGGCAATGCGCCTGGCTTCCTTCTGGTCGGTGACGGCGCCGTCCGAACCGGGCACAACCGGAATGCCGAGGCGCTTGGCGGTTCGCTTGGCCTCGATCTTGTCGCCCATGATGCGGATATGGTCGCCGGACGGACCGATGAAGGTGATGTTGTGCGCGGCCAGTATGTCGGCGAACTTGGCGTTCTCCGACAGGAAGCCGTAGCCCGGATGCACGGCGTCGGCGCCGGTGATTTCGCAGGCCGCAACGATCTGATGGATGTTGAGATAGCTGTCGCGCGATGGCGGCGGACCGATGCAGACGCTCTCGTCCGCGAGCCGCACATGCATGGCGTCGGCATCGGCGGTCGAATGCACCACCACCGTCTGGATGCCGAGTTCCTTGCAGGCGCGCAGCACCCGGAGGGCGATTTCGCCGCGATTGGCGATGAGGATCTTCTGAAACATCAGGCCCGCTCTACTCGATCACGACGAGCGGCATGCCATATTCGACCGGCTGCGAATCCTCGAAAAGGATCGCGGTCACCGTGCCGGCGCGTGGCGAGGGGATCTGGTTCATCGTCTTCATTGCTTCGATGATCAGCAGCGTCTGGCCTTCCTTGACCTTCTGGCCGACTTCGATGAATGCCTTGGCGTCCGGCGACGGCGCCAGGTAGGCCGTGCCGACCATCGGCGAGGTGACTGCGTTCTTGGAAATATCTGCCACAACGGGCAGAGCTACGGAGGCAGCTTGCGCTGCTGCCGGCGCATAGGCCTGCTGCGGCGCTGCGATTGCATGAACAGCCGGCGCCTGCCGCGAGACGCGCACCTTCAGGTCGCCCAGTTCAACCTCGATCTCGGTGAGGTTGGTGTCGTTCAGTATGCCCGCCAGATCGCGAATCAGTTGCTGGTCAACACCGGTCTTCTTTATCGACATTTTCGAGCCTTCTGTTTGTTGGCCGGTCATAGGCGTGCGGCCAGCGCCTGTAGCGCCAGCGTATAGCCGAGCGGCCCAAAGCCACAGATCATGCCGACGGCGACCGGCGCGACCATGGAGACGTGGCGGAATGGTTCCCGCGCATGGATGTTGGAAAGATGAACTTCGGCCACCGGCAACGGTGCGACGGCGCGGATGGCGTCGTGGATGGCAATCGAGGTGTGGCTGTAGGCGCCCGGATTGATGACGATGCCGACAGCCTTGTCGCCGGCTTCCTGAATCCAGTCGACAAGGTCGCCCTCATGGTTCGACTGGCGGAAATCGATCTCGAACCCCAGCGCCGTGCCTGCCTGCTTGCAGTCGTCGGCGATCGCGGCAAGCGTCTTGCCGCCATAGATGCCCGGCTCGCGCTTGCCGAGCGCGTTGAGATTGGGACCGTTCAGGACGAAAACCGTTTTCAAAAAGCCGACCTTTCCCGGCGCCGTCATCAAGCCGGCGCGCTGGGCCCTCTATAATGGGCATAACCGCCCGCGGAAAGAGCGCAAGTGCGTTCTTTCACTGTCCACAACAGGCGGAAATGTGCCCGTGAGAAATAGCTGGCGAGCAAGATCAGAGCGCGGCTTTCGCCGCCTCGATCTTTTCAGCCAGCACTTCCTGCCCGAGCGCCCCGAACACCACCTCGTTGCCGACGACATAGGACGGCGTTCCGGTGATCGCCAGCTTGTTGGCAAGATCGTAGGTCTTGGCGAGGGCCTCGTTGATTGTCGGGTCCTTCATCTTCTCGCGCAGCGCCGCTTCGTCGGCACCGAGCGATAGCGCGACCTTCATGGCCGCCGCCTCGGTGGCGCGCCCCTGGCCACCGAGCAACGCATTGTGGAACTCGCCGTACTTTTCCGGGTGCATCAGGTGGAAGGCCATCGAGACCACGCTCGCCTTCTGCGAATCCGGTCCGAGGATGGGGAATTCCTTGAGCACGAAACGCAGGTCCGGATCGGTCTTGGTCAGCGCCTGCATGTCGTCGATGGCGCGTTTGCAGAAGCCGCAATTGTAGTCGTAGAACTCGACGATGGTGACCTTGCCGTTGGGATTGCCGACGACGCCGTCGAAGGCGGAGTTGAAGATCTGGTCCTTGGCATCCTTGATCACGCCGAGATGAGCGATGCGCTGCTCTTCCTTCTGCTTGGCCTCAAGCGCATCCTGGACCTCCAGGAGGACTTCCGGGTTTTTCAACAAATAGTCGCGGATGATGCCTTCGACCTCGGTGCGGTCGATCTTGGTATTGGCCGCCGCCGTCTCGACCGGCTGCCCGGTACCGGCCTTGGCGATCTGCGGGTTTCCGGCAACGAATCCGAAAGCCAGCATGGCCAGGGCGACCGCAACCCCCGTGGTGCCCAGCAGCAGTGCCTTTTTCATCGTTCCTGTTCCTTCTACCTGTTTTCCGGTCTGGCTATGTCGTGGCGCGCGACCGGAAGGTTCACTTGATCTTGGTTGACGGCCTGTAGTTTATGATATCCTGGGCGCGAAGCCAGCGCGGCTCGCCGCGTTTCATCTGCTGTTGCGCCCGCATGGCGAAAATCTTCGCATCCTTGTAGCTGCCGGAATAAAAATGGCTTTCGGCGGTGGCAAGTTCAGCGCCGGATATGTCGCCCAACTCGCCATAGGCCTGTGCCAGATAGCGATATCCGGCTGAATTTTCCTTGTCGCGACCGAGGCCATTGTTGATCTGCACGACGGCTTTTTTGAGGGAGTCGGGCGTGCCGACGGCCATCAGCGCCTGACCCACGGACACCGGCAGCAGACCGGACCGAGCCGAATCGAGGCTGACCGCCTTGGCGTAAGCGTCCGCAGCTTCCTTGGGTTTGTTTGCTTTCATCAGGATGTCGCCGCGCAGTTCCTGGAAGTAGGCATTTTTCGGCTGCGCTTTGATCAGTGCATTGGTCTTGGCGAGAGCGGCGGCGATGTTGCCGAACAGGTAGGTCGACTGGGCGTCGCCGTACTGCGCGGCGAGGGTTCCTTGCATCTTTCGCATCAGCCGGGACGCGGCCGCCTGGCCTTCCATGTAGACGGCGATCTTCACCCGCATCATGTCATGGCGCTGCTGCAGCGCGGGCGGGTCCGGCCTGTCGACATTGGGGTCCTGTTTCACCAGCACTTCGAGATTGGCGATGCGGTCCTGCGGCATCGGATGGCTGATCCGATACGGATCGACCTGGGCGCCCGAAAGCGACAGTGCGGTCTGGAAGCGGCGGAATGTCTTCAGCATGCCCATGCCGGACTGGCCGGTGGCATTGAGATAGGTGATCGCCGAGCGGTCGGCCGTCATCTCCTCGGTGCGCTGGTAGGCGAGGATGCTGCGCTGTGCCATCTCGCCGCCGCCAGCGGCCACGCCCATGCCAGCGCCGGCGAGACCGCGGCTGCTGGTTGTGGCACCGGCGACAATGGCGCCGGCGCCAAGCAATGTCGCGATGACGGCCATCGTCTTGGCTCGTTCGAGTTGGTCGCGCAGCTTCTGCTGGTGGCCGCCGGCGATATGGCCGGCTTCGTGCGCGATGACGCCGATGATCTCGTTGGGCGTTTCAGCCGTCATCAGCGCGCCGGTGTTGATGAACAGCCGGCGCCCGGTGACGAAGGCGTTGAAACTCTGGTCGTTGACCAGAACGATGTCGATGCCGTCATTCGCCAGGCCGGCCGCCCTGAAGATCGGCCGCGCGTAATCGCGCACCAGCGCCTCGATCTCGGCGTCGCGCACCACCGGCACGTTCTGGGCGAAGGCACTGACCGAGCTCGCCATTGCAACGGCAACGCCAAGCGAAAGCGTCGCGAAGACGCGCGCTGCCTGGGCAATCGTCGATCTGGGTCGGCTCAACATGATGGCTCCACTGGTAGACGAGCGGGCGAAAGATGAAAAGTCGGCGCCGGAAACTTCCTCAACTTGTGATCCTCACATCAATCGGGCATTTGTGCGGCACATGCGCCAGTGCGTGGCGCCGTCAGTCATCGGGAATACTGGTTAAATGGTCGTTTCGCTCTCACGCCGTGGCAATGTCGAGCCCTTCCATGCGATGGACATTCTGGCAGAGGCAAACCGGCTGAAGTCCCAGGGCGTGCCGGTTGTTTCGATGGCCGTCGGCCAGCCCTCCGATCCCGCACCGGTTCTGGTTCGCGCCGCAGCCGCCAAGGCGCTGCAGGATGGACGCATCGGCTACACCGATGCGCTGGGACTGGCAGGTTTGCGCAAGGCGATCGCCGGACACTATGCCGATCACTACGGGCTTGATATCGAGCCCGGCCGGATCGCGGTGACCACTGGATCGTCGGCCGCCTTCAACCTCGCCTTCCTGGCGATGTTCGATGGGGGTGACCGGGTCGCCATCGCGGCACCCGGCTATCCCGCCTATCGCAACATCATGGCCGCACTCGGCATCGAGGTGGTCGAGATCGAGCTCGGCGACGCCGCCTATCTGCATGCCGGCCATCTCGAGACCGCGCATCGTGAAAAGCCGCTGAAAGGCGTTCTCTTCGCCAGCCCCGCCAATCCAACCGGCGCGGTCATACCGGCCGATGAACTGGCGGTTCTGGTGAGGACGGCACAAGAGCTCGGCATCGCCGTCATCTCCGACGAAATCTATCACCGGCTGGCCTATGCCGCCCCCGACACCACGGCGCTGGCCTATGGCGGCGACGTGACGGTGATCAACTCCTTCTCCAAATATTACTGCATGACGGGCTGGCGCATCGGCTGGATGGTGCTGCCGCAAGAGCTGGTGCGGCCGGTCGAGCGCGTCGCCCAGAGCCTCTACATCTCGCCGCCGGAACTGTCGCAGATCGCCGCGATCGAAGCGTTCAGGGCGACCGAGGAGCTGGAGGCGGTAAAAGGCCGCTACGCCTGGAATCGCGAGCTTTTGATGAAACGCCTGCCGGAACTCGGCTTTCCGCTGGCAGCGCCCATGGACGGCGCCTTCTATGCCTTCTGTGACGTCACCAGGCATACCAATGACAGCATGGCCTTCGCACGCAAGATGCTGGCTGAGGCGCATGTGGCGGCAACGCCCGGCCGCGACTTCGACACTCAGGCTGGGCACCGGACGATGCGGTTTTCCTATGCCGGCAGCCACGACGACATGGTCGAGGCAATGGCGCGCATCGAACGCTGGTTGAGGTAGCACCATGCCGGAACTCGAACAGCCCCTCAGACTTGATCAGGCCTCCAAACTTGATCAGGCCCCCAAACTTGATCAGGCATTGGCCGAAGTCGCCGCCGAAATGGCCGATCGCATCGATCGCGGTGATGTCGCTTCCTACATTCCGCAGTTGGGCAAGGTCGATCCGAAGAAATTCGGCATCGCAGCGGTCACCAATGACGGCCGCGTGCTGACGGCAGGGGACGCCGACCAGGCCTTTTCCATCCAGAGCATCTCGAAAGTGTTCACCCTGACACTGGCGCTCGGCAATGTCGGCGACGCGCTGTGGCAGCGGGTCGGCCGCGAACCGTCAGGCAATCCGTTCAACTCGATCGTGCAGCTCGAGCATGAGAACGGCATTCCGCGCAATCCGTTCATCAATGCCGGCGCCATCGTCATTTCCGACATCCTGCTTGCCGGCCACCAGCCGCGCGAGGCGATCGGCGAGATCCTGCGCTTCATCCAGTTCCTGGCCGACGACGAGACTGTTATCATCGACCGCGAGGTCGCGGCGTCCGAACGGGCCACCGGCTATCGCAACTTCGCGCTTGCCAACTACATGAAATCCTTCGGCAATCTCCACCACGCGCCGGAGCTGGCGCTGGGCGTCTACTTCCACCACTGCGCCATCGCCATGAGCTGCCGGCAATTGGCGCTCGCCGGCCGTTTTCTCGCCAATGGCGGCAAGAACCCGGCGACCGGGCATTCCGTGGTGTCGGCCGAACGGGCGCGCCGCATCGGCGCGATGATGCTGACCTGCGGTCACTATGACGGTTCCGGCGATTTCGCCTTCCGCGTCGGCATTCCCGGCAAGAGCGGCGTCGGCGGCGGCATATTGGGCATCGTGCCGGGCGTGGCGTCGCTTGCCGTCTGGTCGCCGGGCCTCAATGCCAACGGCAACTCCAAGCTGGGGTCGATCGCGCTGGAAAAGCTGGCCAGGATGATGAACTGGTCGATCTTCGCGCCGTGATGCATGTCGCCCAAAAGTGCGCAGCGGTTTTGGGACAACGACATGCTTGGAATCAAAGAAGCGTTTTAGCCTTTCGCGATCCAGCATAACGCCAGATAAGAAAATCCCGCACCGTCTTCGAGACGGCGCGGGATTTTTTTGTCAAAGAACTAGCTCATGCGATTGAAAGGCTTAGAAAAAGCCCTTCCGCTGCCACCATCCGCCGCGTTTCGGCTTGTCCTCGGTCTTGTCCTCAGCCTTGGCCGCGGGTTCTTCCGCTACGGTCGAAGACACCACGGGCTCGACCGGCGCATTCACCGCCGCCGGCTTGCGCCGCGACGGGCGGGCCTTCGGTGCCTTCTCCACAGCCGCTGCTTCGTCGGACGCCGTGGCCGGCGTCTCGACCGGTGCTTCCGCCTCGGCAGCCGGCTCTTCGGCGACGATTTCGGCCGCGGCCTTCTTCGGCTTGGCGGCACGACGTGGCTTCTTCGGCTTCTCCGTGCTCGGCGCGTCGTCATTGGCCGGAGCAAGCGCCACCGGCTCTTCGGCTGGTGCAGCAACGACCGGCTCGCTGGCGATCACCTCGGTTGCCGAGACTTCGCCTTTGGACGCGTCGGCTGCTTCGCCAGCACTTGCCTCGGCCTCGCCTTCACCGTCTTCGCGGCGGTTGCGCTTGCCGCCGCGCTTGCCGCGCCGGCGCTTTTTGCCTTGGCCTTCGTCCGAAGCCTCAACTGTCTCGGACGTTTCGGCAACACCAACAGGGGCGTTGTCGTCCGTTTCCGTGTCGCCGTCGCTGGCGGCCGAGTCTGGGTCCGAAAACTCGCCGGCCGGAGCCGAGACGGAAGCACCGTCCGCCGGGGCGCCATGTTCGCGATCGCGATCCTTGCCGCCGCGCCGACGCCGGCGCTTGCGGCGCTTGCGGTCGCGGCCTTCGCCTTCCTCGCCACCGGCGGCAGCAGGTCGGGGTTGTTGCTGCGGCTGCTGGCGTGGCTGTTCGGCCTGGACCGGCGCCTCGTCATCCTCCTCCTCGGCGACGACAATCTCGTCCTCGGGCTCTTCCGGCTCGACATAGGCCGGGAAGCTGCGCGCCTCGACAAAGCCTTCCGGCTTTTCAGCCAGCGCGCCGCGGAAGATCGCATAGTGCTGCGAACCGACCGAATCGTCGGCCTCGACGGTGATCGTCAGCCCGAAGCGGCTTTCGAGTTCGACCAGCGTGCCGCGCTTATGGTTGAGCACGTAGAGTGCGGTCGCCGCCGGCGTCCGTACCGTGATGTGGCTGCGCGAATCCTTGAGCAGGAATTCCTCGATCGCCCGCACCACCATCAGCGCGACCGACGAATCGGAGCGCACATGGCCGGTGCCGCCGCAATGCGGGCAAGGCTTCATGGTCGATTCCAGCACGCTGGCGCGGATGCGCTGGCGGGACATCTCCATCAGGCCGAAATGCGAGATGCGGCCGACCTGGATGCGCGCACGATCGTTCTTGAGGTGATCCTTCAACCGCTTCTCGACGGAGCGGTTGTTGCGGTTCTCCTCCATGTCGATGAAGTCGATGACGATTAGGCCGGCGAGATCGCGCAGCCTGAGTTGACGCGCGACTTCCTCGGCCGCTTCCAGATTGGTGTGGAGCGCGGTGTCCTCGATCGAGTGCTCCTTGGTGGAGCGGCCCGAATTGACATCGATGGCAACCAGCGCCTCGGTCTGGTTGATGATGATGTAGCCGCCGCTCTTCAGCGTCACCTGCGGCTGCAGCATGCGGTCTAGCTGTGCCTCGATGCCGTTGCGCACAAAGATCGGCGTCGTGTCGCGGAACGGCTGAACCACCTTGGCGTGGCTCGGCATCAGCATGCGCATGAAGTCCTTGGCCTCGCGGTAGCCTTCCTCGCCGGAGACAAGAATCTCGTCGATATCCTTGTTGTAGAGGTCGCGCACCGAGCGCTTGATCAGGCTGCCTTCCTCGTAGACCAGGGCAGGGGCCGTGGACTGCAAGGTGAGATTGCGGACATTTTCCCAAAGCCGCATCAGATATTCGTAATCGCGCTTGATCTCGGCCTTGGTGCGGCTCTCGCCGGCGGTGCGCAGGATCACGCCCATGCCCTGCGGCACTTCGAGATCGGCAACGACCTCCTTCAGGCGCTTGCGGTCGACCGCGCTGGTGATCTTGCGCGAAATGCCGCCGCCACGCGCCGTGTTCGGCATCAGCACCGAATAGCGGCCGGCAAGCGACAGGTAGGTGGTCAGTGCCGCACCCTTGTTGCCGCGCTCTTCCTTGACGACCTGCACCAAGAGGATCTGCCGGCGCTTGATCACTTCCTGGATCTTGTACTGGCGGCGCACCGGCTTGCGGCGGTTGCGCACTTCCTCCAGCGCGTCCTCGGCGCCGACCGATTCGACCTCGTGATCGTCCGGATGCGAGGACTGCACTTCTTCCAGCATGCCGCGATCATTGTCGCCGGAGGTCGCTTCGCTGCCTTGTTCGGCCTGCGGAACGGCTTCGGAAACCACATCGGCCTCGACCGAGGCGGCGATCGACGTCGGGCCGCCTTCGCGGGTTTCGCCTTCGTCCTGCTCGGCGGAATCCTCGCCATGTTCGGACGCATCGGCATGTTCGGACGTATCGGCCGCATGTTCGATGATCTCGGACGTGTGCGAGATCTCTTCGAAACCAGCGTCGGCCCCTTCTTCTGCCTCGTCGGCAGCGTCGTTTGCCTCGCCGGAATCGGCTGCATCGCGCTTGTGCTCACCCCGGTCACGGGGCTTTCCGCCGCGCCGGCGGCCGCGCCGTCCGCGATCGCGGCTCTGACGGTCATCGCCGTCGCCGTCCTCGTTCTCCTCGTCCTCGGCCTCCTGCGCTTCCGCGCGTAGCAGTGCCTGACGATCGGCGACCGGAATCTGGTAGTAATCGGGGTGAATTTCACTGAAGGCGAGAAAACCGTGGCGGTTGCCGCCATATTCGACAAAGGCTGCCTGAAGGGAGGGCTCTACGCGCGTTACGCGGGCTAGGTATATGTTTCCTTTGAGCTGCTTCTTGTCCTGGGATTCAAAGTCGAATTCTTCAATACGGTTACCGCGTACGACGACAACGCGTGTTTCCTCCGGGTGGGAGGCGTCTATCAGCATTTTGTTGGGCATTATTTCGTTTCCCCCCGGCAGCCGTCAGCCGCAGCTTGCGAGGCAAAGCCTGCTGCTGCGTGTCTGGAATGTGGGTGCCGGATATTTGAACGTCCGCCGGCCGCCGCTTGAGCGCCATGGCGGTGCCGCCCGCAGCCATAATGGCGCGGTTTGATGCGGACCTTTCCATGATTGCGCTTGAAGCCATCGTCACCAACAGAACCTTTTGAACCAAAGCCCGGATGAACCGGACCAGCTTGTTTGCTCATACAGAGCCGGCGCGGGAACAAACCCGGCCGTTTTCCTCACGCAGGCGATTCCCCCGCCACGGGAGCACGCCTGCGAAATTCGTCGCGATCACCTGAACCCTTTTCGCCTGAAGCGAAAGGAGCCGCCTTTACATCTGACCCTGTAGCAAGAAGCTGCGGAGGAGGGCGGTTCCAGGATTGCAGTGATCCACTATCGCTTTTATGATTTGGCGGGATGGAAGGCAACCCCGATTTCCGATGCCGGCAAAAAGCCGTTCCGTAGCGTAAGCCAGGCTTGCGGCCTTGCATGAAAAGGCTTGGTTAACCTTCTCTGGATACCAATCGTTAATCGAGTTCGCGGCCTAACCGGCATATGGACGAAATGACCGGGCGCCGGGCGCCAAACCGGGAGCGACTGGAAGAGAGATGGGATTGGCGGACTTCACAGACAAGGGATGTCGTGTCGGCGGCCGGATCCTGGCCGCTTTCTGCCTCTTGCTGCTGCTGGCGGTCTCATCTGCCCTGTCCTCAAATGCCAATGCCGCCGACGCTCCGCTCGTGGCAAAAGGTTACAAGATGGCCGGCGATGCCACCAAGATGCGCATCGTCATGGACTTCGATCGCGAACCCGGTATCAAATGGTTCCTGCTGCGCGGTCCCAACCGTCTTGTCATCGATCTCGCGAATACGAGATTCGCCGTTGATGCCAAGGATTTGAAGGCGCGGGGCCTGGTCAAGAGCGTGCGCCTGGGCGCCCTCGGCGAGGGCGTTTCGCGGCTGGTCCTCACCGGCAAGGGTCCCTTTGCGGTCGACAAGCTCGATGTGCTCAAGAACGAGGACGGTACCGGCTACCGCATTGCCATCGACATGTCGGCGGCATCCGAGCGCGAGTTCGATGTGGCGCTGGCCAATCAGGCGCTGACCACCGGATCGACCGTTTCGACCGACAAGGGAGGGCGGGTCGGCACCGGGCCGGTCTCCAATCCAGGCCATCGGTTCACCGTCGTCATCGATCCCGGCCATGGTGGCATCGACGGCGGTGCCGAGGGCCTGAACGGCACCATCGAGAAGAATGTCACGCTGGCCTTCGCCACGGAGCTGCGGGACAAACTCGCAGCCATCGGCAATTATGATGTGTTCATGACGCGCGACACAGACGAATTCCTGCGTCTGGACGATCGCGTGCGCATTGCCCGTCAGCATGAGGCCGACCTGCTTATTTCGATCCATGCCGACACGATCAGCGTCAAAGGCATTCGCGGCGCCACCGTCTACACCGTCTCCGACAAGGCTTCGGATCCCGAGGCGCAGGCGCTTGCCGACCGAGAAAACCTCTCCGACCAGTTCGCCGGCATGGAAATCAAGAACGACAACAAGGAAGTCACCGACATCCTGATCGACCTGATCCGCCGCGAAACGCACAATTTCTCGATGAGTTTCGCCCACACGCTGGTCGGCCAGTTGTCGACCAGCGTCGGCCTGATCAACAATCCCCAGCGTTCGGCGGGCTTCAAGGTGCTCAAGGCACCCGACGTGCCGTCAGTGCTGGTCGAACTCGGTTATCTCTCGAACGCCAAGGACGAGGCGCAGTTGCTCAACGCCGACTGGCGCGGCAAGGCGGCCCAGAGCATAACCAACGCCGTCGCGCTGTTCGCGTCGGCCAAGGCCGGACCGGGAACCGGAGGTTGACATGACCGGCGGCGCCTGCAACCAGAGGCGGCGTTGCGCGACGACAACACCCAATGCTTTTATTTCCGGCTCGCGACCGCGAAATCAGGCATTGCCGTATTTTGTCCACATGGCGGCGACAAGGGTTTTCGATTACGGATTGGGACCGGCTCGAAAGCTTGCGCGAAAGGCGGCTTCGTTTAGGAAATTCCCGAACCAAGGACTGGAGCGGGTATGATTCGTCTCATTGGCTATTTTTTCGGCATCGGCACGACGCTGGCCCTTCTGGTCGCGGCGGGCGTTGCCATCTATATCGGCCATTTGTCGAAGGATCTGCCCGACTACGAGGTGCTGGCCAAATACGAGCCGCCGGTGACCACCCGCATCCACGCGTCTGACGGCGCGCTGATGGCCGAATACGCGCGCGAACGGCGCCTGTATTTGCCGATCCAGGCCATACCGGACCGCGTCAAGGCGGCCTTCCTGTCGGCCGAAGACAAGAATTTCTACAACCACCCGGGCATCGATGTGACCGGCCTCGGCCGCGCCATCATCGTCAACCTGCAGAATCTCGGCTCGGGCCGGCGTCAGGTCGGTGCCTCGACGATCACCCAGCAGGTGGCGAAGAACTTCCTGTTGTCCTCGGACCAGACCTACGAGCGCAAGATCAAGGAGATGATCCTCGCCTTCCGCATCGAGCAGGCCTATCCCAAGGATCGCATCCTCGAGCTCTACCTCAACGAAATCTTCTTCGGCTTCGGAGCCTATGGCGTCGCCGGTGCGGCGCTGACCTATTTCGACAAGTCGGTCAACGAACTGTCCGTGGCCGAGGCCGCCTACCTGGCCTCGCTGCCCAAGGGGCCGAACAACTACCACCCTTTCAAGCATGCCGATCGCGCGATCGAGCGCCGCAACTGGGTCATCGACCAGATGGTCGAGAACGGCTACGTCACGCGTGAGGAGGGCAACAAGGCCAAGGCCGAGCCGCTGGGCGTGACGCCGCGGCGCAGCGGCACCTATCTGTTCGCCGGCGAGTACTTCACCGAAGAGGTGCGCCGCCAGATCATCGCCCGCTACGGCGAGAACGCGCTCTACGAAGGCGGTCTCTCCGTCCGCACCACGCTCGATCCGAAGATCCAGCTCATTGCCCGCAAATCGATGCAGAACGGGTTGATGAAATACGACACGCTGCGCGGCTATCGCGGGCCGGTGACATCGATCGACGTGTCTGGCGACTGGGGCGTGCCGCTTGGCGCCGTCAAGGGGCTGGAGGATGTCCCCGAATGGTCGCTCGCCGTCGTGCTCGACAGTTCTGCGACCGGGCTGTCGATCGGCCTGCAGCCGGCACGGCAGGCGTCGGGCGAGATCGTCAAGGAGCGCGTCGAAGGCACCATCAGCAAGGAGGACATGGGTTTCGCCATGCGCCATGTGGTTGCCGGCAAGACCGTCAAGGCCAAGTCGCCGGCGGAGGTGCTGAAGCCGGGCGACGTCATCTTCGTGCAGAAAAACGATGGTGCCGATGGCGCCTACAGCCTGCGCCAGGTGCCCGAAGTGGAAGGCGGCCTCATCGCCATGGACCCGCACACCGGCCGCGTGCTGGCCATGGTCGGCGGCTTCTCCTACGCGCAGTCCGAATTCAACCGCGCCACGCAAGCCATGCGCCAGCCGGGCTCCTCGTTCAAGCCGATCGTCTATTCGGCCGCACTCGACAATGGCTATACGCCGGCGTCGGTGATCATGGACGGGCCGATCACGATCCAGAGCGGTAACACGAGCTGGACGCCGAAGAATTACGATGGCACCGTCGCCGGTCCGGCGACCCTGCGCTCCGGCATCGAGAAGTCGCGCAACCTGATGACGGTGCGGCTTGCCAATGACATGGGCATGAAGCTGGTCGTCGAATATGCCGAGCGCTTCGGTGTCTACGACCATCTGGCACCCTATCTGCCGATGGCGCTGGGTTCCGGCGAAACCACCGTGATGCGCATGGTGTCGGCCTATTCGATCATGGCCAATGGCGGCAAGTCGATCAAACCATCGCTCATCGACCGCATCCAGGACCGCTACGGCAAGACGGTGTTCAAGCAGGACGAGCGTGGCTGCCAAGGCTGCAATGCGCCCGAATGGCAGAACCAGCCGGAGCCGGAACTCGTCGACAATTCCGAGCAGGTGCTCGATCCGATGACCGCCTACCAGATCACCTCGATGATGGAAGGCGTCGTGCAGCGCGGCACCGGCGCCACCATCAATGAACTCGGCCGCCACATCGCCGGCAAAACCGGAACGACCAACGACGAAAAGGACGCCTGGTTCATCGGCTACACGCCCAACCTCGTCGTCGGCCTCTACATGGGCTACGACACGCCGCGCGGCCTCGGCCATGGCGCCACCGGCGGTGGTCTCGCAGCACCAATCTTCAAGGACTTCATGCGGGTGGCGCTGGATGGCACGCCCAATGTCGACTTCAAGGTGCCCGAAGGCATGAACCTGGTTGCCATCAACCGCAAGACCGGCATGCGTGCCGCATCGGGCGATCCCGGAACCATCATCGAAGCCTTCAAGCCGGGCACCGGTCCCGCCGACAGCTATTGGGTGATCGGCATGGGCGCCGACGGCTCCAATGCCACCGGTGGCGCGCTGTCGCCGCAGGCCAATCAAGCCATCCAGTCCGGCGGCGGCGGCCTCTACTGATGATTTTCAGGAGCGGATGGGCTGGCCTTGGCGCCAGCCCATTTTGCTTTACAGCCGGCGGCGGCCTGCCTATGTATCGCGCCAACCGACTTCAGCAAACAGGACAGAACAGCCAGCCATGCGCGCGGAAACGCAGAATATTGTCGACGAGATCAGGCAGGCGATAACCCTGCTGAGGAGGCATCTTTGACTGGGATCAGGCCATAAAGCGGCTTGAATACCTCAATGTGCGCGCCGAGGACGCCAGCCTCTGGAACGAGCCGCTGGAAGCGCAGAAGCTGATGCGCGAGCGCCAGGGCCTCGAAGAGGGCATCGCCTCAGTGAAAGGTCTGACGCAGGCGCTGGAAGACAATATCGGCCTGATCGAGCTCGGCGAGGAAGAGGGCGACGAGGGCGTGATCGCCGAGGCGGAAGCCGCGATCCGCTCGATGCAAGGCGAAGCGAAGGCCCGCCAGGTCGAGACGTTGCTGTCGGGTGAAGCAGACTCCAACGACACCTATCTCGAAATCCATGCCGGCGCCGGCGGTACCGAAAGCCAGGACTGGGCCTCGATGCTGCTGCGCATGTACACGCGCTGGGCCGAGCGCCGTCGCTTCAAGGTCGAAGTGCTGGAAATGCATGACGGCGAAGAGGCCGGCATCAAGTCCGCAACGTTGATGATCAAAGGCCACAATGCCTATGGCTGGATGAAGACGGAATCGGGCGTTCATCGCCTGGTGCGTATCTCGCCCTATGACAGCAATGCGCGCCGGCATACGTCCTTCGCCAGCGTCTGGGTCTATCCGGTCATCGACGACACGATCGAGATCGACGTCTCCGAATCCGATGTCCGCATCGACACTTATCGCTCGTCAGGCTCGGGCGGCCAGCACGTCAACACCACCGATTCGGCGGTGCGCATCACGCATCTGGCCACCGGCATCGCGGTCGCATGCCAGGCTGAACGTTCGCAGCACAAGAACAAGGCCAAGGCCTGGGAGATGCTGCGCTCGCGCCTTTACGAAGAAGAGCTGAAAAAGCGCGAGGCGGTTGCAAACGCCACCGAAGCGTCGAAAAGCGATATAGGCTGGGGTCACCAGATCCGCTCCTATGTGCTGCAGCCCTACCAGTTGGTGAAGGATCTCCGCACCGGCGTCGAGAGCACCAGCCCGTCGAGCGTGCTCGATGGCGACCTCGACGATTTCATGGAAGCCTCGTTGTCGCAGCGCATCGAGGGCGGCGCGGGCGAAGCCGTAGCAGACCTGGATTAGGATATGTTCAGGTGAGGTTAGCTGACCTCAATCTGACATACCCCTGCGCACCACAGCGACGGAGGAGAGGGTGCCGAGCAAGCTCACCGGAAAGTGCTTCTGCGGTGCGGTTCACTACGAGGTCACTGACGAATTCATCTATGCCGCGAATTGTCATTGTTCGGACTGCCGGCGCACCACCGGTTCGGCCTTCAAGCCTTTCGCCGGTATCGAGCGTGAAAAGCTTGTCCTCACCGAAGGCGAGGACAAGCTCCTGATCTTCGGCGACGAAAGCGGCCATAACGCGCATTGTGGCCGGTGCGGCTCCTTGCTTTATTCGCTCGTGCGCGAGGGGGCCTATGTCCATGTCGCCATGGGAACCCTCGTCGACGACCCATCCATCCGCCCGACCGCGCACATCTTCGTCGGTTCGAAGGCGGGCTGGTTCACCATCACCGATGACCTGCCGCAGTATCAAGAGCACGTGATTGCCGGCTCTGACCAGCAGTAGGCTGGAACCACAGCGGGCCTATTCCGTTTATCCGACGCCCGTTTGCCGGGAATTGACCTTGGCCTCATCTCGTCGGCGGTAGCGGATACCTGACGTCTATAGAACGATGTCGGGAATGCATCGTCTTGCGCCGACCAAGGAATCAGCCCAGCATCCAAGGGCTGGGAGTGCAAAAGCATTTATGGCCGGACGCGGCATATCTGCGACCCGACGATCCGGCCACTGGGAAGATACGTTCCGGGAACGGGCAAGCGAAACGCTTGAGCTCGTTTGAAAGGAACGCGTCATGTCTGCTGCCACACTCAGATCGGCCAATGCCGTTCAACCGGCTGGCCGACTTTTGTTTTCCCTGTTCGCGATCGGCGCGATGGCAATGCTGACGGCACCTGCCTTCGCGCATGACGCCACCCCCACGGCGGCAAAGCCACAGGGCTGGAGTTATCCGTTCGCATGCTGCGCCAACTATGATTGTCGCACGACCCATACAGGCGAAGTGCTGGAGAAACCCGAGGGCTATGTCATCGCCGGAACGGGTGAGATCGTTCCAATGACCGACAAGCGTGTCAAGGACAGCCCGGACGGCGAGTTCCATTGGTGCGCGCACCAAGCGGGCCTCGACGCCGGCAAGACAATCTGCCTGTTCGTGCCGCCGCGCTCCTATTGACGACAGGACGGCGGTCGGACGTCCGCGGTCGCGTGTGACCGGGGCCGCAGGCCGGGTTTGCGCGGTTCGGGTGATGCCTGCTGACAGACAGTTGTCAGGAGCACCTCTTTATGGTGCCTTTGCCGCACAGGGTGGCGGGCGACAGGAGGAGTTCGTTGATGACCATCAAGGCAAGCTGTCATTGCAAGGCGACGACATTCGAGGTTTCGCAGGCACCGCAGACGGTGACGCAATGCACTTGTTCTTTCTGCTCGAAGCGCGGCTCGCTCTGGGCCTACTACGTGCCTTCGCAATTCAAGCTCACCAGCCCGATGGAGAACGTCTCTTTCTACCGCTGGGGATCGAAAACCGTAAAGCACGGTTTTTGCGCCACCTGCGGCTGCGGCACCTTTACCGAAACGCCGGACTGGTCGACCGGCGAGCCGGATTTCGACAATCCCAAGATCAGCGTCAACGCGCGGCTGTTCGACGATTTCGATCTCGACAAGGTCGAAGTGGTTGTCATAGACGGCAAGAACCTCTGGTAGCCTGATCCAGACCATTCCGGCACGGCGATGCGGCGCCACCGCCGGGTATTATCTCTCGGGAAAAGCCGTGAGCGGCGCTTTCGCCATTCCGCTTTTCGCCGCAATTCGTGGTACAAGTCGCGGGAAGGGCTGATTTGGCGCCACCGCAAGGCGTGACTTGGAGAGGGACCATCCTATGAAAAAGACTGTGCTCGTCGTCGTGGCGACGGCTGTGCTCGTGAGCGCCTGCACCACCACCGATCCGTATACGGGCGACCAGAAGATTTCCAACACGGCGGCCGGCGCCGGCCTTGGCGCCCTAGCGGGCGCCAGCCTTGGCCTGCTTGCCGGCGGCAATGACCGCCGCAACGCACTGATCGGCGCCGGCATCGGCGCGCTGGCTGGCGGCGCCATCGGCGCCACCATGGACCAGAACGAGGCCGAACTGCGCCGGCAGCTCGAGGGCACCGGTGTCAGCGTCACCCGCAGCGGCGACCAGATCATTCTCAACATGCCGTCCGACATCACCTTCAACTCGGATCAGGATGCGGTGAAGCCCGGCTTCTACCAGGTCCTGAACTCTGTCGCGCTGGTGCTGAAGAAGTTCAAGCAGACCACGGTCGACGTGTTCGGCCACACCGATTCGACCGGTGGCGACCAGCACAATTTCGATCTGTCGCAGCGTCGTGCTCTGGCGGTCGCGAACTATCTGTCCGGTCAGGGCGTGGATCAGCGCCGCTTCGCAGTCACCGGCTTCGGCAAGACGCGCCCGGTCGCATCCAATGCCACGTCCGAAGGCCGCGCCCAGAACCGCCGCGTCGAGATCCAGCTGTCGCCGCTCACCTGATTTGCACGGCAAACCAATGCGAAACGGCTCCCATGGGGGCCGTTTTTGTTTGCGCGGATATTGGCGTTGTTGAATTAGCTATTGCTAAAATATAGCTTTCCCGGAGCTATGGAAAGGAATAGCATCATCGCTGTTCCTGAGGGGATGAGGCGGTGTCACTGGCCGCGCAATCAGCATTTTTCCGCCTCGGTCTTGCACGGCCAGATCAGAAATCTGGGAGGAATGCATGACAAGAACAGCCAGCCTTGGGCGCTGCGGCGTCCTCGTTTTGACAGGTTTGGTGGGCGCGTGGCTGAACGTTGCTTCGGCTCGGGCCGAGGACGCCAACAAGGCCGACATCGAAGCCTTGAAAAAGTCGCTCGCCAAATATGACGATTACACCGTCGCCGTCCGCGACCTCTATCTGTCGACGGTCGGCTGCGTCTACTACAGCGGAGAAAAGATAGCGGGTGCGATGGACTACCCGAAGGGCGCCATGGGTATCCACTTCGTCAATGTCCCGAGTGTCGGCCAGAAGCTCGATCCGATGAGGCCAAACGTGCTGATCTACGAGCCGACCAAGAAAGGCCTGAAGTTGGTCGGCGTGGAATGGCTGGTGCCTCTGACGCCGGACATCAAGGAACCCCCGAAGCTGTTTGGCCAGACCTTCATGGGGCCTATGGAGGGGCACTACCCTCTCATCCCGAAGGAGTTCGTCCACTACGACCTGCATGCCTGGCTCGGGGACAATCCGAACGGCATGTTCAGTCCGACGAATCCGAACGTGAAATGCAACAAGGCCGAGTTTCCGATGCTGGAAAAACCGACCAAGATGATGCCTGGGCCGATGTAACGGGCGAGTCAGGCAGGAACCTTTGCCGAGAAGACAAGCCGGATGGCTGGCTTGCCTTTGAAGCGGTCGGGAATCAGACCTTGGCGACGATCCGCATGAAGGCCGGCATGTCATCGCCGAAGCCGACGGTGGAATCGTTGTCTTCCTGGTGTCGTTGGCGGGCAGGGCGGCTGTTGTCGCGCTGCGGCCTCGTGTCGCCGCGTTCCGGTGCGCGCTGTTCATTGCGATCGGATGATTTGCGCTCGGTGTTTTCCGAACGGATCGCTTCCTTGCGCGAGCGCCGTTCGCCGACGTCGGCGGCTGCGGCCTCGGCCACCGGCTGATCCTCGCGGACTGTTTCCGGTGCCGTGTCTTCGCTGCGCTTGGCGTGGCGTTCGCGCGGTTTGCGCTCGCCGCCCTTTTCCCTGCCGCGATCGTCGTCCTTGCGGCCGGCGCGGCGCGGTGCGCCCTTGCCACGGCGCGGAGCATCATCCTCGCCGCCTTCGCTGGCAACAACCGTCGACAAGTCGCCGTCATGCCACTCGATCTTGTTGCCGATCAGACGTTCGATGGCATCGATGTATTTGGTGTCCGATTTGGCCGCGATGGTGAAGGATTTTCCGGAGCGTCCGGCGCGGCCGGTACGGCCGATACGGTGGACATAGTCCTCGGCGTGGATCGGCACGTCATAGTTGAAGACGTGGCTGACATCGGGGATGTCCAAGCCGCGCGCGGCGACGTCGGAAGCGACGAGGTAGCGCAGCTTGCCGTCGCGGAAATTGGCCAGCATCTGCATGCGCGCGCGCTGGTCCATGTCACCATGCAGCGCACCGGCGTCGAAATCATATTTCAGCAGCGAGCGGAACAGCTCCGCCACTTCAACCTTGCGGTTGCAGAAGATGATGGCGTTCTTCAGCTCCGCGTCTTCGGCCTTGATCAGATTGCGCAGCGTCTCGCGCTTGTCCCATGGCTTGGAGCCTGATTTGACCAGCCGCTGGATAATGTTGGTCGCCGCGGATGCTGCCTTCGAGACCTCGACGCGCACCGGCGCGTGCAGGAATTTCTCGGTCAGCTTGGTGATTTCCGGCGGCATCGTCGCCGAGAAGAACAGCGTCTGCCTGGTGAACGGGATCATCTCGCAGATGCGCTCGATATCGGGGATGAAGCCCATGTCGAGCATGCGGTCTGCTTCGTCGATGACGAGGATCTCGACACCGTTGAGCAACAGCTTGCCGCGCTCGCGGTGGTCGAGCAGGCGGCCGGGCGTCGCGATCAGCACGTCGACGCCGCGCTCCAGCTTCTTGTTCTGTTCGTCGAATGAGACACCGCCGATCAAGAGCGCGATGTTGAGCTTGTGGTTCTTGCCGTATCGGATGAAATTCTCTTCGACCTGCGCGGCGAGTTCGCGCGTCGGCTCCAGGATCAGCGTGCGCGGCATACGGGCGCGGGCTCGGCCGTTTTCGAGGCGGGTCAGCATCGGCAGCACGAAGGAAGCCGTCTTGCCAGTGCCGGTCTGGGCGATGCCCAGAATATCCTTGCCGAGCAAGGCGTGTGGGATCGCACCAGCCTGGATCGGCGTCGGCTGGGTATAGCCGGCGTCGGTGACTGCGGAAAGGACCTTCGGCGACAGGCCGAGGTCTGCGAAGGTCAACGCTTCTTGAGCGGTCGTGGTGTCTGAGGACAAGTGTTGTTGTCTTTGGCTGGTTCGGGGAAGCGCAACGGCGTCTAATGGCGTCTGTCGCGGCAAGCGCCACGCGCCTGCAAGATTGGTATTGCAATTAGGAGCAAGCCCTCGATTTGTCAACAGAAACGGGCAGCAATGGCACGATTGTGAAGTTGTAACCTTAATCGGGATGCTTAATCGACCTGTCGGCCGCAGCGCCGGCTCAATAGCGGAACTGTTCGGCGAGAATACGCTCGTTCCAGGAATGATTGGGATCGAACAACAACGTTGCTGTCGCCGTGGGTGATTCTCGCACCGTTACCGAGGTCACCGCCTTGACCTCGGTATGGTCGGCGGCGGCGTTCACCGGCCGCTTTTCCGGCTCGCGGATGTCGAAGCGTACGGTCGCCTTGTTGGAGAGCAGCGCGCCGCGCCAGCGGCGCGGGCGAAACGGGCTGACCGGGGTCAGCGCCAGCAGCGGCGCATCGAGCGGCAGGATCGGTCCGTGCGCCGAAAGATTGTAGGCGGTGGACCCGGCCGGGGTTGCGATCATGACGCCGTCGCAGTTCAGTTCCTCAAGCCGTACCTGTTCGTCGACGGTGATGCGGATCTTGGCCGTCTGGTACGATTGACGCCACAGCGCCACCTCGTTGATCGCCAGTGCCGAAATCGTTTCGCCTTCCGAGGTCACGGCCAGCATCTCCAGCGGGCGGATCGTCTCGGCGACGGCGGCTTCGAGACGCTCCGTCAGGCCACCGGAACGATACTCGTTCATCAGGAAGCCGATGGTGCCGCGGTTCATGCCGTAGACCTTCTTGCCGGTCCCCATCGTGTCGCGCAGGGTCTGCAGCAGGAAGCCGTCACCCCCAAGGGCAACGACGATCCCGGCCTCCTCGACGGAAGACTGGCCATAGCGCGCCGACAGGCTTTCCAGCGCCGTCTTGGCGTCAGCGGTGTCGGACGAGACGAAGGCGATGCGGCTGGCGGCTTTGCTCATGGCTCCCCGATGACGACCGATTGGCAGCGGCAGGGCCGCGCCAGCGCCGGGGTAGCATGGGCGGGGTACGTCTGCAAAGGGAGCTGTCATCCCGATGCGACCCATGCCGGATGGCAAGGCGGCCGCAGGACGGCGGATGCGGGCTTGCCGTTCGCGTATCATGTCAAAGGCTACGCGAATGTGATGGTTAAGACCGGCCTTAAAGTCTCGTAAAGCCGGATCGGTCATGTTAGCCGGCAGTGGAGGGGTGGCGTGGGGGCTAGCCAGTCGAGGCCGACATATTGCCGGTAACACGCCTGATCATCGTCTTTCTGATGCTGGGAAGCTTCGCGCTGCTCTTTGCCGAACTGGTGCGCCAGTCCGAAGAAACGAGCTTCCGGCCGCAGCCCACGGCGTCGCGCTGTGGTGACGCAGCCGGAGCGCCATGTCCGCAAAGGGCGCTGTAGCGCTGTAACCTGATCATCCTTTCGGAGGACCGGCGGCATTGGCGGCCGCTTCGGTGCGCGACATCGCGCGGCAGTTTCTCTCCTTAAAAGCAGTGGCCGGTCGGCCACCGCGAATTGCGGCCGCGAGCATTTCGGCCTCAACGGCCTGACGCGTCCGGCATCGCGGCTAAACCTCTTTCCTGGCTGCTCACTGAGTCACCACCGCATCGGGCGCATCAATGGGCGAGCCATGGCCGTATCCACGATAAGATATTGACTGTATGTTTAGTCATAGTTATTCCTGAGGTCGAGAATTGAGTTGGACAGCCGGGTTCCAGCCGGTGAATGGCCACAATAAAGGGGGGAATATCTTGACTGCCATGCGGCTTGCCGTTGCCGGCGCGCCGCAAATGCGATGTCGACGGCCTTTCTCGTGCCGTCCATCGGCATTGTCGCGGCCATCTTTTCGTCAGCAGGAAACGGACTTGGGGCCGTAGTGCCGCCGGTCCCAACAATGGGAGCATGCAGCATGAACTGGAAACTGACCGCGACGGCCATCGGCCTGTCGTTGCTGACTGTCACGGGCGTGGCCCGTGCCGAAGGCGAGCTCAACATCTACAATTGGGGCAACTACACCAGCCCCGACCTGATCAAGAAGTTCGAAGAGACCTACAAGGTCAAGGTCACCGTCACCGACTATGATTCCAACGACACCGCCTTGGCCAAGGTCCGGCAGGGCGCCTCCGGCTATGACATCGTCGTGCCCTCGGCGAGCGTCGTGCCGGTCTGGATCAGCGAAGGTCTGCTCTTGGAGACCGATCCCAACAAGATGGAAAACTTCAAAAACGTCGATCCCAGATGGGTCGATGTTCCATTCGATCCAGGCCGTAAATATACCGTTCCATGGCAGTGGGGCACGACCGGCATTTCGGTGAACAAGTCGGTTTATGCCGGCGACCCGAACACATCGGCGATCTTCCTCGACCCACCCCCCGAACTCGTCGGCAAGATCAATGTCGTACCCGAAATGGGTGACATCATGTTCCTCGCCATTGCTTACGAGGGTGGCAAATATTGCAGCAGCGACATGCAGATGCTGAAAAAGGTGCATGACAAGCTGGTGGAGGCGAAGGCGAAATGGCTTTCGCTCGACTATGCGGCTGTCGATGGTCTGGGCAGGGGCGACATCGCCGCGGGCGTCAACTGGAACGGCATATCGCTGCGCGAGCGGCTTGAGAACGACAAGATCGTCTATGGCTATCCCAAGGAAGGCTATCCGATCTGGATGGACAATGTCGCTGTCCTCAAGGACGCCAAGAATGTCGACAACGCCAAGCTGTTCCAGAACTTCATCATGGATCCGCAGAATGCGGCGCTGATCTCAGCCTTTGCGCGTTATTCGAACGGCATCAAGGGCTCGGAAGCCTTCATGCCCGACGACATGAAGACCGCGCCGGAAGTCAACATTCCCGCCGAGTTCGCCGCCAAGGGTCAGTTCATGCAGGCCTGCCCGCCGGATGTGCAGGCGCTCTACACGAAGATCTGGACCGACCTGCAGAAATGAAATGACTTCCCGCGCCGCTGCATGCGGCGCGGTCATCTCCCGTCCATGCCAAACGCGATGCGCAGATCGCAGGAGACTTCCCATGACCGATCTCGACCTTTGCTACATGCCGGCCGGCGAGGCGCTGCGGCTGTTCAAGGCGAAGAAGCTTTCGCCTGTCGAACTGATGCAGGCCACCATCCGCCGCGCAGAGGCAACCAAGGCGACGATCAACTGCTTCACCTTCACGCATTTCGACGAGGCGATGGACCTGGCTGGGAAGGCCGAGGCGAAATACGCCAGGGGCGCCCGGACCGGGGCGCTCGAGGGGTTGCCGATCGGCATCAAGGACGAGAGCTACATCAAGGGCAAGCCGACCTCGCACGGCTCGCTGCTGTCCGGGGATGCGATAGGCGGCCATACCTCGACGATGAACGAGCGCATCATCAAGGCCGGAGGCATTGTCCATGCCCGCACAGCGACGCCTGAATTCAGCTGCGCCGGCTATACCTGGTCGAAACGCTGGGGCGTGACGCGCAATCCGTGGAACCCGGATTTCACACCCGGCGGTTCGTCGGGCGGTGCCGCGGCGACGCTGGCATCCGGCACGTCGTCGATCGCCACCGGTTCGGACATTGCCGGATCGATCCGCATTCCCGCGTCGGCCTGCGGTCTTGTCGGCTTCAAGCCGCCTTACGGGCGCAATCCGGACGAGCCGCCGTTCAACCTCGATTTCTACTGCCACACCGGACCTTTGGCACGAAACGTCGGGGATGCGATCCTGCTGCAGAACGTGATGGCCGGGCCAAGCCCGCTCGACATCGCCACGCTGCGCCCCAAACTGCGCCTGCCCAGCGACTACAAGCCGATCAAGGGCTGGAAGATTGCTTTCTCGATGGACCTCGGTTCTTTCGAAGTGGACGCCGATGTGCGCAAGAACACGCTTGCCGCCTGCGACGTGTTCCGCTCGCTCGGCGCCACGGTCGAGGAAGTCGATCTGGGCTGGGGCGACGACGTGCTCAGGGCGGGCATGGCCTATCTCGAACATCTCTTCGGCGCTTCGCTGTCGCAGCTGCTCAAGGAGCACGGCAAGGACATGACGACCTATGCACGTCAATTCGCCGAGGACGGGCAGAAGTCCAAAGCCACGGATTTTGTCGGAACCCTCGATGTGGCGGCCAGGATGTACCAGACGCTGGGGCCGCTGCTTGAGACTTATGATGTGCTGGTCTGCCCGACCAACGCGCTTCCCTCCGTGCCGGCGGAGTTCGATCAGACCACGGGCACGGTCGAGATCAACGGCAAGCAGGTGAACCCGTCGCTTGGCTGGGTGATGACGACGCCGTTCAACATGATGAGCCGTTGTCCGGTTCTGTCCATCCCTTCGGGCCGGGCGGCAAGCGGCGTGCCGACAGGCATCCAGATCGTTGGCCGCACCTATTGCGATGCCGATGTTTTCCGCGCGGCCATGGCCTATGAGACGGCCAAGGGGCAGTGGTACACAAACGCCGAAACGCGCCCGTCGCTATAACAGGGCGCTGCGGCCCTTGCCGCACCGGTGCTTGATCCGCGGTCTCGGTTGTGGTGAGCCGGCGCCGGACATCTCGAATAGACGGATCCGTGGCGGCGCCGGTGATCGCCGCCAGAAGGTCCGAAAGGAGCTGGACGAAGATGGCGCAACAAAAGGCCGCGGCGGCAAAACGCAAAGGCGCAATGGCGAAGAATGGAAGTGCGGCAAACGATGCCGCGCCGCCCAAGGACCGTCGGCGCGAACGCGGCGAAGCCAGCGTGCAGCGGATCATCGACGCCACCATCGAGCTCATCGCGGAGGAGGGGCTGGCAAGCGTCACCATGCAGCGCATCGCCGAACATGTCGGCTCGTCCAATGCCCTGGTCGTCTTCCATTTTCGCAGCAAGGAGAACCTGTTTCGCGCCGTCCTGCAGTATCTCAGCGATCGCTATGACGAGCTGTGGGTGACGTTGGTGCGGGCGCCCGGCCTGTCTCCGGTTGAGCGGGCCCTGGGCGCGGTCGATTGCGCGCAACGTTTCGCCCGCCAGCACCCGAAATGGGTTTCGGTCTTTGTCGTGTTCTCCAGCGACCGCAAGAGCATGCAGATCTACGACGAGATCGGCCTTCCGAGCGATCTCGCCTACACCGCCGAGGCGCGCGAGCTGCTGATCGAGATTTCGCGCAGCGGCGGTTATACCGGCGTCGACATCGACACGCTGTCGGAGAGCCTGAATTATCTGGTTCATGGCGCCTGGTATTGGGACCATCTCAATCCGTCCAGCCGTGACACCAACGTGCTGCGCAAGACCATGCTGCTCCTGCTGCATCAGGCGTTCCCGCGGCATTTCGAACTGATGCGCTAACCGCTTCAGGGCTGCCGCAGATGGCAGCCGGCCTGCCGCTTCTGTTCCAGATACTCGTCGACAAGCTGGCGGTAGCGCACCTTGCCGAAGCTGGGGAAATGGCCGCCATGCACCACCGAGACATCGAGGTCGCGCATACACAGCAGCGTGGCGACATAGTCACCGACAACCGAGTGGTAGACGTCGTCGATCAGCGGGCCGTCATAGATGATGTCGCCGGATAACAGGATGCCCGTCCTGTTTTCGTAAAGCGCGATGCCGCCGGGTGAATGGCCGGGCGTGTGGATCACCTCGAAGGCCCGGTCGCCGAGATCGACGATATCGCCATGGTCGAGCAGACGGCCGGCGGGTGCGGGCAAAATGCCGTAGCGCGCCGTGTCCCAGCCTTGCGGCATGCGATCGAACATCTCGTCGGTCGCATAGGTGCCGGCTGCCGTCCATTCGTTGCGCGGATCGGCGAGGATGTCGGCCTCGGCGGCGTGTACGCAGCGGTCGGGAAATTCGTGATGGCAGCCGATATGGTCGAAATGCGTATGGCTGGCGACGCAAATCAGCTTGCGCTCGCTGACCAGCGGCACATGACGCCGAAGGCTGAAATGGCCGAGCCCAGTGTCGAAGAGGAGATCGCGGTCGCGGCCGCGCACATGCCACATGTTGCAGCGGAAGAACGGTTTTATCCATGGCTCGTGGATCAAGGTCACGCCATCGCTCATGCGGATGGTCTCGTACCAGTCTGGTGCCTCGATGACCGCGAGCGTGCCCATTTCAATCCGTCAGCAGAATGATCTGGTCGGTATCGCACGAAACGGCAACCGTGTCGCCCGGCCGGACGGTAGCTATCGCGGGCAGCCTGGCGATGAAGTGAAGCGAGGGGTCTTCGACGGAGACGGCGAGCACGCGTTTGAAGCTGCCCTGGAAAACGATGTCGCTCACTCTGGCAGTACCGAGTTTGACGCTGCCTGCAGCCGCGCCGAGCACAAGATGCTCCGGTCGTATGGCCAGCACAACGCCAGAGCCCACCGGCAAGGCGCCGGGTACCGAGACCGGCCCGACCGGCGTCGCGACAGTGCCTGTCCGGTCCCCGGCCTCCGTGACCGTGCCGGCAAGGATCGTGCTTTCGCCCATGAAGGTCGCCGAAAAGCGTGTCGCCGGCCGTGCGTAGACGCGCTCGGGCGGGCCTTCGTCCTCGATGCGCCCGTCATTCATCACCACGCAATGGTCGGCCAGCGCCATCGCTTCTTCCTGGTCGTGGGTGACGTGGATGAAGGCGGTGCCGACGCGCTTCTGGATTGCTTTCAACTCGTCCTGCATCTGCCGGCGTAATTTGAGATCGAGCGCGCCGAGCGGCTCGTCGAGCAGAAGCACCGCCGGCTCGATCACCAGCGCCCGCGCCAGAGCCACGCGCTGCCGCTGGCCGCCGGAAAGCTGGTGCGGTTTCTTGTCGAAAGCAGCGGCGAGACCAACCAGGGCCAGCGCCGCGCGCGCCTTTGCCGCCCGCGTCGCGCCATCGACCCCCTGCATGCGCAGGCCGAAGCCGACATTGCTGCCGACACTCATATGCGGGAACAGCGCATAGTCCTGGAACACCGTCGTCGTCGGGCGCTTGGCCGGCGGCACGGACGTGCAGTCCTCGCCACGGATGAACACCTTGCCTTCGCTGGGCGTGACGAAGCCGCCCAGAATGGACAGCAGCGTCGTCTTGCCGGACCCAGAGGGGCCAAGCAGGATCGTGTAGCTGCCGGGCTCGATTTGCAGCGACACGTTCCTCAGCACCGTATGCTGGCCGAAGCGATGCGAGACGGAGCGAATATCGACCAAAGGCGCAGTCATGCCTTTCTCCTGCGCAGCAATGTCAATTCGAACAGCACGACCAGCACGATGGAAACGGCGAAAACCAGCGAGCCGACGGCGTTGGTCTTCGGGTTGAGGCCGGAACGCAAGAGGTTCCAGATTTCGACCGGCAGCGTGGTGTCGAAGCGGGTGAGCAGGAAGGAGATCACGAACTCGTCCCAGGAGAAGGTCATCGACAGGAAGAAGCCGGCGAAGATGGCCGGCGCCATGACCGGCACGGTGATCAACAGCAGCACCTTCCATTCCGGCGCGCCGAGGTCGCGCGCGGCGCGTTCGATGTTGATCTGGTGGTCGCCCATCTGGCTGTAGATGATGGCAAAGCACAGCGGCAGGTTGATCACGACATGGCCGATCCCTGCCGCAAGCAGCGATTTCGGCAAGCCGGCCCAGTTGAACAGCACCAGCAGCCCCATGCCGATGATGAGATAGCTGACCGTCAGCGGCAGCGTGATCAGCCCGCGTAGCAGGCCGGAGCCCGGCAGGACGAAACGGGCAAAGCCCCAGGCGGATAGGAAACCGAGCGTGGCGGCGGCGAGCGACGAGATGGACGCGACCAGCAGCGAATTGACCAGCGCCGAGGTCAGCCTGACGTCGGAGAGCACCGCGTCGTACCAGCGCAGCGATGGGCCGGTGAAGGGCGGGATCGGAAACGACGTTGCCTGCAGCGAAAACAGCACCAGCACCACCACCGGCAGGAAGATGAAGCCGTAGACGGCGATCGCGTAGAGCCAGGAGGCGATGCGGACAATCCTGCGCATCTCAGGCCCGCTCGATCTTCAGCCAACGGGCGCAGGCGAGGTAGGCGATGGTGACGACGGCCATCAGGATAATCGACAGCGCCGAAGCCAGCGGAAAATCGCCGCGCCGGCCGATCTGCATCATCACCAGCTGCGGCATCAGAAGCTCGTTGTTGCCGCCGAGAATCTGCGGCGTGATGTAGTCGCCGATGCACAGCACGAAGGTGAGGAAGGCGCCGACCATGATGCCGGGCAAGGTCAGCGGCAGCACGACATGCAGGAAGGTGCGCACCGGCCCGGCGCCGAGATCGGCGGCGGCTTTGCGATAGCTCGGACTGAGCTGCTTGAGGTTGGCAAAGATGGTCAACGTCAACAGCATGACGAAGAAGTGCACGAAGCCGGTGACGGTGGCGAAACGCGTGTTGGCGAGTTGCAGCGGCTCGCTGATCAGGCCAGAGCCGGTCAGCGCCCGGTTGACGACGCCGTTCTGCGCCAGCACCAGCAGCCAGGAGTAGGAGCGCACGACATAGGATGTCCAGAACGGCAGCACGGCCAGCATCAGCGCCAGCCGCTGCCAGCGTTCCGGCACCTGTTCGGCGAGGATCCAGGCAAAGGGGTAGGCGAGCAGCACCGAGATTACGGTGACGATGGCGGTCACCTGCAGCGAGTTCACCATTGCCTGCCAGTAGGAGGGGTTGGTGAAGAACTGGCTGTAATTGGACAGCGTGAGGCCACCGCCCTCATGCGCCGTCAGGCTGGAAAACCCCATGGCGATGAAGGGCAGCACGAAGAACAACAGCGTCCAGCCGAGCGCCGGCGTGACCAGCGCCCAGGGCAGAGTAGAACTCGCCCGGGTCAGAGCACGGCCCGCCCGGGGCAGGGGGTTATTTGCCGAGCTGCTCATGAGCGGTATCGGCTCATTTTGCCTGCAGCATTTCGGTCCACATATCCTGCATCTTCTTGTCGAGATCGGCGTTCGGCGCCGGATAGGCCTGGGCGCGCGCCAGGAAGCCCGGCTGCTCGTCGAAGCGCAAAACCTTCTTCTGGTCGTCGGTCAGAGCCGCCTTGGTGTTCGCCGGCATGCCCCAGTAGCAGGAGGAGGTGGCAAGGCGCGCCTGGCCCTCCGGGCTCATAATGTACTGGATGAACTTCAGCGCCATGTCCTTGTTCTTGGAATCCTTGAACATGGCCAGCGACTGCGACCACAGCACCGCACCCTCCTTGGGGATGGAGAAGTCGAGCGCCGGGTTTTCCTTGGCCAGGCCCGCCGTCACCCATTCGCCGCCGCCGACCAATATGTCGACCTCGCCGGTCGCAAGCGCCGTCTGGCTGGCGGTCACTTCGCCGACCAGTTTGGCATTGGCCTTCATCTTCAAGAGCTCTTCCTTGAGGGCAGGCAGGTCGGCTTCGGTGAGCTCGGCCGTCTTCTTGCCGATCGCGAGCGCGGCCATGCCGATGACCGGCAGGTAGTAGTCGTAGATGGCGACCTTGCCCTTGTACTTGTCGCCGGTGAGTGCTGCCATCGACTGCATGTCGGCGGGGTCAACCTTGGTCTTGTTGTAGCCGATCGTGTTGTAGCCGAACTTTTCGGTGATGCCGTAGCGCTTGCCGCCGACGACGGTGGAGCCGTCCATCTTCACCTGCGGGAACAGATCGGCCAACGGCAATTTGTCGTCCGGCAATGGCTCGAACAGACCCTTTTCGACGCCGCGCGGCACGTCGATGCTGTCGATCACCATCACGTCCCAATCGCCCGGCTGCGACTGCTCGACGATGGCCAGCCCAGCGCCGGTGCCCTCGAACTCCTTGACGTTGACCTTGACGCCATTGGCCTCCTCGAACGGCTGCAGCAAGGCCGGATCGGCATGATCGCACCAGATCAGCGCGTTGAGGTCGGCGGCCTGCGCGCCCGTCGAAAGCAGCAGCGCCGCGGCTGCGGCAGCTGTGCGCAAACGGGTCCTCAGGATGGAAAGCGGATTGCTGGCTGTGTGTGACATCGAGTGTTCTCCCTTGCCTTTGTGGCTTCTTGCAAAAAATTGAACCAATTCTAAAATTGAGTCAATTCTGTTTTTATGGCAAGAGGCTGACATGAGCGGATTGCGGGCAAGGCAAAAGGCAGACCGGCACCGACGCATCATCGAGGCGGCGGCGGAACTGTTTCGCGAGGCCGGCTACGAAGGCGCCAAGATCGAGGCGATCGCCGCCCAGGCCGAGGTCTCGGTCGGCACCATCTACAATTACTATGAAAACAAGGGCGACATCCTCGGCGCCATCGTCTCGCTGGAGGTCAACGAGGTGCTGAATGCCGGTCAGGGCGTCGTCGCCCGGCCGCCGGCCAATGTCGGCGACGCGCTGGACACGCTGATCGGCATCTATATCGAGCACTCGCTGCACTATCTCAGCAAGGAGATGTGGCGGCAGGCGATGGCGATCTCAACGCAACTGCCCGATAGCCCGTTCGGCCAAGCCTACACCGCGCTCGACCGCGCGCTAACGGAACAGATCCGCGCCCTGATCGTCCGCCTGCAAGCGCTCGGCCTTGTGCGGCAGGACATCGACGGGGCAGCGCTCGGCGAACTGATCTTCAACAACATGAACATGATGTTCATCGAATTCGTGAAGCGCGATGCGGCGAGGATTGCGGAATTGCGGGCGGCGGTACGGAGGCAGAACAGGATTCTGGTGGCGGCGATTGCGGTGTGAGTGGCAGGAAAGGGCAGGAGAAAGCGTTGCTTCCGCATAAGACCTGGTTTCAGATGCAGGTCGGCTCTTGAGTTGAATTTAAAACCTGATACAACTTATAGGAGCAAAAACGGGGGAGGGGTAAATGGGGACGTTTTCTATCTGGCATTGGGCGATCTTGCTGCTGTTGATCGGCGTGCCTGTTTTCTTTGCTGTTCGATCAGCCGCGAAGCCGTCGCAGAATCCCGAGGCTCTTGTGGGCTTCGGCGGATGGTTAATGCTGCTGGCGATCGGTCAGACGTTATCACCGTTGCGCACACTTGCCGACTTCGCCAATTCGGCCGACGGCTACCAGCAACTCATGACCCTCCCGAACGGACCCCTGGCGGTGTATGGCGAACTTGCTCTCAATCTGGCATTTCTGGCGCTTCAGCTGGTTGTGCTCGTTTCGATGCTGCGGCGAAGCCACCGCTTTCCGCAATTGTTTCTGCTCCAGTGGCTGGCGATTCCTGTCGTTTTCATCCTGGACACGATCTGGGTTGCGTCAGTTCTGGGCGTTCCGGTGAGCCTGGTGCTCGCAGGCGATGCGCTGGTGGCCCCGATAGTCTCGTTTGTGCTGACAGGGCTCTGGGTCGCCTACGTCTACAAGTCCGTCAGGGTCCGGAACACGTTCACCGGGGTTGGGGCATCCACCCAGGTCGCGAGCGTGTCATAAAAGACAGCAAACTTGGAATATTTGGAGCATCACGGGCTCGGCGAACTGATGTTCATCGAATCCGTGAAGCGCGAGGGGGGAGAACCCGAACTGCGCGCGGTGATCGGCAGGCAGAATCGGATTCAGGCAGAATCGGATTCAGGCAGACGCGCGTCCTGCATGAGGTGCTGTTAAACGCGTTGCGGGAAGTCACCGGGAAGGAAGTCGAGTTCATCCGGTGGAACATTACTGGGCCGGTGCCTCCTACGGCGGGGTAGAACCGACTGCAAAGGCGACGGCTGTGCCCCATAACGGGTCAAAAAGTTTGGCATCTAAATTGCTCTGACAGGTATGGGGTGGGCGAGAGCCCGTCGCTTCGCAAATGGAGCGGCGGGTCTACTCTACCAGCGACTGTCGAATGGCCACGGCAGCAGAATGTACCCGCTTTTCAGCAGAAGCTGACGGAACAACCGTGCGCGCACAAAGTTGGATTGCAGGAAGCACCGCATGCCGGCTTCTGCAGCCCGTTTCGTGTCACCGGCAATGTGGGCGGGACGGGCTGTTTTGCGTTGGTGACTACTTGTGGGTGATCCAATCCAACAAGCCAACATCGATCTGCTCGCACCCGACATATTCGCGGACCAGGCTCTCTGCCAAATCGCGCCATTGACATTCAGGCACGCTCATATCCCTGACCAGGGCTCGAAATGCAGAGCGAAGAATATCAGCATCGAAGGCGGAGACGGAAGCAGGAGTCGGGTCCGGATCTTCCCAACCTCGGGCCATGTCATCGCGGTGACGTTGGCGGAGGCGCTTGAGCAGTTCGCGCGAGGCCTCGATTGCGCGCCGGGAGTGATCCATATCACGGCGAAATGAGGCAGTTCCGGCCAGGGAATGGTGCCGCAACCGAAAGCTGGTTTCTATAGCCGCGCGTGCGACTTCCATATGCGTTTCAACCATCGCGGCCTCCCTTCCTCGCAAGGATTTATTTACTCTCTTCTCACGCGTGACCCAAGAAGGATTCAACGTACGGTTTGATACGCAAGGGCCGGGCGCAGATGGGCGCGGATCGCGGCGGCGGCGTCTCTAACGAGCATTCGGACGTGAGCAAGCTGTTCAAGCAAGACGTGCATTCGCGCTCGCTCATGATATCCGCTTTACCAAGCTCAACGGGATATTACGGGCGTGAAGCCTGTAACTGCCGAGGTCACCCGTTGGAAGTTGATGGGCCTGGGGGCCTTGGGCGTCACTGGCATGGCTGCGGCGGCGCCGGCCTCGCATGTCACAGCCTATTGGGCCGATATCTGGCGCGTGCTGCGGGGCGAGTGATTGATATCACGCGGCAGGGGCCAATGCCTCATCTATTTGCCGTGCGGCTCCAACCTTTGGCGGTCGGCCTCAGCGGCATGCCAATCTCGGTCAATCGAACCTTCTGCTGCCTTGTGGAAATATTGAGAGCACACGAGCCAGCCTTTAAGCGGTCGAAGCAACAATATGCATGCCCCGATGGTCAGGGGCAGGCTTGTGAGAATGTGTATCCAGAAAGGTGGCTCGAACCGCAACTGAAGCCAAAGAGCAAAGGCAAGGGCCGGGAATGCAACTATCGACATTGAGAAAAATGCAGGCCCATCAGCCGGGTCGGCAAAGGAAAAATCGAGCCCGCAGACATCACAACGTGGAGCAAGCTTCAGGTAACCTGCGAACAGGTGTCCCTGCTGACATCGTGGGCACTGGCCCTTGAAACCGGTCAGGATCGGGTTTGTGGTTTCGTTGTAGTCAGTCATGACCGGCAACGCGGCGGACTCGGCAATAGTTCCGGTCCGCTGTGGATGGGCGCCCTTAGCGCGATGTCATCCAGGACAGGAGGCGGGAGCTCGACGAGCTGCCAATGCGGGTTGGAAAAAGCGGCAGCGTGCCCGCTGCCGGTCGAGGCACCCAAGCCTCGGCCGGTCCGCCTCTGCCCGGAAGTGGGGGCGGCCCCACTGAAACTCCGATTTTTGCAGGTCAAGGGAACCTGGTTCTGAAAATGAAGTTTGGTTGCTAGCTTGGCTTAGCCCCCCGCCAAGTGGTCTCGAGGCTGGGCTCGTCATTGCTGATCAGTGACGGGCCTTCGCGTTGACGCTGCTACGCCAACCCTCTGCCAATGACGCAACCGCGAAGGCCTTGTTTGGGTCCGACTAAAGCCCGATGCCGAGGCGCAAAGGTCTGACCCCTGAAACAACACAGCCTTTTCGACATTGGGAACGTGGCCGTCGATCATCGTCCCTTCATCGCCGGTTCGTTGATTACCCGCCACGGCTCGCTTGGCGTGGCGGGTAATCATTCACGGAGAGCGCATGCAGCTTGGCCAGATCATTGCGAACGCATTTGCAGCGGGGTTGGTCGCCGTCCTGATAGCAGTCGCGTTCCTGATCTTCGGAAAGCCGCTCTGGCCTGAACGAAACGTCCGGATGGTAATCATCCCGCCCGTCCATCGAATGACGACCACCGCCATTCACAATACGGGACCCGACCTGCCAACCAAGTTTGATTTGAACATTGTGCGGCCGAGACCGCTTACCAATGAAGGGACATGAGGGCTGCCCGATGATTTAGGGGTTCTTAGCGGCAGCGCGCCCCGCGCTGCTGGTCGAAGAAAGGGCAACCTTGGTCGGACCCGCATCGGTACTCACCCAAGTGGTCCGGGCCTACTTGATGGAACATCAGGTAATGCTAATGGTTATGGCTTGGCAGGGACCGCCCTCCCGGCACGTCCTCCTTGGACACGCCCGCCGCTGCCGTGAATGGGGCAGCGGGTGGCAGTTCAGAACCGATCCTCAACCACCTCGCTGAACGGCATCACGAGCACCGTTCTGCCGCTCTCGTCCGTGACTTCGAAGCTGCAGTCGAACCAACTGCGCATCGTGTCCATGCGAGTGTTGAAAACGAGATCACGCGCGTTCGCCAATGCATGGCCGTGCACGGCGCTGTCATCGGCCAGTTCGTCGCCCTCGTGGTCGGGGATTAGCCTTCCCCGGCAGCGCACGTTCATGAAGTAGCGCAAGTGCCCCTCTCATTGCTCTCGCTTGATGGGGAACTGGAACACGTTCGAGTATTCCCTCTCGGCATAACCATAGGCCTGTCCTGCGATCGATTCCAGCTTGGCGCGATCCTTCAGCAGGATCTGACCACGCGTGTTCTTGATCGCACCGACGCCCTCCAGCATCTGCACCGCAAGGGTCACACCGGGGCGACGCGCGCCCAGCATGATGCTCATGAACTCATGAGTTACAGGCATGTCGTCCTGTTCCAGCCGATCATGGGTCATAAGCAGCCAGCGCGCCAGCCGCTCCTCGATGGAGTAGCCAGCATTGGCATACGCGGTCTGACTGACTTGCACGATGAAGGTATGCACGAAGCGAAGAAGAAGCTCGCGCAGCGTGGGGCTGTGGTCCATCGCCGCCTGCAACTCGGCCGCCCCAATACGAAATGCTTCACCCGCAGCCTGAACCATGCAGGTATGAGGCGTGCGGTCGACGCCGAGCACGACAGAAATTCCCGCGAGGCCCTCTGATCCGACCATGCCTACCTCAAACCGTCCTTCCTCAGTGTCGGCGACAATTGAGGCAATCCCTCGTTCCGGGAAGGTTACATGCGTGATCTGCTGCTCCGCTTTGAACAAGTGTTCGCGGACCCCCAACGTGACCGGTTCGAGATGCGGCGCGATGAGCGCGAAGTCATCTGGCGACAAAGACGTCAGTAGCCGATTACGGATGTGCGGTTGATGAAGCTGAGCCACGCTCTCGCCTCCCAGTTTGGGGCAAGAGCACCGCATCTCAGCTATCTCTCAGTCGCCTGCGCCCAAAAAGTTAGCAGGCGATGGAGATTTATCCTCCTGAAACCGATCAGTGGCTACATTTAAACGTCAAACCAGCCGTTGGGTACGATTCGTACAATGGCTCCGTTGCTATGTTGCGGGCGGGAAGAGACACGGCGCGCTGGCCTCTTCAAACCGTAAGAACTTTTTGTCGTCGGGTGAAGAACGCACATGAGACCGGATTGCGGCGGCGTCTCTGACTTCCATGCGAACATGAGCAATATCGTCGAGCAGCGCACGCATTCGGGCCCGCTCATGCGCAAGGCTGGCGCGCAGGGCACGTGCTAGCTCCAGGTCATTCAGCACGGTGTCAATGGCGTTCATAGGCGGGTCAAAAGCGAGGCGTAGGTTGGTTTCATACCAAGCCATATCACATCCAAGTTACCCTTTAGATGGAACTAAAGTTCTGTCCCGCCGTTGCTTTGGCCGACGTAGGGGGCCTCATGAGCGACATTGCTATTCTGGTCGTCGAAGACGAACCCCTGATCCTGCTCGACCTTGAAACAGCTTTGCAGGAAGCTGGCTTTCTCGTCGTAGGAGTGCCGAATGCCGAAGCCGCCGTGGAGGCGTTTGATGAGGATCCAAGCAAGTTCGCCGGCCTCCTTACGGACATTCGCCTCGGCTCAGGAGAATCTGGGTGGGAAATAGCCAGGCATGTAAGGCGAGGCAACTCAAGCCTACCTGTGGTCTACATCAGCGGCGATAGTGCAGATTTGTGGGGGTCTGAAGGCGTCCCAGACAGCGTGATGATCGTCAAGCCATTCTTCCTCCCCAGATTATTACGGCGCTGTCGACACTGCTCAATCAGCAACACCCAACAGCAGCGAACGGAGGCGACCCTCTCATTAGAGCAAGTCCGCGTATTGGAAGGCGAACACTGCTTCAGTGGGCGGATCACTATGTGCACCTACTTCGAAAGCCCCATAGCCCACCCCAGAGACAAGGCTAACGCGAACCCAATACAAACAGCCGCCAAGATCCACATTGTTGCTATCTCCGCTCGTTATGCGGGTAACAATGCAGAAAGGGATCAATGGTTGCACGCGGACGCGCGGCGCCTTGTCGACGTTGAGCCTCTACAGAACGGTTGCCGTAGGAATTGTCCTTGGGCGGGGCGACTCTTAAAAGGTGTCGCAATGGCAGCAGGTCGAACTCGGCGACGATAGATTTAATTGCTTGAATCTGTCATTTCGCACTGTGCTGGTGCCCCCGGACGGAATCGAACCGCCGACCTTCGGTTTACAAAACCGCTGCTCTACCAGCTGAGCTACAAGGGCACGGCGCTCCGGTTAGCATATTTGTTGCGCCAGTAAAGACAAAACTCCGTTTTTTCCTGGCATGCCGCGTGGCCCGTCGGCGAGGGCATCCTGAAAAGCCCTAGATTGCTTCCTACATCTGGGGAAGGTGCAATCGCTTTGCGCAGAGGTGTCGCATGATCAGATTAGTCATCATTCTCCCGATCATCTTCGTGGCCTGGATGCTGCTGGTGAAGATCATCAGCGATGTGAAGAAGGCCAATGTCGACTGGACCGGCGTCACCACCATCATCGGCTTCATCGCGCTGGCCTTCTGGCTGCGCCATGTCACGGGGATGGGGTGAGGAAATAGGGGAATAGGGGAATAGGGGAATAGGGGAATAGGGGAATAGGGGAATAGGGGAATAGGGGAATAGGGGAAT